>JBARBL010000078.1:0-60931 GCA_049793015.1 Acidimicrobiales bacterium | reverse complement strand
CTCCACAGCAGCTGATTCGAAATACTCCCCGAATCGTTGTACGCCGACGTCGCGACGTCGCCGCGCGCGTTGGTGGTCGAGATGACATTCTGCTCCGGATCTAAAATGATCGACGCAGTGGGAGCGGTGCCGCCCGCTAGGGAATTCGGATAGGTGATGGTCTCGGTCGAGTTCGCGGCTCCGTAGCCCATGTTCCAGCTGTAGCTCCAAGTCTCATTGTTGTGGGAATTACTGCTAGATCCCAATGACGTTGAACTTTCGACGCCACCGACGTAACTATCGACCTCGACGGGAGATGCGGCGGCACAACTGGGACAGGGCACCTGGGCCGGGTAGGTCACCGTCGTCTGCTGAGCTGCGTTGGTCGCGACGCACTGGCCGGTGGCGCAAGCGTCCGCGTAACTGTAGGACGTCGTCACTCCGGTGCCGTCGGTCACCGAACTCACCATGCCCGAATCGGTGCCCGAGTTGTTATAGACGATGGCGTTGGAGTGAGCGGCGCCAGAGCTGAAACCCGTCGAGGACGTGGCACCCGAGTCGGGGTCGTAGACCTCAGTGAGATCACTGCTGCGGGGACTGGCCTGGGTGGTGTCGTAGACGTAGTACCACGTGCTGGGACTGGTCTGGTTGGCATAACTCTCAACACTCTTCAAATTGGTGTGGGTGTCATAGGTCAGCGCGTAGGTAACGCCCGAGGGGTCGTACACCGTCGTCACTTGACCGGACAAGTTCAGGGCTTCGATGATGTACAACGGGGTAGAAGAATCGTCGCCGTATGATCGGACGTCGGTACACTCGTAGGTCGTGGTCGGACAAGGCGGGCTTGCACTAAGGCCACTCGGCGCCACGTCGTAAATGACACCAGCAGAACTCTTGCCTCGACCAGGTGCGAGCGTCGTCTCGCCTGCCAGACTCCCGTTCCAGTTGTACCACTGCCAATTTTGCCCACCGTTGGTTTGAAAGAGAAACTCGGAATCGTCGGAGTTCAAGAGTTGTCCTTGAACACTGGCGAGGGCGCACCACTGGTCGTTGGAGGTCAATCCACTCGGCGCCGCGGTGTACTCGTAAGTATTGGGGTTGTCCCCGCTCGGACACGACGTCGACGTTCCGCCACTCGCCGACTGGTTGAAGGTCGCTTGAGAACCGTTGATCTGATTGACGGTCACTGCGCTCGTTGGATAGTAGCCACTTTGGGGAGTCACGGACGAGTCAAAGTTGGAACTCCATCCGACGCCGAACTCGCCCGACGCGCCACCGGCCGCCACCTCAGCCTGAGCGAGTTGTGCGTCGTACGTGAGTGAGAGCGAAAGATCCGTTGACGGCGAGGAACCGAAGATTGGGTTAGTCGTTGAATAGTCACCGGATAGCGTGTTGACGCCACTACCGGCGTCGAGTGACTCCGAGGGCGGCGCGGTGCCGGTGATGTTGGCAGCTTCACACGTGTAACAGACGGCAGCCGAGTTCGAGCCACCATAGAGCTCACCCGCGGTGTAGATTGGATACGTCGTCGTGAAGTGGGGCCGCACGACACTGGTACGGCCCGCGGCAGGCGCCCCGTGAAGGGCAGTCGCGGCGGACGCGTTGACTCCATCCAACAGCGTACCCAGAGCAATGGTGCTGGCAACGAGAATGACTGCAACGAGGGGCGTGAACGCCGATCGCAGCGCCCTAACGACGTTCAGGCAGAGTTGGCGCGGTCGAAAGGTTCGGATTGCGGTCATCTTCATCATGAACCCGCTACCGTCGACTCGATCGACGAAGAGACCGATGAATCGCTCCCCGGTGAACCGCTCGTGAAGCTACCCGCGACCGGGGTCGAACCTTGCAACCCAATGAACACGCAGGATGACGACGAGGTACAGCTCAGCGAACTGACAGCGTTGACGCCTGACGGCAATTTCGCGCTGGTCCAGGTGTTGCCATTGTCCGAGCTCGACCACTCCGGGGCGGCGCCACCGGTGAGGGACGGTCCACTGACCACACACTCATCACCGTTCGCACAGGAGATGGCGTTCAGCGTTGACGATTTGGCGGGCGCCGCAACTGACTTCCACGTGGCCCCACCATCGGAAGTAACGACCTCGTTTGCTCCCGCGTTCTGGTCCTTCAGGCCCAAGGGATTGGCCCCGATGGCGACGCAGTCGGACGACGACGAACACGACACTGAGCGCAGGACGCCGGTGCCGCCGTTGACGAATTGTTCCGACCAGGTTTGGCCCCCGTCGCTGCTGACCAGAATTTGCGCACCGACTGCTACGCAGAACGTCGTCGTGGGACAATCCACTGACCCCAGTGCCTCAATCGGACTCGAGGACGACCCCGCGTTCCACGTGCTCCCGCCGTCCGTGGAATAGAGCAATTCACCACCGTACGGACCTTCATTGCCGGGTGTCACGCCAGCGCTCACGCAGATCGTGGAACTGGGACAACTCACGCCGAGCAGCGTCGTGTTAGGAGTCGGAATAGCATTCGGTGTCCACGTATTGCCACCGTCGCTCGACGAAACAACGTAGCCCTCACCGACGGCCACACAATTTGAAGGGCTCCAACAACTCACCGCGTTGAGTTGTGGCAAACCAGAGGTGATTTCGGTTGGGCTCCAACTGCTCCCGCCATTGGTGGAGACGGCGGCTACGGCGCTCAGAGTGGCGTCGCCTCCGACGGAAACACATAATGAAGTTGTCGGGCACGAGACAGCGTTAAATGCCCCGTTTCCACTGGTCGCACCGCCAGGGGTGAGCACTACAGGTGTATCGACTTCATTGGAGGGCATCGTCCACTGTCCTGTTGAAGTTGTGGAGTTCGATGACGTCGCGGGCAAAGGAGCTTTTCCTGCTCCCCTGGCGGAGGCCCCGGCAATGGTTCCCGCCGTCACAATCAAACAGAGTCCTGCTACAGCGATGACGAGTAATCGCCTATTTCGAAAGAAAGCTGCGGACCGGGATACAAAATTACCTTTTAATTTTGTGTCAGTGCGCTCTGTCACAGCAGTCCCCCTTATTCGAACAATCGGGGGAGGTCTATCACGGTGTCAATCGGACACTTCGACAACAGCAACACAACTTTTCACAACATTGGGGGCGGTTTCAAGTAGACAGCGCAACGAGCTCGGCGAGTTTCTCCTCTGGCATCATATAGCCGAGAGTCTTGCGAGGCCGTCCGTTGAGGCTTCGCTGAATTGCTTTGAGGTCGTTGGCGGAGTGCTTCGATAGGTCGGTGCCTTTGGGTAAATACTGTCGCAGGAGTCCGTTCGTGTTCTCGTTCGATCCTCGCTGCCAGGGCGAATGTGGGTCGCAAAAATAGATGGGCACACCGGTGGCGATAGTGAAGTTCAAGTGGCTGGCCATTTCGCTTCCTTGGTCCCAAGTGATTGAGCGCATGAGCTCTTTGGGCAACGTGGTGATGGCCTTGCGCATTGCCTCTTCGACCGCTAGTGCACCGTGATCGTTCTCCAAGTGCAAGAGCAAGAGGAATCGCGTGGTGCGTTCGACCAGGGTTCCAACCGCGCTCGCGCCACCCTTGCCAATGATGAGGTCACCCTCCCAGTGGCCGGGCACCGCGCGGTCCTCGACTTCGGCGGGACGTTCGCTGATCATCACCATGTTCGCCACGGGGCCCGCCTTTTTGACTCCTCCCTGAGGTCGACGCTTCGCTCGTCCCGAACGCAAGCAGCGGGCAAGCTCCCGGCGTAGTTCACCGCGTCCTTGGACGTAGAGCGACTGGTAGATGGTCTCGGGACTCACCTGCATCGAGGGGTCACTTGGAAAGTCGCGACGTAGTCGATTAGCGATCTCCTCTGGTGACCACAGCTTCTTCAGCCACTGGGTCACCTTGTCACACAGTGGGCCCTTGATGAGTTTTGAGGGCTTTGGTCGAAGCGTGCACTCGCGAGCACGAACGTGGGCCGGCCACACCCGATAGGCGTCGCGACCCCCGTTGGCCTTCACTTCTCTGGTCACCGTCGAAGGTGATTTGCCGAGGGACCTGGCGATCGCGCTCATTGACTCGTCGCGTTGCAGCCCGAGCAGAATCTCTTCGCGGTCACTCGCCGTGAGACGCCCCAGCCGCGGGGTCCACTGGTCTGGTTTGGCCTCACGAGACTGCCCGCGCGGCATCACGTCGATCCCCGAATGGCTGCAACCAACTTCCTTGGCGATATCGCGAAGGCTCATTCCCTTCGCACGCAATCGGCGAGCCAACGCTCGTTGGAAAGTTGTCAAGTGAGCGGTCACGCGCTACTCCTTCGGTTAGGTCAATCCATTAAGGTTGACTCACCGAACGTTGCGTTGACCCCCTGAACCCGCCGACGAAATGGATACAAATATTCAACGCCACCCAGTTCGCCCACTTGGAGCAACCAGCGCGAACGGCCCCGCCCCAACGTGTGCAGCGTCCATCCGTTCACTCGGAGCAAAGTTTTGAGCGGCTGCCTCGACCACTCACCAATTACTGCGCGTCAAGGAGCTTCTTAAAACCTTGGTGGGACTGCGAGTAGCCGAGTCGTCGATAGAAGCGGTGCGCGTCCTCTCGTTTCGTGTTGCTCGTCAACTGCACCCGGTAACAGCCCCGCTCGATCGCCAAGGCCTCGGCCGCTGCCATGAGCGCCGCGCCGATCCCCCGGCTTCGCACGTCGTCACGCACGTGCACGCTCTCGACCTCGCAGCACCAGCCGCCGGTGTGCTGGAAATGCTGGAGGATGAGGACCTGGCACACGCCCGCGACCTCGCCGTCCACTTCGGCCACCAGCACGTCGCCTCGGCGTTCACGGGTCTCCTCTACCGCGGCCCAGTACGCCGCCGTCTCTCGAGGGTCCTCGTGCTCCGGTGCATTCGAACCGCCGAGTATCACCCTGACCGCCGCCGCCACGTCATCTGGCTCGATTGGTCGGATCCGAGGCGGCATCTCAGTCCCGCGGATCGATAGGCGTCAGAACCCCGACGGCGTCCTCGATCACCTGCGCCGCGTCGAGGCAAAGGTCTTCGCGCAGGAGGTCCCCGATGATCTGCGCGCCCGTCGGCAGCCCATTGGCCGTGCCGGTCGGCACGCACGCGGCGGGCAACCCCAGGAGGTTCGCGGGCAGCGTGAAGCGGACCATCTCCACCACCTTGAGGGCCGACTCCGCGTCGACGATGTCGTAGCCCAGCGCGAAAGGCGGCTGGGTCCACGTCGGTCCGACGATGAGCGGATAGTCGCTCAGGAAAGCGCGCCACGCGCTCGCCACGCGCCAGCGACTCTGGTGCATGACGAACAGCGACTCCGTGGTGAAGGCCGGCCAATCGATGTCGGTCAGCTCGAGGAAACGCCGAGCGTCGTCGCCCAGCACTGCATCGAGCAACGGCTTGGTCACCCTCAGGCTCATCAATTGAAGCTCGGCCCACGCCAAGCATGCTTCGAACACCATCGGCGGCTCGATCTCCTCCACCTCGTAGCCAGCGGCCTCGAGCGCCCGGCCGGCCACGCGCACTCCTTCGACGACGTCGGGATCGTTGGCCCCGCCGGAGGGCGCGGGCACCAGCGCAACGCGTCGAGCGACGTCCCGGCCCCGCAGTGGCGCATCGATTGACTGGGGATCGCGTCGATGGGCCCCCATGACGACTTCCAAGCCCCGACGCACGTCACCGACGTGTCGAGCCAGCACGCCCTGGGCTGTCATGATCTGTGAGTTGATCGGCTGATCGAAGACGTCGCTCGGATTTCGATCCGGCACCCGTCCTCGCGATGGCTTGATCGATGCAATGCCGCACGCGTAGGCCGGGCTGCGCAGGGATCCTCCGAGGTCGTTACCCAGGCCAATCGGGCTCATGCCCGACGAGATGGCGGCCGCTTCGCCACCGGAGGACCCGCCCACCGTGCGTTCGAGACGCCACGGATTGTGGGTTGAGCCATACAGGGCCGACTCAGTGTTCATGCGAAGGCCGAGATCGGGCATGTTGGTGCGGGCCAGCATCACGCCACCGGCGGCGCGCATGCGCTCGACCGTCGGGGCGTCCTCGTAGGCCATCAGGTCCTTCAACGCCACCGCGCCTTCGTTGGTGACGTAGCCCGCGACGTCGATATTGATCTTGGCCGTGAAAGGCACGCCGTGAAGCGGACCGAGCGGTGCGCCGGACCTCACGGTGGCGTCGGCGGCGTCGGCGGCGGCCCGGACCTCGTCGGGACGCACTTCCACGACGGCGTTGACCTGGGTATTGACGAGTTCGATGCGCTCTAAGTGCGCCTCGGCGACATCGCGCGAGGTCACCGAACCCGTTCGTATGAGCTCAGCCAGCCTCGAGGCCGACTCCTGCCACAATTCCTTGCCCATCCCACCCCCAGGTTCAAACTCAAAGGACAGTTTGCCACGCGAGCGCGAGAGCGATGACGTACCGGTCTAGCCGAAGCGGCCCTCTATGTAGTTGAGCGTGCGCTCGTCATCGGGATCGTTGAAGATCTTCTGGGTAGGGCCGAACTCGATCAGTTCTCCCGCGCGGTCGCTGCCCATCAGTAAGAAGGCGCAGTCATCGGAGACCCTCAGAGCCTGCTGCATGTTGTGGGTCACGATGATGATGGTCACTCGGTTCTTCAGCTCGCCCATCAATGATTCAATCGCTTGGGTCGAGATGGGGTCGAGCGACGACGTGGGCTCGTCCATCAACAAGATCTCCGGCTCTACAGCGAGGGCGCGCGCAATGCACAGGCGCTGCTGCTCGCCTCCCGAAAGGGTGACCGCGTGAGCCTTCAATCGGTTGGACACGCTGTCCCACAAGGCTGCTGCCACGAGCGCCGACTCCGCGGCGTCATCGAGCAGCGCCTTCTTGCGAACACCATTGAAGCGAAGACCCGAGACAGCGTTGTCGTAGATCGACATGGTGGGAAACGGGTTCGGGCGCTGAAACACCATGCCGATGCGACTTCGCAAGAGCGTGGTCGGCAGGTCTCCGTGATACACGGAGAGATCACCAAGACGGATGTCGCCCGTGACCTCCGCTCCCTTTGTGAGGTCGTGGAGTCGGTTGAGAGCACGCAGCAACGTGGTCTTACCCGAACCTGAAGGACCAATCAACGACGTCACCCGATTGGCAACGACGTCAAATGTCACGTCACGTACTGCCGTGCGACCCTTGAAGGAGACGGCGACGTCCACGAGGCTCATGGCCACCCTTTGAGTGCTGCTCGGGGCCGCGGCGACCTCGGCGACGACCTCGCTGTTCTTTGTCGCGTCCATTAGGTGTGTCTTTCCCTTCTCATTCGGGCGGTAATCAAACGACTCGTCGTTGTCAAGATGACGACGAGCGCAACAAGGGTGAGCGCCACTCCCCAAGCCGCTGCGCGCTGACTGGGATACTGCGAGTTAGCGTAGCCAAATATCAGTAATGGCATGGGAGTCATCGGGTGCAAGGGGTTCACGTTCCATAGGTTTGAGATCGTGGGGCCCACCACCAAAAGGACGGGAGCCGTCTCACCCACGGCGCGCGCCAACGCCAAGAGGACGCCGGTGGTAACGCCGGGAAGCGCCGTGGGCATGACCACGCGCCGCATCATTCTCGATTCACGCGCACCAAGGGCGAGAGCCGCTTCGCGTAGCGACTGGGGTACTGCCCGGAAGGCCATTTCGGCGGCCTTCGCGATGACCGGCACCATCAAGATGCCAAGGGCCACTATGGCCGCCAGACCGGAATACGACTTCATCCTCACCACCAAGTACTCATAGGCGAAGACACCGAGCAGAATTGACGGCATTCCCGTCATGATCTCCACGATTGAGCGCAGGACCCTGGCGGGCGGCGACGCGGACTCGGCCAGGTACATCCCCACCAAGATGCCTATTGGTACCGCCACCAACGCCGCGAGGGCATCGATGATGAGGGTCGCCACTATTGCATTGCCGACGCCGCCGATCCGGTTAAGGCTCAACAGACTCGGCAGCTGGGGCAATGTCGAAAAGAAGGACCAGCTGAGAAACCGCGCGCCCTTTCCAACGAGCGCGATGATCACCGATCCGAGCGGCACCAGCGCCACTACGAGGCTGGCCCAAAGCAATCCGGTCACCACGCGTGACATGAGCGTGCGTCGAGCCAGGCTGCGCGTCGCGGCTAATTGGATCAGTTGACGTCGTTCAAGGATGGGATCTGGCGGCAGGCCAGCGATCACTGACGACATCAGCGCGTCACCGCCCGGCGAGACAGCGCGCGCGCGCCCGCGTTGACGAGTCCCGTGATGACCATCAATATCAAGGCCAGCGCGGCCAGCGCGCTGCCCTCCGTTCCAACGGCATTCCCGAACTCCACCGCGATAGTCGAAGCCAGGGTGGCGCCAGAGGAGAAGAGGGAGTGTGGTAATTGAGGGTTCGACCCGACCACCATCGCGACCGCTATCGTCTCGCCGAGCGCGCGGCCCGTGCCGAGGGCCACAGCCCCTAGGAGACCGGTTCTGGACGTTGGCAGTACGACCCTGAAGAAGACCTGGCCCTTCGTCGCGCCTAACGACAGTGCACCTTCGATGAGGTCGTCCGGGACGGTTGCGATCACGTCGCGCGACACCGCCACGATCGTCGGCAGGACCATGATTGCGAGAACCAGCCCGGCGAGGAGGATGCTGAAACCCTGCTGGGGTCCGTTGAAGGGCCACGCACCTCCGGTCAGGTGGTTCAAGAAGGGTTCCAGCGTATTGATGAAAAACGGCACCATGATCGCTATCCCCCACAGGCCGTACACGACCGAAGGCACGGCCGCCAACAGCTCGATCAGCGAGGCGACGGGAGCGCGGAGACGCATGGGAACTTGAAACTGCAGTGCCAACGCCGATGCAATGCCGATGGGAACAGCGAAAACGAGCGCGATCGCCGTCGTCGACAGCGTGTCAACAATCAGTGGGAGAGCGCCATAGGGCCCGGCGCCGGCAATCCACGTTTTACCGGTGACCAGATGAATACCGTAGGTGGTGATGGCGGGCCACGCCGCGTGAATGATACTCCAGACGAAAAGGATAACCACGGCTCCGAAGAAGGCTGTCGTCAATCGCAATACCAACTTGAACGGCCAATCCGACGAAGCCGAGCGGCGAATCCGCTCGGCTACGTCGGAGGACGAACCATGAACCTCGTGAGGAACCAAGGTCTTCATCTAGGGCAACCGCCAATTCCTCATCTTGTCCCTTAACTCAATCCGAGCGACACCTTGTTATACGTCATGGAAGCAATCTGCGCTTCAGCGAGCGCCGTGACGTACGAGGGGATCGGAACGTATCCATTAGCCTTTGCGACGTCCTGACCGCCGTTCGGCTGCACGCACCAGTCCAAGAATTTCGCGACCAGCGTCTCGGAGTTCAGCGACGCCGATACAGATCCGACCGTGCCGAGCCCATTCCAATCCTGGCGAACGATCGCCCAACTGTAACCAGCAATCGGGTAGGAGCCCGCGGTGCTGCCATTCACAATCGAGAAGTTCGAAACCTGACCGTTGCTGCCTTCGCTGGGCGGCGTGGCGGAGAAGGCTGCGGCGTCAGCGGCGACACTGGTCGGCGAGATGGCGACGGCCTTTCCTGCCGAGTTCACGACGAGCGCTGAGCTCACCGCGGAGCCCGTGGCACGGGCGATGAGCACGTAGGCATATTCCACGTATCCGATCGAACCGACCTTGGAGACGACGTCAGACGCCACGCCTGGGTTGCCGTAGCCACCGATGGCGTTCGACGGGAGCTGACCTTGGTTGAATGTCGTGTTCGGGTAGACCTCGGTGCCCGAGGGCGTTTCGTAGCTAGCTCCCTGCGTCGTGTGCAAGTAGTCCGAGAAGATGTAGGAAGTTCCCGATCCGTCCGAGCGGAAGACCGGCGTGATCGCCAGGTTAGGCAGAGCGCAGCGCCTCGAAATGACCCTACCCTTCTTGTTCTTTCGCACCACGGCGATCAAAGGGTTGAGGTGGCAGATCTTCGGATCGTTCCAATTCGTCACCTTGCCGTCAAAGATGTCGGCGATCAAGGTCGACGACAGGGTGACCGGAGTCTTCTTGTATCTGCCATTGAGCATCGGCAAGTTGTACATCATCGCCTCACCACCCAGCACCACTGGAATTTGCACGTACGAGGTCAGAGTGTGGGCCGCGTCGGCGTTGGTCAGTAGCGACGAGTCAAGGTTGACGCCGTTTGAGACGGTGCCCATCGGTACGTCAGAGGCTCCCACGGCGTAGGTGCCCGCAATGACGCCCTTCTTGCCCGACGTTGAACCCACGGCGCCATAGCTTGGAATCTGTGTGGGAGCGCTGGAGCCTGACGCGTTTGCTGCAGCGGATTCGAACGTTTGAATCGCCGACGAAAAGAATGGGAAGTCAAAGGTCGATCCACCGATGGCTGGCGTCAGTGTCGTCGCGCCATTGGCGGCGGTGAACGTCAGGTCCCCGCTCAGCGTCGCCGAGGCGCCAGCAGATACTGTGAACAACGTGGAGGCGAGACCCAGGGTGGCGAGTGCCACGACCAGTCTGCCTCGTAGGGTCTTGATCATTATGAGCTTTCCTCCTAAGGAAATTGATATGCCTGGACACAACGTCCCGGGTTAAGGGCGCCGCGCTTCGAGCAGACTAAGGGGGGAAAGTAAACGGTTCGTGACCTAATCAACCTTCGTCGGTTAACTCAGAGTGAATTCACCGGGCCGTCGCGAGCCGCGTTGCAGCGGCAGTTATTGCACCAAGCGCCATCGTTTCGTGGTGAGCACGCCTCTGGTGCCATACAACGCGTCGACTCTCTGCCAGGACGGGATTCACGCTCCAGTTGCACTGAGTGATTCACGCGAGCCCGAGTACCCGGTTCGACGATTCGCGATTCCGCGTCAATTTACAGTCCGCGCGCGACCAGGACTGACGGCGCCGACCGTGGCGAATTCGGCTCCAATAGCAGCTGCCCGCCGCCCGGAGGAATCCCGCGAGGATTGGCTCAGCCCTTTGTAGGAAAGGCGCACCTTGTTGATGCCAGCCTGAACCTCTACGACATACGAGCCATTTGCGATCTGGATCTCTATCGATTAACACCTGTCAATGGAAAACGGGCGTTTCACCCTCACCGTTGAACTACGTAGTGATAACGGTCACAAATCTGAGCCTCGTGCGGTGACGCGCCGCCACCGGACGGCAGCAGTGCCAGCCGTGCTAGAAGCGGAGTCGCGAGGAGTTCGGGGAAAGTCGCGCGAGTGCACGTCCGTTAAACGCGCCCAGCCGTAATGCGCTCGGCTCGGCGGGGCGGCGGGAACTGACGCAATCACAAAGAGCGGGATCGTCCTCAGCGCGACGTCGTCTCCCCCGCCAGCACAGGAGACACTCGAACATGCGACAACTTTGATCGCACAGTCAAAGATGTCTAATCGCAGCAGCTGTCGCGCCAGCCGCACGTGGCGCAGCGGAAATGGGCGTGCTCGGGACTGAGCGACGCTCCGCAGAGGGGGCATTCTTCGAAGACGGCGAATCGGTTCACACACGCCGTCGCCAGGTCGAGCGTCGGCTCGAGGGAGGATAAGGTCTCGCCGGTCACGTTTCCATTGTGGACCCCGGGGTCGCGACGGTGCGCGATAGGGCCCGTGGCCAAGATCCGCTTTGTTTTGACCTAAAGTGAGGACGAGCATCTACCACGTACGAGGCAGGTTTCATGCGCATAGGAGTCTTGACCGCCGGCGGTGACGCCCCAGGGCTCAATGCGGCCATCCGCAGCATCGGTTCCATGGCCTTTCGCGACGGCCACGAGCTCATCGGCATCGAGAACGGATGGGCCGGGCTGGCCAAGGGCTTCACCGGCCGGGACCTTGCGCCAGCGAGCCTCGAGGGCATCGTGGGCCAGGGCGGCACCCTGCTGGGAACCGCGCGCTACGACCTGGACAGCCCCGCGGGCGGGCGGCTCAATGTCCTCAAGGCGATTGACGAACACCTCGACGCCCTCGTGGCTATTGGGGGCGACGGCACCCAGCGGATCTCCAACTGGCTGGCCGAGCGCGGGGCTCCGGTAGTGGGCGTGCCCAAGACCCTTGACAACGACCTCGTCGGCACCGACTACTGCATCGGCTTCGACACCGCCGTGAGCATCGTGGCGGAGTCACTGGACCGCCTCTACACGACCGCCGCGTCGCACCACCGCGTCATGATCGTCGAAACGATGGGCCGCGCGACGGGCTGGGTGGCCGCCATGGGCGGCCTCGCCGGCGGTGCGGACCTCATCGTTATCCCCGAGTTCCCCATGACCATGGACCAGATCATCGCTCACCTCGTGAAGCGGCGCAGCTCCAGCAGCGCCTTCTCCATCGTGGTGGTCGCCGAAGGGATCAACCTAGGCACGGTCGGGGGCGTCGAGACGAGCGAGATGTCCGGCGATGGAATAGGCGGCGTGCGACTGGCCACCCGTGGCGTCGGCCACTTCGTAGCGTCCAAGATCGACGAGTACGGCGGCTTCGAGGTACGCACCACGGTCCTCGGTCACCTCCAGCGCGGCGGCAGCCCCACCGCCTACGACCGCATCTGGGCCACGCGCGTCGGCGCCAGCGCGTACGACGCCGTCGTCGCGGGAAAGTTCGGCATGATTCCGCTGGTGCGCGGGAACGACGTGACGCTCGAGCCGTTGTCGGTCGTCGCCACAGGACAGCGTCAGGTGCCGCGCGAGCTCTACGAGCTCTGCGCAGCCTTCTTCTAGGCGCTCAACTGACCCAACCGGTAGTGCGTGCGGCAGAGGACCTGGTAGTAGACCTCCCCTTCGTGCACATTGCCGAAGAAGAATTGGTCACCCTCGCGGGCCACGATTCCGTTCACAACCCGGGCGTTGCACCGGCCCTTGCGTCCGCACCAGCACGATGAGGTGAGCGGCAGCTCGTGAGCCCAATCGGCGATGGAGAAGAGCCGCGCGGAACCGGGGAAGATGTTCAACAAGAAGTCGGCCGAGAGCCCGAAGGCGTGTACGTCGATGCCGTGGTCATCCACCAGGCGCGCCAACTCGTCGATCTGTTCGACGCCGGCGAACTGCACCTCGTCGATGACCAGGATCCTGACGCCGGACTCGAAGAGCCGACGAATCGGCTCGGCGAGGTCGCCGTGGGGATCCACCGCTTCGGCTTCCGCCTCGATGCCGATGCGACTCGTCACCATCCCATCGGCGCTGCGATCACCGAAGGTCCATAGCGCAACGTCGCTGCGGCTCTCGCGCAGCTGCCAGCAGAGTTGCAGGGCCAGCGTGGACTTGCCCGCGGCCATCGTCCCGTACGTAAACGTCAGTTCCGCCATTGCCCCCTCCGCCTCGCGCAGCGTAACGATACTTCGGCCGCGTGGTCGTCAGTACAGTAAAGCCATGGACTACAACGTGCGCGCCATTGCTTTCATCCGCAACGAGAGAAGCGAGGCCTTTGACGACAACTGGGACGACGTCGTCAGCACCGTGGAGTTAGCCCAAGACGTGCCCGACGAATCCCTACGCGGCCTCGCCGACTTCTCACACGTGGAGCTGGTCTTCTTCGCCGACTGGGCCGAGGACGTGCCGCCGGGCCCGTGGCATCGCCACCCGCGGGGCAACGTGGAGTGGCCCGATGTCGGAGTCTTCGCGCAGCGCAACAAAGATCGCCCCAACCGCCTGCTCTTGACGACGGTCAAGATCGACACGATCGATACACGATCATTCACCGTACGAGGGCTGGACGGAATCGACGGCACCCCGGTGCTCGACATAAAGCCCGTCTTCAGCTGGAGCAGTCCGAGGGGCGAACTTCGTGTCGCCCCGTGGAGCGACGCCCTCGGCCAAGACTATTTCTGAGGCTCCGTCGGCGTCTTATGCGCCGGGGACGATATTTATCGATATTGAGGAGTAGTTTGGGCCCACTATGTCCGAGATGAGTTCACGCGCCATCACACTCGAACTCACCGATGTCACGGTTCGCTTCGGCGGCTTGCTGGCTCTCAACGAGGTCTCCTTTCGCGTCTACGAGAACGAGATCGTTGGTCTGATCGGCCCCAACGGAGCCGGTAAGACGACGGCCTTCAACGTGGCGTGCGGCTTCTTGAAGCCAACGTCGGGATCGGTGCAGTTCCCCCAATCGGGACACGGACGTCTCAAACCATCGCAGTTGGCGAAAGCCGGCGTCGCGAGAACCTTGCAGGGCGTCGGACTCTTCCCCCACTTGAGCGTGCTCGAGAACGTGATAGCCGGCGCGCAGAGCCGCGTTGGCGACGGCATCTTCACGTCCATCCTCGGACTACCCCGAGGGTTGCGCGTCGAACGATCCCTGCGTGAGGAGGCCCTAGGTGAGCTCGACCGACTGGGGGTCGCCAAGTACGCCGGCGCACTTCCGGGCGGTATTCCCTACGGGATCGCGAAGAAGGTGTCGCTCGCGCGTGCCCTGATGTCGCACCCGACACTGCTCATGTTGGACGAGCCCGCGTCGGGACTCGACGAGAACGAGCTCGAGGAGTTCGCCCGTCTCATCACCGAACTGCGCGCTTCGATGAGTGTGCTGTTAGTCGAGCACAACATGGACTTCGTCATGCCGCTCGTGCACCAGCTCATCGTGCTCAACTTCGGCCAGGTCATCGCCACCGGCGCGCCGAGCGACATTAGTAATGACCCGGACGTGCTCGCGGCCTACCTCGGGGTCGACTGATGATTCGAATCGAGAATCTGTGCGTCAACTACGGCGCGGTCAAGGCGCTGCGCGACGTCAGCCTCCAAGCTTCCCCCGGAGAGATAACGGCGGTACTCGGCGCCAACGGGGCCGGCAAGACGACGCTGCTGCGCGCCATCAGCGGTCTCGTCACTCCCCAGAGCGGCACGATTCATCTCGGCGAGCGGTCCCTCGTCAAGATGGCGACCGAGAACATCGCCCGCCTAGGTGTCGGTCACGTCCCCGAGGGCCGCGGAGTGATCGCCGAACTCACGGTGGAGGAGAACCTCCGCCTCGGTGCGCTCGCGAGCAAGGTGAACATCGCCGAAGGGCTCGAAGCGCAGTACCAGCAGTTCCCGGTCCTCGGCGACCGGCGCAAGAAGTACTGCGCCACGCTCTCCGGAGGCGAGCGTCAGATGCTCGCCATGGCCCGAGCGCTCATCGCGCAGCCTCAGGTGCTGTTGCTAGACGAGCCCTCGTTGGGCCTGGCCCCTCAGGTCACCTCAGAGCTCATGAAGTCGATCCTCGTGCTGTGCGAATCGAGGAACCTGACTGTCATCCTGGTCGAACAGAACGCCAAGAGCGCCCTGCGCATTGCACACAACGCAGTCGTGCTTTACCTGGGCACCGTCGTCGCTAGCGACCACGCCGCCGTGGTGGCCAACGACGATGACCTGCGTCGCTACTACCTGGGCCTGGTGCAGTGATGGCCAATTTCCTCGCGTCGCCCTTCATGCACAACATCTTCTCGGGCCTTGCCCAGGGGGTCCTCTACTCGCTGCTCGCGCTGAGCCTCGTCATCATCTGGCAATCCACCCACGTGCTCAACTTCGCCCAGGGCGCAATGGCGATGTTCGCCACCTACATCGGCATGACCGAAATCGACCGTGGCGTGGGCTACTGGTGGTGCGTCATCATCTCCGTGCTGGTCGGCATCCTCTTTGGCGGCCTCGCCGAACGCGTGCTGATACGCCCTCTCTACGGCAAACCAGAGATCAACCCCATCGTCGTGATGGTCGGCTTCCTGGGCGTCATCGAGTCGGTGGCCGCCGCCATCTGGACGAGCACCACGCGCAACATCACCCCGCCGTTCTCCCAGATCTACTTCCACGCCAACGGCCAAGTCATCCTGCTCTCGCCCTTCGTCATCTTCCAGATCGTGTTGGCGATCATCATCATGCTGGCCGTCGCCGCACTCTTTCGATTCACCAAACTCGGCCTGCAGCTTCGCGCCTCGGCCCTCGCGCCCGAGGTGGCGCGACTGCTCGGCGTGCGCGTGAGCCGGATGCTCACGATCGGATGGATGCTCTCGGCCGGGGTAGGTGCCGTCGCGGCGGTCATCATCGCGTCGGGCACGTTCGGTCTCTTCCCCACGAACATGGACGGCATCTTCGTCGCGGGCTTCATCGCGGCGGCCGTCGGAGGGCTCGAATCCCCCATCGGCGCCATCACCGGAGGCCTGCTCATCGGACTATCCGAGCAGTTCATCCTCTCCTACTGGTCGGCGACGCTGGCCCCGCTCGGCGGCATCATCATCCTCGTCGTGGCGCTCATGATCCGGCCCCAGGGGATCTTCACCAAGAACGTGGAGCGCAGGGTCTAGTGAAAGCCCTGCACCTGCTTCGCTCCCAGGAGACGACGACGGCCCGATTCGTCTGCGTGACGCTGCTCACCGCGTTCACCCTCGGGGTCACCTTCTTCCTGCCGGCGGTGGCGGACTCGCAACTGGCCGGCGGAGCCGCGATCACCATCGTGATCCTGGGACTCAGCTGGCTCATCGGTTGGAGCGGACAGATCTCGCTCGGCAACTCGGGCTTCATGGCGGTGGGCGCCTACACGGCGGGCATTTGGGCCCACCACCACAACTCCACCCCGCTCGTCATCACGTTCGTCTTCGCCATGCTGATCGGCGCCCTGAGCGGCCTGGTGATCGCGATACCCTCGACGCGCCTTCGAGGGCCCTACCTCGCCGGCATGACCTTGGCTTTCTCAGCTGCGATCACGCCGTTGGCTCAGAACTTCACGTCGGTGACCGGCGGCGAAGGCGGGCTCTTCTTCAACGAACTCACCACGCCCAGGTGGTTCCTCAACCTCTTCAGCGGCCCGAACGCCACGATCAATGCCAACGCGCAATGGACAGCCGACCTCTCGGTGGTCGTCGCCGGAGTGATGTTCCTCGTGATGGCGAACCTCTTTCACAGCCGCACAGGTCGTGCGATGAGGCTCGTACGCGACAATGACGTCGCGGCCGAACTCATGGGAATCAACCTGCCGCTCACCCGAACCCTGGCCTTCGTGATCGCCGCGGCCTTCGCCGGTTTGGGCGGCGCGCTCTACACGATCATCAACGCCACGGTCACCCCATCGACGTTCCCATTGACCTTGTCGATCACGCTATTGACGTTGATGGTGCTGGGCGGCATCGGCACTCTGAGTGGCGCGGTGATCGGCGGGATCATCTACTCCTTCAGCGCGAACCTGGTCGACCACATCAATGCCCTGACTGGCGTGAATCCCGCGTCCAACCTCGGCGCCAACATGCAGGGCATCATCTTCGGTGTGCTGTTGATCTTGACCATGATGTTCGCGCCGAGCGGCATCGCCGGCCTCTGGGTTCCGATCAAGCGCCTCAAAAAACCCCGCAGGCGACTGGCAACTGCCGAAGGGGTGCAGTAAGTTACTGCTCGGTAGTCAAACAGGGGGTTACAAATGTTCAAAGGTCGTCTTCGACGTACCGTCACCATGGTGTCAGCTTCGGCGCTCGCACTCGGTATGGCCTCAACCGGCGTACTGATCAGTAACGCTGGTGCCGCATCTTCCACACCCGGCGTCACCGCCACCACGATCACCATCGGTGCGTCGGTGCCGCTCTCCGGTATCGCGGCCAGCTATGCCCCGGTTTCAGCAGCGGCGAACGCAGTCTTCAAGTACATCGACAGTAAGGGTGGCATCAATGGTCGCAAGATCATCTACATCCGAAAGGATGACTGCTACGACCTCGCCGCCTACGGCCTGGGCTGCACCGCGGGAGCGAGCACCACGACGCTGAGCGTGAACCAGGAACTGGTAGCCCAGGACCACGTGTTCGCGACGGTCGGATCCTTGGGCACCGCCGCCGAAGAGAGCGTGCTCAGCTACCTCAAGTCCAACGGGGTCCCTCAGTTGTTCGTCGCCTCAGGCTCCGTTGCCTGGGACCAGCCGAACAAGTATCCGATGCTCTTCGGGTACCAGCCAAGTTATGTGGCCGAGGGCAAGATCTTCGCCCGTTACATCAACACGAACTTCGCCGGTCAGTCCGTGGGATTCATCGGACAAAACGACGACTTCGGCGCCGACGGCCTGCTGGGTCTCCAGGACGGCGGCATCAAGATCGCATCCGCTGACAACCTCACCTACAACGCCGCTGATGCCATCACGGGTTCGACCAGCGACATCACGGCCGACGTTTCACAGTTACAAACGGACAAGGTACAGGTCGTCGTGCTCGATTCGGTCCCGGGCTTCACGACCGGTATCTTGGAGACGGCACACGCTCTGGGCTACACCCCGAAGTGGATCATCTCCTCGGTGGGGTCCGACCCAACATTGGTCAATTCGGTCTTGGAAGACGGTGCCACGTCGCTCGATTACTTCCCGGCCACCAACAGCAACGCGAACCCTTGGGTCCCATGGGTCCGCAAGGTCCTCGAGGCCGACCACACGGACTTCCCGGGGTTCAACGCCAGTTCGGTGATATCTGGGAATGATATGTACGGCGCCGGTTACGCCGTGGCGTTCGCCGAGACTCTGATGGCCGAAGGCCGCAACGTGACCCGGGCCGGATTCGTCAAAACACTCGAGAGCACCACGCTGTCAACGCCAGCGATCACGCCGTTGCGCTACACGGGCGGTAACCACCAGGGCCTGCAAGGCGGAGCGATCGCGGGGGTCCTGACCAACGGAACCAGCGCGCCCCAGTACGCGGTGCCGAGCAAGACGCTATTCACGTCGACTAACGCCAACAACGCACCACTCAAGGTGGTGGCAAAACCGATCATCCAGAAGATACCGAGCTGGCTGAAGTAATCGCGTAAGGATCAAGAAAAACCCCGCCGAGATCTCGGCGGGGTTTTTCTATGCAAATGAGTTGAATTAAGGGAGCGAGGCGTACCAGCGTGAGACCTCTTCACGTGACGGCGCCGCAGTCGGCCCGAGCGAGCCAATCGCCATCGCCGCGGCGGCGTTGGCGCGACCCGCCGCCTCCGCCAGCGCCGTGCCACGAGCGAGTTCACTGAGGAAGACCCCGTTGTGCGTGTCGCCGGCCCCGTTGGTGTCGATCACCTCGACGCTGTAGCCGTCGACACGAAGGGGCTTCGATCCTCTTGCCGCCACAACGCAGCCGCGCTCGCCCTCACGCACGACCACGCCGGACCTGCCCGCGACCTCCAACAGCCCGGACACGGCCGCTTCCACGTCGGCTTTGCCGGTCAGCGACCGCGCCTCGAGGGCGTTGCACAACAGCCAATCAGTCCGGTCCAGGACACCACGCAGGAGTGTCGCTTCGATGTCCAGGACCCGGGGACCGGGGTCGAGGGCCACCACGACGTCGTCAGGCAGGGACATGACCCACGGAGCGACCACCTTACCGAGGTCGGGATAGACCAGGTTGTAACCGGAAAGGAACACGTAGTCGCCCGGCGCGACGTCGATGATCTCGAGGTCCTGGCCGCTCAAGCCCCCCTCGGCGCCGGGCGCCGTGATGAACGTCCTCTCCCCCGCGGCGTCCACGACGACAACGCAGAAACCAATGTCCTGGTCCTCGTCGGGAACGACCGGGGCGACGACACCCTCGCGTTCGAGGGCGCGCTTCGCGAGATCGGAGAAAGGCCCGCGGCCCAGTCGACCCACGTAGATCGACGGCATGCCGTGACGCGATGCGGCGCTCATCGAATTGAGGCCGCCTCCGGGCACCACTCGAGACCCCGAGGAAAGGGCGTCGCCGCCCCGGGCGGGCCACGCCACGACTTTGGTGACGATGTCAATCATGATCGTGTCGAGGCAGAGAAAGCGCGACGAGGATTCCATAGCACCCTCACCTTACCGAGGCGGCCCTAGAGATTTCCCGGCGCGCGGCGCCCCCGCGACCGTCGAACTGGCCCGGGACCGGTCAAGAACCGGAGTGAGCCTTTAGCGATTGCCACAATGACGTCGCGGTGCGCACGAGCAAGAGGGCGAACGCGCCGCTGGTGAGCACTTGGGAAAGGAAGAGTAAGTGGAGCGCTCCCAGGACGGTGATCGTCTCGAGCACGAAGCCCACCAATTGAACGCTAAGGATTAACGCGTTCGCGACGGTGCGGCGAAGCACCCGGTACATCCACAGCGAGGCAACGGTCTGAAAGACGGTGAGCAGGACCCCGATGGCGAAGTGAAAGTCCCGAAGGGCCGCGTCGAGCGAATAGACGTAGGTGCTCAGCAGGGTCGCCAGGACGAGCCCGCAGTAGACCCGCAGCAGCTGGGCGAGCCGGCGGGTCTCGACCTCGTCACTGGAGATCGCACGAACGGCCAGATAGCTAAAAAGTACGGGCAGTCCGAGCGACAGGCTGTAGGCGAAGGAGGTCTTCAAATGGATCCCGTAGTTGCTCATGCCGCCTTCGTCGGCCTTGAGGACGAAACCGGGGTGCAATAGCACGCACACGCCGAGAAAGATCGCCAAGAAGATCTGCCCGTACGAGATGTAGGACACCGCGCGCCGTGTCATCGGCCCAGTGTAAGACGCATGCCCTCGTTGACTCAGGTTCGATTAGGCCCCGCTCGTTTCAACGACCTTGCCAATCGAGTCCGACTCGACACCTCGTCAAACCTACCGGCCCTCGCGGTGACTAGCGCTGCGCGGTCACCTCGAGGGCCTGGAGCATGTCGCTCACCAGGTCCTCCCTCGCCTCAATACCGACTGAGAGTCGGATCAGGCCGGGATCCACGCCCCCGTCGACCTGGCCCTGGTACTGACGCTGATCGCTCCACATGGCCGCGGGGCGCGTCGCGATCGAATGGACCGATCCCAGACTCGCGGCCCTCGACGTAAGGCGAAGCGCGTCGAGAAGACGGTCGGCTCGTGGCGCGCCACCTATTGGCGTGAAGGAGAGCAGGCCGCCGAAGCCGTCCATCTGCTCTTTGGCCAGCTGATGCTGGGGGTGGGAAGAGAGTCCCGGATAGTTGACTTCACTTACCTGGCTATGGGACGACAACATCGTCGCCAGCGCCATGGCGTTCTCGTTGTGGCGTTGCATGCGCACGTCAAGGGTGCGAATCCCGCGCAGCAGCAGCCACGCGTCGATCGGCCCGAGCACCGAGCCAATCGCCAGATGAGTCCGCCAAATGTCCTCCAGGAGGTCGCTGGGGCCGACGATCACCCCCGCCGACACGTCGGAGTGACCTCCGAGGGACTTGGTCGCACTGTGCCACACGAGGTCGGCGCCGAGCTCGAGCGGGCGCTGATTGATCGGCGTGGCCACGGTGTTGTCCACTACCGCGAGCGCGTTGCCTCGGTGGGCAATATCGCTGAAGGCCCGGATATCGGTCAATCCCATGAGGGGGTTGCTCGGCGATTCCAGGAGCACAAGTCGCGTCTCAGGACGCATCGCCTCCTCAAGCGACGCCGGGTCCGCCTGATCGATGAGGGTCGAAGAGACGCCAAAACGCGCCATGAGGTTCGTCACCAGGTTCGTCGCGCCGGGGTACGTCGTTTCCTGGATCGCAACGTGATCGCCCTGGCCGACCAGGCTCAGAACCAGCGTCGAGAGCGCCCCCATTCCGCTCGCCGTGACGATGCCTTGCTGCGCTCCCTCGAGGTCGGCGACGAGTTCCGCCACCTGGGTGTGGTTCGGCGTTCCGTAACGGATGTAGAACTCGTCGGTGAAGTTCCTCGTCGCCACGTCCAGGAACTCATCGTTGGAACTCGCACCGAAGGTGGTGACCTGGAAGATCGGCGCGACGATCGCGCCCGCTCGAGAGGCCTTGTCACCGTGGATCGCCTTGGTGCCTGGGAGGTCATCTGATGGATTGGTCATGTCTCAAGAGTCTTGACGATGGACCATGAGGCGTCAAGTTCGTCGCGAGCTCGGCGAGAAATCGTGCGCCCGCTCGACCCAACCCCGAAGATCATCTCCAATAGCATGAGTGGTCGATGCGCGCCCGATTTCCGATTGCCATGGTGGTGATGGGCCTGCTCACGTCGACGTGCGGCTTGGCCATCGCGGATGCGGCGCCCGTTCACCAACTCGTGCTGCGCGGCAACGGACTGTCGTTCGTCCCCCTCGGCGTCATTGAATCGCAGGCCGTGACCGCCATCGCCCAGCGATTGGGCGCCCCCACGCACGCACTGTCCGCGACGCCGGCCCTCAGCAATTGCGGCGTGACGGCGATGGCGACGTGGCAAGCCCTCAGCGCCTACTTCAACGACGACCGCCTCGTCGGGTTGTCCGTCGGGCCGGGCGGCACGCCCTCGGTTCGCACGTCGAAGGGCCTTCGTCTTGGCGATTCGGTCCGAGTCGCGCGATCCCTTTACGGGCCCTCGCTGCGCCTGTCGCGCAATCAGGGAGGTTCATGGTTCATCGCCACGAGCGATGGACGTGTTGACGGCTTCCTGCGGCCGAGCAACGGACGACCCGAGCCCACGTCGCGAATCCTCACCATCGACGTGGGCGACGTGGGCTGCCCTGCAATGTCGCCCTGATCGGGACTTGAGGACTTCGTTGAAAAGTGCCCCCGGCAGGATTCGAACCTGCGCACACGGTTTAGGAAACCATTGCTCTATCCCCTGAGCTACGGGAGCATTACTTGCGTTCCACAACTGTTCGCGAGGCAACGCCGCACGCAGCACGACCTCGCCACAACAATCTAGGAACACTGCACCATCACTTACAACCAACTACCACCATTCAACCACGCAGGCTCAGCGCGGGCGATGCGCGGGGAGC
This sequence comes from Acidimicrobiales bacterium, assembly GCA_049793015.1. GTDB lineage: Bacteria > Actinomycetota > Acidimicrobiia > Acidimicrobiales > RAAP-2 > RAAP-2. Next base: position 38,386 of record JBARBL010000078.1, on the reverse strand, counting down.
CGCTCGAACTCACGAACCCCCTGGATTCTCAACGACGAGCAGACCGGTTGATATGGGCCGCTCGGTCCCGCGAGAAGGACGGTTGAGCACCCGACCCTTGGCGAAAAAGGTCGTCGATTCACCACCGTCGAGGTCAAGAGCGGTCACGACGTTGATCGACTGGAGGAGCTCGTCCAGTTGGAACGCCGTGGCGCCCGACACGCCGTCCTTGCCGTCGACCGTCATGAGGACGGTCTGACCCGACGACGTCCACCCAACAACCGTGCGCGCATAGGGCTTGACCAAGTAGGTATCCGCGCGAACTATGGGTGCCGCCACGCCCTGGTTGAGCAGAATCGGGTGTCCCCCGATGCTGTCGCACCCGGAGGTCGAAGTGGTGGTCAGGCTCACCGTATCGCCGACCTGCAGGGCGTCGAGCGCCGAACCGGCCGAGACGGCGACGTCGACCTGACCGGCCGAGACCTTCACGGCCTCCGACGTCTGCGCCACCAGTTCGAGCTCGGCGGTCGTATTGATAGTGGTTGGACTGGCGGTGCCGTTAACTTGGATGAACTGATACGTGATCCACCCCGGCGCGGTGGGAATGAGGGGCGCGTAAGGCGCGGTGAAGAGAAGCGTTCCGGACAACGGCAGGTGGACGTTGAGGTACGACATCGGCAGTTCTTGATTGACGGCGGTGATCGGTACGCTGACGCCGTTGGCGTCCAAGGTGCTGCTCCAGTTGAGTCCGTTGCTCACCGACGGCCCATCGAGATCGACCTGCTGGTGCGCGATCTCAGGGGTATGGAGCAACACGCAGTTCTGAATTATCCCGCCCACCTCGTCGCCGGGGTCGGACGTGCCAGGGGGCGTGACGTCGAAATAGTCCCCGTTGACCGCCGCCACGCAGTCAGCAGTCCCCTGGCACATTGAGCTGAGGGTTTGCCTGCCCCCGTCGATGGCGTTGTGGGCGAGGCCGATCTTGAGGGTGTACTGGGATGAACTGAAGGTGAGAACGTGGACGGCCTTGAGCACGCCGAAGCGACGGCCGTTGATCTCATAGACGTGGAGCCCGCCCTCACTGGCCCCGTGGGACGTGAACGACGCGAACGTCGAAGGGGCGACCGCCGAGAGCGGCGACGCACTCGACGGCACTACGCCCATCAGTGCGACGCCCGCGGCGGCGGTCGCCAGTGAAAGGAGGCCGCGGCCACCGCCGAACCATCGGGGCGATCCCTCGACCCCGGCACGCCCGCGAGATGACGGCGCCTTCAGGTAGCGGAACACCTCTTAACGATAGGACGGCTCAAGTCCGTTGTCATCATCACCCACTGCGCGCTATTCCCGTATTTCTCGTAACATTCCAGAATCGAGACGCTGACCTTCCTCTTCACCGACATCGAAGGCTCCACGGCGCTCCTGCGCCGTCTGGGCGACGACGCCTATTCGCGCGCGTTGAGCGACCATCATCACATCGTCAGGGCTTCCCTGGAGGCCCACGCGGGGCACGAGGAGGGCACCAACGGAGATTCCTTCTTCGCGGCGTTCACGTCACCAACGGCCTGCGTGACGGCGGCCATGGAGATGCAGCGCGCGTTCAACCGCCACGAGTGGCCGGTGGGTGAAGAACTTCGCGTGCGCATGGGAATCCACACCGGCGAAGTCGCCGAGATGTCGACGGGCCTCGTCGGCTACGAAGTGCACCGCGCCGCACGGATCGCCGCGGTCGGCCACGGCGGACAAATACTGCTCTCCTCGGCGACCGCTGGCCTCGTCGAGGACACGTTGCCCCCAGAGGCCTCGCTGCGAGACCTTGGCTCTCATCGCCTGAAAGACCTCGGCCGGCCCGAGACCATTTTCCAGCTCATATCGGAGGGCCTCTCGTCGGAGTTCGCGCCGCTGCGGTCGCTCGACAACCCCGAGCTCACCAACAACCTTCCCTTCTCGCTCAACACCTTCATCGGGCGCTCGGCCGAGCTGGCCGAGGTGCGCAGCCTCGTCATCGACTCTCGCCTGGTGACCCTCACGGGCGCCGGGGGCTCGGGAAAGACCCGACTGGCGCTGCAAGTCGCGGCGGAGCTCCTGGACGGAAGTGGCGAGGGCGTCTGGTTCGTCGAACTCGCGCCGGTGAGCGATCCCGAGCAGGTGGCGTCGACCGTGATCAGCGTGTTGCAACTTCGACAGGAATCCGAGATCACGCCGCTCGATTCACTGGTCAAGTTGCTCAAGGCGCAAAACATGCTCATCGTGCTGGACAACTGCGAGCACGTGATCGACATGGTCGCCAAGATGGCCGACGTCCTCGGGCGGAACTGTCCCCGGGTGTCGCTGATCGTGACGTCGCGCGAGCCGCTCGGGGTCGATGGAGAGCGGGTGTACCGGGTGCGATCACTCTCGCTGCCCGCTCAGGATGTCGAGGGGGCCGAGGAACTCGAAGGATCCGACGCGGTGGAACTCTTCGTGGCGCGGGCGCGGGCCCGCGACTCGACCTTCGAGATCAACGACGGCGTGGCGCCGCTCGTGGCGTCGGTGTGCCGGCGGCTCGACGGCATTCCACTGGCCATAGAGCTCGCCGCGTCACGGTTATCGTCGATGTCGCTCGAGGACCTGCACGATCGTCTCGACCAGCGCTTCCGGCTCCTGACGGGAGGCAGCCGCAACGCCTTGCCCCGCCAGCAGACGCTGGGGGCCACGGTGGCGTGGTCGTACGACCTGCTCACCGAACTAGAGCGCGACCTGCTGCGGCGCCTCTCGGTCTTCGCGGGGGGGTTCGACCTGCGGGCCGCCGAAGCCGTCTGCGCCGACAGCGGATTCGAGTCCTTCGACGTCGCGGATCTCCTGAGTTCGCTCGTCAACAAAAGCCTCGTCACCGCGGAACGCGTGTCGACGTCGCTGCGCTATCGCCTGCTCGAAACGATTCGTCAGTACGCGGCGGAACAACTCGTCCAGATCGGCGGCGAGGTGGAGACCGTGCGGGCACGACAACTCCACGCCGAACACTTTCTTCGGATGTGTCTGGAGATTGAGCCCGACCTAGAGGGCGAGAAGCAGAGCGTGCTGTTAAAGCGACTGGACCTCGAGTACGACAATCTCCTGGCGTGCTTCTCCACCTTGTCCACGGATCTGGACCGCACCCCGGACGTCTTGTCTCTCGGAGCGGCCCTCTATCGCTTCGTGACGACTCGTCATAACTCGGTGATCCCCCACTACCTGCGTGACGCGCTTTCAAGAGACACCGAAGGGCCCATGGCCCTGCGCGCCCGGGCCCTCGTCGCACTCTCGTGGATGACGGCCATGAACGGTTTGGAGGAGAGGTCCCATCAGGTGGCGAGCGACCTGAGCGAACAGGCGCTGGTCCTCGCCGAACAACTCAACGACGACGACTTCATGGTGAGGGCCATGGTGGTGAGGGCCTTCACGTTGACCGACCTCGGTCGTCGTGATCCGGCGCTCGAATTCGCCAACGCGGCCCTCGAACTGGCGCGTCGAATCAACAGCCCACGGCGCGTCGGCGAGGCATTGTGCGCGGTGGTGTACTCGTACCGGTCGCCCTCCGAGACGCGCGAGCAAATCCTCGAGGCCCTGGCCATCTTCCGTCAGCTGAAGGACTCCAATTGGATTTCGTCAATGCTCGTCTTCCTTTCGATTTCGCTGGGCGAAGAGCAAGAGGACGTGCGCGAGGCTCGCGCGCTCAACAACGAGGCCATGGAGGTGGCCGAGGAGATCGGTTCCACCTTCCACCGCCTGCTGCTCTGGTCCAACGCCGGCGCGTTCAGCTTCTTCCTCGGAGAGATCGACCAGGCGGTACAGCAAAGCCGGCGCGCCCTGCGCCTCTCGCGACGTAATGGGTCGCCGGTGGAGATGGACTACTGGACCATCTTCACGTTGGCGTGCTGCGCCACCCGCCAGGGCCACTTCACGCTCGGTGCCCAGTTGACGGGCGCCCACGACGGTTTCGAGGAGCGGGCGCTCGAGCCGCTCGGCGGCTACTGGTCGCCGCTGGAGATCAAGGCGCGCGAGGACAATCGGGTCATGCTTCGCGAGGCGCTCGGCGTCGACGAGTACGAGCGTCTGCGGTCCGTCGGCAAGGGGCTGAACGCCGATCGGGTGTACGACCTGGCCCTGGGCCGCACGAGTGCCCAGTGACGCCGCGAGACATTCCCGTGGGCTTGGCGTGGGGAGTCTCACCGCGCTGAAGGCCAGACCTCAGCGCTCGGTCGATTCGTCCAGACGATGCGGACCGTCAATCCCGGCCCGCGTAGGTGCCCGCGGTATCCGGGAACATCGCGCGAACGATCTTGAAATTCGAGACGTCGGTGGTGCCGTCTGAGTGCAGGTTGATGAGGGCGTCGCGCATGTACTTCTCGATCCCCACCTCGAGCATGGCGCCGTACCCGCCGTGCAGTTCCATGGCGTGCCGACAAACCTGCACTATCTCCTGGGAAGCGAAGACCTTCACCATGTTGCACAGCGCGTCGGCGTCGGGCGAGCGTTCGTCGACCGCCAGCGCGGCGTGGCGAAGCAGGGCGGCCACCGCTTCGAGACGGGTCGCCATGTCGGCGATCCGTGACGCGACCGCTTGGTGCTTGATGAGCACCTTGCCGCCCTGCACCCGCTCGTGGACGAAGGCGACGGTCTCCTCGTAGGCTCCGAGTCCGATGCCGAGGCTTTTGGCCGCTACCAGGATCTTGCCTGGCCGGAAGTAAATGCCGGCCTTGCCTAGGGCGTCGTCACGAACGAGCAGGTGGTCCGCCGGCACCCGGCACTCGTCGAAGACGATCTCGCCGTTGTTCATGAAGCGGCCGCCGATGGTCTCGTTGCAACGGGTGACGTCGAGGCCCGGAGTCTCGCGAGGCACCAGGAAGCTCGACGTACCCTTCTGCATCCCGACGTCGTTGTTGGTGTTGGCGTAGACCACGTACAGCGACGCGTCGTAGCCATTGCTGATGAACTGCTTGCGGCCGTTGATGATCCACTGGTCTGCTTCGAGCACCGCCGTGGTGTCCATGTTGATCTCGGGCACGTTGTAGGGCAGCCAGCGATCCGATGCGCCGTGCGGTTCGGTGAGGCAGTGGGCCATGAGGAACTGCGGCTCGGCCATGTAGCGCGTGAACCAATGCTCCTGTAAGTCCTCGGTGGCGAATTCGGCGAGCAGCACCGAAATCTTCCAGTTCTGCACCAGCTTGTCGGCTAGCCCCGAATCACCCCGGGCCAGCTCGGTGGCGATGATCGCCAGCGTCTGGGACTGCGTGGCCGGGTCGAGCGAGATGCCCCCGAAACGTTCGGGCACGCCGAGGGCGCGAAGACCCGCTGCGTCGGCCTGTTCGAGGATGTGCGGCGCGAGGCGTGCGAGGGGGTCCATCTGCCATTCGCGGGTGCGGTCGGCCTTAATGAACGGAATGACCACCTGGTCTACGTAGCGGCGGCTGGTGTCGCGCATCAAACGCTGTTCCCCGGACAGATACCGGTCCTGAAAGTACATGCGGCCCCCAAGCCTCGGACCAGAGCGCCGGCAATCGTGCGAGAAACAGCTCTGCTCGGGCCAAGACTAGCGAGCAACCCACCAAACTCCCGGGCCAGCTGCCTGAACCTTTTTCAACCGAGTCGGGCGACGGCCTAGCGAGACCGCCAAACGCCTGCCTCGCTACTCCGACTTTCGAGCACGCTGCACCGAGAGCGCGAGCGTGACCACGGCGAGCAGGGGAAGCGCGACGTAGGCCAGCGCGTTGACGTGCAGGACGTTGGACGCCAGGGCGACCGCACCCACGATGACGATGACCGCCACGGTGATCTCGGGTGTGTCGCCCACCAGGAAGTCCCACCAGAAGCGACCGAAGCCCTTCAGCAAGCGCACCAGGACCGATCCCTCGTCACTCATGGGCCAGCCCCGGGGTCACGTCGCGGTTGACGCGGAAGAATCGCACCATTACTCCCGTGGCGATCACGTAGAGCGCGACCAAGACGACCAGCATCGTGTCGCCGCCAGGCCAGCGCACGTGCAGGCCCTCGCCGGTCCAGAAGGTGCCGTAACTCACGAGCAGGATGCCCACCGCCATCTTCATCGCGTTCTCGGGCACGCTCGACAGTTGCTTGGCGACGATCATGCCGACGACGCCCACCAGCACCACGGCGATCGCGGCCACGATGACGGCGAGACCCAGTCGGTGCGCCGACGTGCCCAAGGTCAGCACGGTGATGACGATCTCGAGCCCCTCGAGGAAGACACCCTTGAAGGCGACCACGAAGGCCACCGGGTCGCGCTTGGTCGAGACCCCCTGGGCTTGGAGCTCGGCGACGGTGGCGCGGTAGATGGCGTCCTCGTCGTGCTTGGCCTTGTGGCCGCTCGAGCGCAGGATCGCCTTTCGCAGCCACTGCATGCCGAAGATCAAGAGGATGGACCCGACGATGAGACGCAGTGCGCTGAGCGGCACGTGCACCAGCGCCGGTCCGAACGCACCTACCAAGGCGGCGAGGGCCACTAGGGCCACCATCACACCTTGCAGCGCCGAGCGCCAACCTCGCACGTGGCCGACGGCCAGCACGATCGTGAGGGCCTCGACCATCTCGACGGCGCTCGCGAGAAACACGGCGCCCACCAGCACGATGGTGGTCGAGGAGGCGCTGATCGACGCGATCACTTCTCCCTGCCTCCCTGCGCGTCCATGACGAAGCAGGATAATGGGTCGAAGGACACCTTCACGTTCTCGCTGCGTTCGAAGCGCCTCACCGAGAAGACCTTCGTCAGCACGGCCCCTTCCTCGACCTTGACGACGTGCTCGTAGCCGCGTCCGTTGAAGGCCACGTCGATGACCTCGCCGCAGACGCCTTGCTCGTGACCCGGCGCGTTGAGCTGCACCCCCGACGCGCGCACGAAGAAGTGGAGCGTCGAGACATCCTCGCCACAGTCAACGCCCAGCGCCTTGAAGACGTGCGACGGCGCGAAGGCCGGACTCACGTCGAAATAGCCGCCGTCGCTCGCGCGCAGGCTGGCGACGGGGAACTCCCCCGCCACGCCCGTGAACCGCGTCACGAAGGCGTTCCTCGGATGACGATAGATGTTCTCGGGCGTGTCGCATTGGACCAGCGCGCCGTGCCTCAGCACGCCGACGCGATCGGCCAGGGCGAAGGCCTCGCTCTGGTCGTGGGTGATGTAGATCGCCGTCGCACCCGCCTCCCTGGTGAGCGTGGCGATCTCGATTCTCAACTGCTCGCGGCGATCGGCGTCGAGGTTGGAGAGCGGCTCGTCGAAGAGGATCAGACCGACGTCAGCGGCCAGGGCGCGACCAAGGGCGACGCGCTGCTGCTCGCCGCCCGACAGCTCGTTGGGGTAGCGAGACGACAGGTGCACTATCCCAACCCGCTCCAGCAGGTCGTCGACTCGCTGGTCTTTCTGGGCTTTCGACCGGGTGGACGAGGCGAGCGGGAACGCGATGTTCTTGCGCACCGTGAGGTGGGGCCAGAGGGCGTAGTCCTGGAAGACCATCGCCGTCTTTCGCTTCTCCGGCTGCACGAAGATCCTCGGCCCGACGACGCAGACGCCGTTGATGGTGATGATGCCGCTCGAGGGCCTCTCGATGCCGGCGACGCAACGCAACAAAGTCGTCTTGCCCGATCCCGAGGGACCAAGCAACACGACGAACGATCCCGGCTCGATCGTCAAGTCGACGCCATCGAGAGCGACCTTCTCGCCGAACTCCTTGCGAAGTCCTTCGATGGTGACACCGACCGGCTGCGGGCTGCGGGCGTCGTGCATCAGTGCACCACGCTGAAGCCGGTGCGCCGCCAGCCCTCGGGGGTGACGAGGCGATAGATCGCCAGGGCCACCACGATGACGCCGAACATCTCGACCAGCGTGAGTACCGTCATCGCCGTTCCCGTACCCGCTTGGAAGTTGTCGAGGTAGGACTGGATGTTCACCGACGCCGGCTCCTGGCTCGGCGGATAGAGGATCTGCGCGATCGCCAGCTCCGAAATTGTCTTCGTGAACGTCAACAGCCAGCCCCAGACGAGGACCCGTGACATGAGGGGCATGTTGGTGGTTCGCCACGTGCGCAGGCGGCTGGCCCCGTGCACCCGGGCCGCCTCGCTCAGCGAGGGCTGGATCTGGCTCACCGGGCCCGCCATGAAACGCGTCTGGCCCGGCAAGGCCGACGCTATGAGTCCGAGCATCAAGAGCGGCAGGGTCTTGTAGATATCGATCACGTGATTGGTGATGAAGCTCAAGTTGTAGAAGAAGATGTAACCCACCCCGAGCACGACACCCGGCACGGCCACTGAGCCGAGAAGGAAGATGTCGGTGATCCGCTGGCTCCAGCCGCCGCGCGTGGCGATGAGTCGTCTGGCCAGGATTATCGCCATCACGCCCGTGCCCGTGGCCACGACCAGGCCCAGCTGGTTCGAAAGCAGGAGCGGCGCGCCGAGGCCGTTGTCGACGATCGAGGGATGGATGATCTGGGTGTAGTACGAGAGGGTGAAGTGCACGCCCGTCGACGTGTCGTCGCCCAGGTTCTGGACGAAGGACCCGATGAGCGCCCCCACGATCGGCACGCCGAGCGCGACGAAGACGACGAGGCCGACGCCCGCGGAGGTCAGGTAGCGATACCGCCGGCGGAACTCACGTCGCCGCGGCGCCCTCGTTCGCCCCGACAGCACCGCGTAGGACTTGCTGCGGCGCATCACCACGGATTGTAGGGCGATCGGCGGGATGGTCAAGAGGATCAGCACGCCCGCGACGACCGCGGCCACCGAGAAGTTGGCCGGGAAGTTCGAGATCGCCGAGAACAACGTGTACGTGGCCAGCGGGAAGTGCGCGTGGTAGCCGAGGGTGAAGGCCACGCCGAAGTCGCTCATGGTTTCGGCGAAGCTGATGGCGATGGCGCTCAGCAAGGCTGGCGCGATGATCGGCAGCACGGTGGCGAAGGTGCGGGTCCGTCCGGCGCCGTGGATCCGGGCGGCGTCCTCGAACTCGGGACCCAGGCCCTGCATCCCGGCGGACACGATGAAGTAGGCGAAAGGCAGCGCCGACGAGGTGAGCACGATGACGATGCCCAACGGGCCGAAGAACTCCCCGTAGAGCCAGCTCGTGTTGAGCCCGATGGCGTGCGCTGCCCCGTAGGGCTGCAACAGGTCCGTCCAGCCGAGCGTCATCATCCAGGTGGGCATAAGCAGCAGCAGCCACATGCAGACCGACCAGAAGCGCCGTGCTGCGACGTTGGTGCGATGGACCAGCCAGGCCAGGGTCGTGGCGGCGCTGACCGCAAGAAGTGAGACGAGCGTCGAGACCCACAGCGAATTGAAGATGCCCTGCCCGGTGTAGCCCTCGAAGGCCTGTCGGATGAATTTCAACGTGAACCACTGGGGTCCCTGCTGGAAGACGTGCGGGCTCACGGCCAGGATGAGGAAGCAACCGACCGGTGCGATGATCAAGAGGAAGAGGACGATCCAGATGGCGATCCCGCCAGGCGAGAACTTTCTCTTGCTCGTTCTGCGCTCGCGCGCGGTGGGAGTGTCGCTCAGCGTGAGATCGGCCACGCCAACTCACCTCGCGGTTCGCCGCCGCCGAGGTCTCGAAAGACGCTCGGCGGCGGCTGTGACTTCACGGGGAGGGTATGAAGTCGAGGGGATTAGCTTTGGACCACGTTGTGGTCGAACCAGGAGTTGACCGTCGGCTCGAGCGGGCCCCACACGTAGGGGTTGATCGTCACGGCGTTGGTTGTCGAAAGTGGTGGGATGATCTTGTTCGACGGCTGCTCGTTGTTGAGCACCGGCCAGAACAGCGAGTCACCCTGGGGGTCGCCCGTCTGCATCACCTTCTGCCCGGCGGGCGACATGACCCAGTCCACGAACTTCTGCGCATCCGCGCGCACGATGGCCGGCTGTTTGGCGTCGATGCCGATCGCGCTCGGCAGGGCGATCGAGTAGTTCAGGTACTTCACTCGAATTCTCGGGAACGATCCGTTGAGCTCGTCGCCGTAACACGCCGAACTCTGGACGATGGCCATGTTGATCGATCCCTGCTCCATGGCGCCGAGCGTCGGGCCATTGGTCGCGCTGACCAGCAGGCCGCCCTTGGCCAGGGCCGCGAAGAACTTCTTGCCGTCAGCGACGGCCGCGTTCGTCGAGCCGCTCTTGTAGCTGCCCATCTGGTCCATCACGCCGGCGATGAGCGGGAAGGTGGGTCCGGACTGTGAGGGATCGTTCATGCCCAGGGCGCCGGCGAACTGAGGTTCGGCCAGCTGCGCCCACGTGGTGGGCAATTGACTCGGCTTCACCGCCGCCGAGTTGTAGCAGAGCGCGCCGGTGACGGTGAGGCCGGTCGGGGTGTAGCTGTCATCGGTGGGCACATTCGCCTTGCCGAGGGCGTTGAAGGAGACCTTGGGCACGCTGTTCTTCTCCAGGAGCCCCGCCTTGTCCAGCTGGGCGAAGGCGGTGGCACCGTCCACCCAGAGGGCGCCCCATTTCGGGTTGTCCCCCTCGGCCTGGATCTGCTCCAGGAGCGGGCCCGTGGAGTTGTCATTGAGCGTGACCGTGAAACCGGGGTTCGTCGCGTTAAAGGCGGTGACCGCGGCGTGGTCGTAGCCCTGCGCCGAATACAGGACGAAGCCGGGGTTCGACGCGGCGTGGGCCGGAACGGTGAGGGTGACCAACGCGGCGATCGCCACGGCGGCCAAGACGGTGACGATCCTGAATCGGGACGCCCTGGTGGTGAGGTGGTGGGTGTGCATGGTGACTTTTTACCGGCGGAAGGTTACGAAAACTTGACGTCGTTTCGACGACCGCGCAACAGTTGTGCGCAATGCGCGTCACACCCTAAGCGTCGTCTCAGGAACCGGGCCGGTCTGCCAAGAGGGTTGTCCCACCTCGACGGGCCGCGGCGCCGATATCGTTGACGTCAAACGGCCACGCGGTGATCAATGACAACACGACGCCAGCCAGCGACCATCGAGCCCTAAGTAAGAAGTCACATGAGCGAAACCAACGATCGACCCGCCACATCCGAAGGCCTGGCGTCCGCGAGGGCGAGTGATGAACCACCCCGCGACCGCCCCGTCTCTTCCCTGCGCGGGGCGTCGGCCGCCAGCGTCGGACGACGGTTCTGGTTGGTGGCGGGGGCGCTGACGCTGGCCGCCTTCACCGCGGCGCTGGTGGTGGGGTTCGTGTCGGTCGCCAACGACAACGCCCGGGTCGAACGGCTCAAGGACCACGGCCTCCCCGTCACCGTCACCGTGATCAACTGCATCGGTAACGTGGGCGGCAGCGGGAGCAATGGTGCCGGTTACACCTGCCGAGGCCGCTACACCGTGGGCTCCAACGCCTACCGCGAACTCATTGGTTCGATGACCACCTTCTCGGCGTCCGGCACGACGGTGCGGGCTATCGCCGACCCGGCCCACCACAGTTCCGTGGTGCTGGCGTCAGCGGTCGAGGCCTCGTCGGCGTCGTCCGGCTCCTTCGTCGTGCTGGGACTGCTCTCGCTCCTGCTCGTCGCCTTGGCCGGGGGCCTGACTCGCGTGGCGCGACGTTCTCGCTCGCCGGGTCGCCCGCGCCCGGCGCCGTCGGGAACCTCGGGAGGCTGAGAAAGCCCCTTCGGCGAGGCGCATCGGAATCGGGGGCGGTCACGCGTCGGTAACCTGTCTGTCGCATGGCAATCCTCGTCGACCTGCAAAAGGTCACCCTCCTCGGCACCGATCGTGTCCTTCTCGACGACCTCTCCTTGACGATCTCGTCGGGCGACCGGATCGGCGTGGTGGGCATCAACGGCGTCGGCAAGTCGACCCTGCTGCGGATCATCGCGGGCGTACTGGAGCCCGACTCGGGCGACATCCGACGGGGTCGCGACACCAGCGTGGGCTTCTTGGAGCAGATTCCCGTGCTGCCCCGCGGCACCGTGCGCCAGAGCATCGGCACCGGCTGGCAGGTGGACGCCGCGCTCGATCAACTGGGAATGCTGGGCGCCGCGGACGTCGACACCGCGGTGCTCTCCGGCGGAGAACTCAAGCGCGTGGCGCTGGCCCGACTGTTCGCCCACCACCACGACGTACTGATCCTCGACGAGCCGACCAACCACCTGGACCTGAGCGCCATCCAGTGGCTCGAGCAGCAGATGATCAATTTCCGCGGCGCGATCGTGCTGGTGAGCCATGACCGATTCCTGCTCGACCAGGTGACGACGCGCATGGTCGAGATCGACCGCGGCAAGTCCTACATCCACGCCGGCGGCTACTCTCGACTGCTCGAAGCCCAGGCCGAGCGCGAGGAGCAGGCCAACGCCGCCGAGCAGACGCGGCGCAATCTCGCCCGCACCGAGCTGGCGTGGCTGCGACGCGGCGTCAAGGCCCGTTCCACCAAGCCGCAGGCCCGGATCGACGCCGCGCACCGGCTCCTTGACGCCCGACCCGAAGCGGCGGCGCGAGTGGGCACCCTCGACTTGAGCGTCGAGACGCCCCGACTCGGCACCATGGTGATCAAGGCCCACCACGTCGCCTTCTCCTATCCCCAGGGTCGCCAGATCCTGCGCGACGTCAACCTCGAGCTCGGCCCCGGCGACCGGCTGGGCATCGTGGGACCGAACGGCGCCGGTAAGTCGACCCTGGTGAACCTCCTCGCCCGCCAGGTCGAGCCCACCGCCGGCACCTTGAAGCACGGACCGACCGTCGTCACCGCGTACTTCGAACAGGACGGCGGCAGCTTCGACCTGGAGTCGACCGTGCAGGAATTGGTCGCCGGTCCCCACGGCGTGCCCGGTGCCCTAGCCGAAGTCGCGCTCATGAAGAGGTTCTGGTTCACGGGAGCGCTGCCCTCGACCAAGGCGAAAGAGCTCTCCGGTGGCGAACGGCGAAGGCTGCAGTTGCTGCTGGCGCTGTCACTTCGGCCGAACGTGCTCTTTCTCGATGAGCCGACCAACGATCTCGACTTAGAGACCATCCGCCTGGTCGAGGACTTTCTTAGCCACTGGCCCGGCACGCTGGTCGTCGTCTCGCACGACCGAACGTTCCTCAGTCGAACCACCGACCGATTACTGGAGGTTCGCGCGGACGCGACCGTGGCCGACGTGCCGGGCGGTATCGACAGCTGGATCGCGCGAGCGGCGGGTGTCATCACCGACAGCGTGACCGGCGACTCAGCCGTCGCGGCGAACGGGTCCCCCGCGACACCACCGGTGTCACTCGGGCGCCAGGTCCGCGACGCGGAGAAGGAGATGGCCCGACTCGATCGCAAGCGAACCTCGCTCAACAAGAAACTCGTGGCCACCATCGATCACACGGAACAGACGCGCCTCGGCACCGAACTGGCGGCCGTGCAGAAGGAACTTTCCGCGGCCGAGGAATACTGGTTGACCCTTCTCGAGTGAACGGTCGCCGCGGTGCGAAGACCGCTTCGATCAGAACGAGCGCCGGCCGTCGATCAAGCGATGATGCCGCGCAACGCGCCGGCCAGCGACGACCTGTTTCGGTTCGCCAACGCCACGTGCACGTCCATAAGGTCCAACACCTGCGCCACCTGCTGTTGGCCTATCTCGAGCGGATGCGACTCGTGGAAGCGGCGCACGTCGGCCGCGAGTTCGGGCAGCGAGCCGAAGGTGTGCAGACCCGTCACCATCGCCACCGGCGATCCCGCGGGGAAGAGCTCGATCGCCTGCGTCCATCGTTCGGTCATGGCCCGCCACACCGTGGGGCCGCTCCGCCGGTTGCGCATCAACGCCCCCACGAGATAGGGGGCGTCCTGCGTGCGCACCGTGGTGAAAGCCCGTTCGAACGCGTCCATGACGACCCCCGGGTTGCTCGACGCGGCCGGGGCGAAGAGGTAGCGCTGCTCGTCCTGGGGGGTGGCCGCCGCGTCGCGACGCGCCTCGCAGGTGGCGGGGTCCCCGGGCCGATCCTGGCGCATCGTGATCGATACGATGGCGTTCGCGAGGTCACCGACCACGTCGCCCGCATCGAAGCGGCGCGTCGCCTCGGCGATGACCGCCTCGTCACGCCCGTGGGTGCCCAGCGCGGCCACGACCGTGGCGCGAAGCTCGCCCGCTTGGGTGCTCTCCCCCTCGACGGGTTCCCAGCCCAGCCGGGCGAGGACCGGTGAAAAGAGTTCGCGCACGACCTCCGCCAGGATCTCTCGCCCTTGGTCGTCGAGGATGCGGTTGGCCACGTCGGCCGCGCCGACCACGACGTTCCAGGTGGACGGTTCGTCGAGGTCGACCAGCCCTCGGGCCAGGGTGAAGAGGTCCACGAAGTCCGTGCGACCCACCAGAATCGACGCCCAGGTGTCGGAGAACAGGATTGCCCGCTCGACGGCGTCGAGTTCGCCCAGTCGACCAGCAATCGCCTGCAACTGCTTCGTGGCGTAGGCCGTGCGGTAGAAGCCCGACCCTCCGGCGTTGACCACCGTGACGCCGTCGGACTCGATCACGGTCGACGGCCCTTCGAGCAGGTACGTCGAGGCGGCCCGCGAATCGAGGGAGCGCGTGAGGATCGGCACCTTCCAGGTCGACCCGATATTGGACTGACCGACGGCCGTCGAGTACGCGAAGGGCTGTTGGGAGACGGTGGCGTCCTCGACCGAGAGAAGTGGGTAGCCGCCCTGGAGTATCCAGGTGTCCATGATCTCGCCCACCGGCTGGCCCGACGCGGTCTCGAGGGCCGACCAGAGATCCGCGGTGACGGTGTTGGCGTAGGCGTGTCGATTCAGGTAGATCCGGATGCCGTCGCGAAACGTCGCGGCGCCGAGATATTGCTCGAGCATCCGCAGCACGGCGCAGCCTTTCACGTACGTCAGGATGTCGAACATGCCGCGGCTGTCGTCGGGTGAGATGACCTCGTATTCGATGGGGCGGGTCGAGTGCTGGCCGTCGATGGTGAAGGCCATGTCGCGGAACGGATTGAAGCTGGCCCACTTCTTCCACTGCGGACGGAACTCTTCGGTGCAGAGCATCTCCATGAACGTGGCGAAGGCTTCGTTGAGCCAGATGCCCTGCCACCAGTCCATGGTCACCAGGTCGCCGAACCACATGTGGGCCAGTTCGTGGTTGACCACCAACGCCACTCGTTCGAGCTCCGCGTGGCTGGCCGTTGACGGATCGATGAGCAGCTCGGTCTCGCGGAAGGTCACGCAACCGAGGTTCTCCATGGCGCCCGCCGCGAAGTCCGGTATCGCGACGAGGTCGACCTTGTCGCCGGGATAGGCAATGGCGAAGTAGTCGCTGAAGAAGGACAGGGCGTGCACCGCCAGCTCCTGCGCCCAGGCGATGAGGTGACCCTTGCCCGCCGGGTAGACGATGCGGATCGGGGTCCCGGCGAAGTCGATCGGCTCCGACGCCTCGAAGGGACCCACCACCATCGCGACCAAGTACGTCGACATGACCATGGTCGGAGCGAAGCTCACCTCGCGGCGACCTTCCGATGTCGTGGTCGAGGCGACCTCGGAGGTGTTGGAGTAGGCCGTCAACCCGTCGGCGATCGCCAGGGTCACTTGGAAGGTCGCCTTGTAGGCCGGCTCGTCCCAGCAGGGAAAGGCCCGCCGTGCGTCCGTCGGCGCCATCTGCGTGGTGGCGATGGTGTGCGTGCGACCATCGCCGCCCAAGAAGGTCGAGCGATAGAAGCCTCGCAGCTGGTCGTTCAGCACGCCGGTGAAGTCAATCGTGACGGTCGCCTTCCCGACGGGCAGCGGGGTCGAGAAGGTGAAGGTGACCGTCTCGTACTCCTCGTCGAGCGTGAGGGCGCTCGAGACCATCTCGACGTCACCGGCGCGCACCGTGGCGGCCGAAAGTTCGAGCTCGGCGGCGTTGAGGGCGAAGGAGCTCACCGGTTCCGCGATGTCGACGTCGATCTGCGCCGAGCCCGCGAACGACGCCCTCTCGAGGTCCACGTCGAAACGCAGACGATACGCCGAGGGGACCACGGTGGCCGCTAGGCGATAAGGGTTGGACTGAGCAGTGGATCCTGGGCTTCTGGTCATACGGCGATGCTATTGGAAGGGCACCCAACGCGGTGGTCGACGTCGTGCGACGCGTCGGCGTCGTGAGCGAAGCCAGAATCTATACTTCCTTCTCTTAACCCGTCCTCGGGCCGCACTCGACGCGGAGTGCGAGACCCTCGGGCGATGCCTAGCAGCGAACGGATGGGACCAAAACATGGCGGTGTGGATTCGAGTGGTGGCCGGGTGCATCGGCGTCTTCATCCAGTTGCTGGTCCTCGACGCCGCTATCCGCACCTTTCTGCTCCCGCGCGTCGCCAACGTGCGCCTCAGTCGGCTGGTGTCAAAGCTCGTGGGCGCGGTGTTCCGTATGATTGCGAAGTCGCGACGCACCTACGCGGCGAGAGATAAGGTTCTGTCGCTCTACGCCTCGATAGTGCTCCTGGCCTACCAGGCCCTTTGGCTGGCCCTGAGCGTGCTGGCCTTCGGCTTCGGGTTCGTCGCGGCGGGCGTGCCCAGCTACGCGCACGCCTTCGAGATCTCCGGCTCCTCGTTGTTCACGCTCGGCACGTCGTCGGGAACGAGCGGGGTGCAGCAGGCCCTCGGCTTCATCGAAGCGGGCGTGGGCCTCACCCTGCTCGCTCTGCTGATCTCCTTCATCCCTACGCTCTACACGGCCTTCCAGCGCCGCGAGCTGTCCGTGGCCCGTCTCGCGGTTCGCGCCGGCACGCCCGCGACCCCCTGGGGGATCCTCGAAGTGGCCCAGAGCGTCCAGTCCTTCGAAAAGCTCGACAAGGTCTTCCAGGAATGGGAGCAGTGGTTCATCGACGTGGGCGAGACGCACACGACGCTCACCATCCTCAACTACTACCGATCGCCGAGTCCCGAGCAAACCTGGATCGCTGCGGCCGCCACGGTGCTCGACGCGGCGGCGATGTTCAACTCCACGGTCGACGTGCCGCCCTCGGCGTCGGCCGGCCTGTGCATCCGTTCGGGCTGGATCGCCCTTCGACGGCTGGCCGACTACTTTCGGATCCCCTATCCCCTCAACCCCGATCGGTCCATTCCGATTGCCGTGACGCGCCACGAGTTCGACCTGGTGCTCGAGCACCTCGCGCGGAGCGGCGTGCCGCTCGTCCCCGACCACGACGCCGCGTGGAACGACTTCGTCGGCTGGCGGGTCAACTACGACGCCATCATCGAGGACCTACACGTGCGCTTCACGTGTCCGCGGATCGATTGGAATCACGTGCAGGACCAGCCCCTGCTGCCTCCGTCCAACGTTCGCGGCAACTGACCCTCGACGACCACTGTCGGTGCCTCCCGCTCGGGTCGCCGGAGTCGTGAACCGTACCTGAAGTGTTCAGCCGACCGGCCGCGCTTCCAGCAGCGCCGCCGCCACCAGCTCGGCCAGCGAGGTCGCCACGGCGCGGCGCTCGATCGACACCGGCTGGCCGGGCGTGGGAGTGAGCACAAAGCGTCCCATGACGTGTCCGCGCCATTGCGCGAGGATCTCGGCCTGCGGTCCGGGGATGCCGATGTTGTCGACCGGCCAGAGCAGTCCCACGTGCGTGACCTCCCCGCTCGGACCGATCCGGGCCAGCGGCGGATCGGAGATGTTGGCCTCGAACCGACAAGCCCTCAGTTCGAGCAGTTGCGTCAATGACGCCTCCGCTCGTGCGACGATCGACTCGAGCGACTCCGATCCAGCGCCCAGCACCGCTAGGCCGTGGATCATGTCCACGAAGTCCGACGACTCGTTCGAGGCCTTGAAGTGATGGCGGCTGCGCGCCGCCAACTCGGTCACGATGAACCCCACTACCAGGATGCACACCATCGTTTCGATGTCGCGGCGGTGACTGATGACGAACTGGTCGTAGGGCTTGGTGAGGAAGAAGTCGAACCACAGCGCTGACGAGGCACTGGCCACGAACCCGGCGAATCGCCGACCCGCGACCGCTACCGCGACAATGACCGCCACCAGCAGCAGCGCCGCAGCTGAATTGGTGAACGACGCGCGAAACGGGATCAGCAGCGCGCACAGGCCGAGGGGCGCGACGAGCGCCGCGAGCAGGGCCCAGCGGTTCCGATACTTGGCCATGGCTTCCACGGTTCTACCTCCTCGATCGAGGTGCCTTCAACGAGACCACCGGTCGCAGCGCCCACATTCGGTTTCAATGTCGAATCTAATTCCCGCCGCGCCGCTTGTCCACGACGTCGCGGCCGCCGACACCGTGTCCGGGCCTAGTCGTGCTCCGCCAGAAACGACTCCACGACCTCGAGATATCGCTCGGGCTCTTCGAGGAAGGGCGTGTGGCTCGACGCTTCGAAGACCTCCCAGCGCACGTCGGGTATGGCGTCGAAGAACGGCTGCACCGTAGCCGGCGTCGCCTCGTCGAAGCGGCCCGAGCAGAGCAGGGTCGGGGCGATGATGTCCTTGACGCGATCGACGACCGACCAATCCCTGAGGCTCCCGATGCAGAAGAACTCGTTGGGTCCGTTCATGGCGTGGTACACGGTCGGATCCTCGGCGAGCATTTCAAAGGTCCGCACGAGCTCGGGCGGATTGGGCACCACGCGACAGACGTGTTCGTCGTAGTAGGTCTGCGTGGCCGCGAGGTACTCGGGGTCCTGCAAGGTGCCGGCGGCCTCGTGACGATCGAGGGCCGCCTCGACCTCGGCCGGCAGCATGGCCCGAAGCTTCTTGGCCTCTTGGGACCACAGCTCCATGGAGGCGGGAGAGTTGCTGATTATCAGCGACCTCAGCCCCTGCGGTCGACGAAGCGCGTGCTCGGAGCTGAGCATGCCGCCCCAGGACTGACCAAGCAGGTGGTAGCGGTCCTGGACCCCGAGCGCCCCCAGAAGGTTGTCCAACTCCTCCAAGAACAGCCCGACGGTCCAGAACTCGACCCCCTTGTCGGGCAGGTGGGTCGACTTCCCGCCGCCCAGCTGGTCGTAGTGGATGACCGCTCGGCCTTGATCGGCCAGCGCGGTGAGCGCCAGCAGGTAGTCGTGCGTGCACCCGGGTCCGCCGTGGACCGCGACGAGCGGCGTCTTGTCCGACGTGAGGTCGCCGGTGACGCGGTACCACGTCTCGTGGCCACCGAAAGGGACCACGCCCGTGATGACGTCGGGAGCACTCACGGCACAACTATACGGTTGGGCCCCGCGGCACCTCCCGGTAGCGCCTAGTTCTTCGTGTCGGCCAGGATCGAACCGTCGCGGAGCCGGATGCGACGCTGGGTGGTCGCGGCAATATCCTCGTCGTGCGTCGCGATGATGATCGTCACGCCGGATCGTTGGTGCAGGTCGTGAAGCAGGGACATGAACTCCTTGGCGTTGTCCGAATCGAGGTTTCCGGTCGGCTCGTCCGCGATGATCACCTCGGGCCGATTGGCCAGGGCTCGGGCGATGGCCACCCGCTGCTGTTCGCCGCCCGAAAGGCGCGACGGAAGATGCCCGAAGCGATGCTCCAGCCCGACCTGCGTCAACAACTCGCGCGCGCGGGCCTCGCGCTTCTCGCGTGATGGCTCGCGTGGCACCATGGCGATGGCCACATTGTCGTCCGCGCTCAAGGTCGGAATCAGGTTGAACTGCTGGAACACGAACCCGATCTCCTTCGAACGGATCTCGGTCAAGACCTGATCCGGCTCGTTCTCGAGCGATCGGCCGGCAAAGCGAATCTGCCCGGAGGTGGGGGTGTCGAGCGCGCCCAGGAGTTGCAGCAGCGTCGACTTGCCCGACCCGCTCGGTCCTTCGAGGACCAGCATCTCGCCCCGGGCGATCTCGAGGTCGATGCCGCGAAGCGCGTTCACCGCGACGCTCCCCTTCGCGAACGTGCGGGTCACCGCGCGCAGCTCATACAGCACGGATCCCGGTGAGGCAACGGTGCTGTCGACTGTGGAGGTCTCGGTCATCGCGTCGTCCTTGCTCTGGTTGAGAAACTCATCCGAGGTCCCGGAGAGCTGAAGCGGGTGAAAGTCGGGCCGCGCGCCAACCGCCGGCGGCGCCGGCGACGAGGCCGCCGAGCAGCCCGCAGCCGAAGGCGATCACGATCGTGAGCACCCGGATAGGCGCGGTGAGGTGCACGGTCGTCGACACCGTGGCCGAGGTCGTCTGGTGCAAGAGGCTGCTCACGCTCGAGGCGCCGACGGCGAGCCCGGTGCTCGACACGCTGAGGGCCGGTCCGATGGCACCGATGAGAAGGCAGATGACCACACCGATGCCGACCCCCACGACGCCGCCCAGCACCCCGATGCCGATCGTCTCGGCCATTATCTGGCGCACCACGCGACCGCGCGACCATCCAATGGCGCGCAGCGATCCGATCTCGCGCACCCGCTTGGACACGCTCGAAAGCGTGAGCAGGCCGGCGATCAGGAACGCGGCTAGCAGGACCACGACGGCCAGGGCGCCGCCCAGGTCGTTGGCGAGCTTACGCGCGTTGGAGAGGCTCCCCGTGACCTGGTCGGCCAGCGACTTCGACGTCAGCACGGTGGCGCCCGGGAGCTCATTCTTGATGGCCTTGGCGACGGCGTTGACGTCCTTCGCGTTGGCTACCGACACCAGGACCTCGTTGACGCGATTCTGGTTGGTCGAGAGCGTTTGTAAGTTGGCGAGGCTGAAGTAGATGTCCGAGACGTCGCCGGTCAGCGTCGGATTCACCAAGCCGACGATCTTGTAGGTGACGGAATTGATGGTCAGCGTCTGGTCGACCTTCAGTCCCTCCTGGGAGGCGTAGGCCGTGGTGACGAGGACCTGGGACGCCGCGGTGGCGGGGTTGGTGGAGATCCAGGTTCCCTTCACCAGCTGCGCCTTGGTGACGAGGCCCGCGGTGGGGTCCGAGGGATTGACGCCGCCGACGGTGTACGTCGAGGTCTTGGTGTTGGTGGTGGGTGGGTTGAGCACCTCGTTGACCGTCTGCTCGGGGACGATGACGTTCTGTTGGTAGGCCTTCTGCGCCGGCGTGAGGCACTTGGCGAACGCCGAGCTGGCGCCACCGGCGAAGCGGAATCCTCCGCCGCCGCCAAATCCACCGCCGCCGCCGAAGCCTCCGCCGCCGGACCCGGTTCCGGAGCCGGCGATCGTCGTGGTGGTGGTTCCCAACTGCTTGTTGATGATGCCTTCGATGCAGGTCCGTTCAGTCGCCTGCTGCGCGGCCGTGAGCACCGGCGGCTTGACCGTCGCCGAGATGGTCTGGCCACCCGTCTTCACCGACGCGGTGATCTTGGGCACGGTGCCGCTCTCGTGAAGCGCGTCGAGCGACAGGGCGCCCACGGCGCTGGTGACGCCCTTCACCTTGGCGACGTCGCCCACCGCCTTAGACGGAAAGGTGATCAGCGTGCCCGGAACGAAGAAGTCGTGCGTGAACTTGGTGCCGGCCGGGCCGAGCTTGGCGAGGTCGGTGATGACCGACGAGTTGGCGGCGTCCAGTGCGGACGCGTCGCTCGAATTGAGCGACCCGCTGCCTGGACCCCTGAAGAATCCACCACCACCACCGCCGCCACCGGCGAAGCCGCCCCCGCCGGTCGAACCACCGAAGCCACCGAAGGTCGTGGTGGTGGTCGTCGCCGTTGAAAGGGTGGGCGCCACCGTGCGGGTAACGATGATGTCGGTACCCACGGAACCGAGCGGTGAAAGGGCCTTGGTCTGCGCGTTACTCAGGCCCTGGGACACCCCGATGATGCCCATCACGAGGCCCACGCCGGCGGCCAGTCCGATGGCGGTGACGAGCGTGCGGCCTAATCGGCGGTGGAGTTCGTTCCAGGCATAACTGAGAGAGAACACTTTCGTCCTTCGTCACGGCGACCAAGATATTTGGACACGTGCAGAGACTAGACAGGTTCGCTTCAACGCTGAAGGTGATTTTTAAGCCGATGCGACATTATTAGTTCCGTCTTATTGCCGTCTTATCGTGACGGCTCCGCAGGGTTGCGACGCTAAGGAAGAGGTAAGACGTAACTCACCCGACAGCCCTCTGCGGTGGCGGCGCGGCCGCTCCGTACGACACGAGGCGCTCGCGCAGCAGGGTCACGAAGGCGCGGTTGTCGACTGTCGTGCCGACCTGGACGCGGCTGTCCTGGTGCATCGGTCGCCGGTCGATCCAGGTGGCGCCGCGCGAATGGCGCCCGTCGGTCTCGACCCTGATTGACACGCCCTGCTTCTCGATGGCCGAAGGGTCGATCACCTCGTAGATCGCCATCGAATCGTGCATGTACAGGTGGCGATTACCGTGCCGTGCTTCGTGGACCCTGGCGTGCGGCTCCAAGATATCCGCCAAACGCTGGCCCACGTCACTCTGGAGGCCGCGCATGAACTGAATGTCGTCGTCGACGAGATAGGCCTGATGCGTGAGGTCCAGCGGCATCACCGTCACCGGCCAGCCGGCCGCCAGCACGCGATCGGCCGCCTCGGGATCGGCCCAGACATTGAATTCGGCGGCTGGGGTGACGTTGCCCTCGAAGGACGCTCCGCCCATCAGCACCACGCGCTCGACCCGGCGTTCGATGCCGCCGTAGCGATCGAGCAAGGTCGCGAGATTGGTGAGTGGCCCGATGGCGACGATGGTGAGCGGCGCCTCATCGATGAGCCGGGCCAGCAGGTCGACGGCGTGCTCCCGACTCAACACCACCTCGGGCTCGTCCCACGTGAGATCGCTGAGGCCGTCGTTGCCGTGCACCTCGCGGGCGTCGCCACTGGGACCCGCCAGGGGCTGCGCACAGCCCGCGGCGACCGTCACGTCGCGCCGGCGCGCCAGGTGGAGCAGACGACGGGCGTTGAGCGTGGTCTTGTCGAGGCTGACGTTGCCGGCGACCGTCGTGAGGGCGACCACGTCGATTTCGGGGCTGGCCAGCGCCAGCAGGATCGCCACGGCGTCGTCCACGCCCGGGTCGGTGTCGATTACGACGCGCGGTCGAGCCACTCGACAACCTCCTCGCGGGTGGGCAGCGCGCCCTGCGCTCCCTGGGCCAGCGTCGCGAGCGTCCCCGCCACCACCGAGAAGCGCAACGCGTCGCGGGGCGACGCGCCCAGCGCGTACTGCAATGCGTACGCGGCGCAGAAGACGTCGCCGGCGCCGACGGTGTCGACCGCCTCGACGTGCGGGGCGGCGGATCGGTTGGTCTCGCGCCCGAAGGCGAAGTGGGCCGCGCCCCGCTGGCCCATCGTCACGACGCAGCGTTCGATCCTCGAGAGGTCGAGCGACTCGGCTTCGACCTCGTTGGCGATGACGATCGCGCACCGTGACAGCGTGTCGGGGCTGACGACCCGGGCCGGCGCGACGTTGAGGATGAAGGCGCGGCTTCGTCGGGCGGCGGCGTCGACGATCGACTCGGCGATTTCCAGTTGGGCCAGCACGACGTCGAATCCTTCGAGGTCGAGGTCGACGAGGGTGAGGTCGGCGTTGGCGCCCGAGGACACCACGATCTCGTTCTCGCCGTCGTCGTCCACGGTGATGAAAGCCGTGCCCGTCGGGCGTGACGAGCGCTGCACCAGGTGATCACGCACGCCAGCGTGTTGCAACTCACGCAGAAGCCACTCGCCGCTCTCGTCGTCCCCCACGCTGCAGGCCAGCGAGACGTCAGCCCCGAGGCGCGCGAGCGCCGCAGCCTGGTTGGCGCCCTTGCCGCCGGGCAGGCGCACCACGTCGTCGCCCATCACCGTCTCGCCGGGACGGGCCAGGCGCCGGCATCGCACGATGAGGTCGACGTTGCAGCTACCGATGACCCCGAGACGAGGGTAGGCGCCGGTAGCGACCACGGCTACGGCAGGAACTTATTGGTGAAATACGTCGAAGGCGACGGCACCGAGGAGATCAGTCCGATGCTCTTGAGCGCCTTGGCCATGGTGGCCCACTGCGCCGAGGTCTGCGTGAAGTACTGACCAGCCGCGTTGACCATGAAGGGGATCGTCAGTTTCCACCCGGCCAGGCTGTAGGCGTCGCTGTAGCCACTCGCGGGGTAGGCCTTGTCGAACTCGGTCGCCGCCTTCGTGGGATTGGCGATGGCCCACAGGGTGGCCTTCTTCACCGCCGACATGAACGCCGTCACGGTCTTGGGGTGCGACGCGGCGAAACTCGTCGAGGTGGCGTAGACCCAGATGGGGATGTTGGGCGCCCCGACCGCGGTGCCCAGCAACGTCGGCTCCGTGCCCTTGGTGCCGGACGTGTCGAAGCCGGCGATCTCATAGTTCGTCGTGTTCGTCGCCACGTTGACTTTGCCGGCCAGCAGGAACTTGAAGTCCTGGCCGGTCGGATCGGTCACGATCTTGACCTGGGACGCGGAGAGCCCGGCGTGCTTCAACACGAAGGGCAGCATCGACTCGGTCCAGGTGTCGCCGTAGGAGAAGATCTTCTTGCCCTCGAGCTCGGTCTTCAGGTTCTTCGCGCTGAGCGCGACGCCCGGCTTGGCGAAGAGGGCCCAGTTGTTGCTCATCGTGTAGTTGCCGATCGACAGCACCGGAGCTCCGGCGTTGACCGCCACGCCCATGTCGGTCGTGGTGATGAAGCCGATGTTGGCGGTGCCCGTCGCCAGCAGCTTGGTGGTGGTGGAGGTGTCGGGTGGGAACACGACCTTCACGTTGAGGCCGGCGTCGGCGAAGAATCCCTGGTCCTTGGCGACGACCACCGGAATGAGCTCGAAGTCCGGTCCCGGGAAGTCGTAGGCGTAGGTGACGTTGGTGGTGGTCGAGGCCGAGGCGACGGCCCCCGCGCCGGCGAGCGTCAACGAGCCCAGCACCAGTGATCCAACAAGCGCGAGCGCGCCATTTCGACTTTTCTCCACGACCCTCCTTTAAAGAACTTGGGTGAAGGTTACTGGTCCGGCGCGGGGTCGCCCACGCGGCCGCGGTCCTGAAAGAAGGAACGACGCGCGACCGAACGGCGCTGCCACGGCGTCGCCAGGACCTCACTAGCGACCACCAGCATGAACCAGCTGATGCCGATGACCGTCATCACCATGGTCACCCCGTAGACCGACGCCGTCGAGAAGTTCGAGTTCGCGTGCTGCTGGTAGAGCGCGAGCGATTCGCCACTCGACGACGACGAGGCCAGCTCGCCGATGATCGCGCCCGTGACCGCGTAGGTCGCGCCGATCTTGAGCCCGGCGAAGAGCGACGTGGACGACGCGGGGATCTCGATCTGCAAGAACGTGCGCCAACGTGACGCGCCGTAGACGCGGGCCAGGTTGAGCAGGTCCTGATCGACGTGACTGAGGCCGGCCAGCACATTGACCGTCACGGGGAAGAACACGATCCACGCCACGATGACGATCTTGGGCGTCACCCCGAAACCGAGGATCAGCACCAGCGGGGCGCCGAGCGCGATGATCGGCACGCCCTGGGAGAGGACCAGGACCGGGTAGACCAGACGGTGCAGGAACGGTGACTTCGCCATGATCACGGCGAAGCCGAGGCCCAGCAGC
The DNA here is from genome assembly GCA_049793015.1 of Acidimicrobiales bacterium. Lineage (GTDB taxonomy): Bacteria > Actinomycetota > Acidimicrobiia > Acidimicrobiales > RAAP-2 > RAAP-2. Next base: position 13,079 of record JBARBL010000078.1, on the reverse strand, counting down.
GCGCCGTAGAAGAACCCGTAGATGGTCTCTCGAATGGTGCCGAGGATGAGCGGCCAGAGCAGCCCCCAGTTGTCGGTGACCGCCTGGATCGCGGCCAGTGGCCGCGGCGCGATGTAGGACTTGACGTCAAAGACCACCACGATGCCCTGCCAGACCAACAACAGCAGCGCGATCGACAACAGGGGTATCGCGACGTTGCGCAGGACCGTGCGCCTCATCCGCCGCCCCCGTGCAACAGGTGCAGGACCTGCTTCTTGAGCGCCACGAACTGGGGATCGGTCAACGCGTCGAGGTCGCGAGGCCGGGCCAGGGGGTTGGCCAAGTCCGCCACGATCCGCCCGGGTCGCGGCGACATCACCAGCACCCGGTCGGAGAGGAAGATCGACTCGTCGACGTCGTGGGTGATGAAGAGCACGGTGCGACCCGTCTCCTTCCACACCTGGAGCAACCACTGCTGCATCTCGAGACGGGTCTGCGCGTCGAGGGCGCCGAAGGGTTCGTCCAGCAGCAGCAGCGGGTGCCGCGTCACCAGCGTGCGCATGAAGGCGACGCGCTGGCGCATGCCGCCCGAGAGGGCGTGGGGATAGTGGCGCAGGAACTCCCCCAGCCCGTACCGGCGCGCCACCCGGCGCGCCTCGTTGCGGTCGTCATCGGTCAAGCGCCGGGTGAGCCGCGCCGCCATGGTGATGTTGTCCTCCACCGTCCGCCACGGCATCAGCAAGTCCTTCTGCAACATGTAGCCCACGTGACCCGCGGTGCCCGTGACCAGTTCGCCACCCACTCGCACCTCACCGGCATCAGGCTTCAGGAGTCCCGCGATCACGTTGAACAAGGTCGACTTCCCGCAACCCGAGGGGCCGACGATGGCGACGAAGGAGCCGTCTTGGATATTGAGCGAGGTCGCGTCGAGGGCGGGCGTCGCGCCGAAGGACTTGCCCACGTCGCGCAACTGCAGGAGGTCCTTGGCCACGGGATAAATGTAATCGGACCCGCCGAGTAACCTCGAAAAGGCAATGGCACTCTCCATCGGTATCGTCGGACTCCCGAACGTGGGCAAGTCCACCCTGTTCAACGCCCTCACGAAGAACAACGTGCTCGCGGCGAACTACCCTTTCGCCACGATCGAACCGAACATCGGCGTCGTGGCGGTCCCCGACGCGCGCCTCGCCACGCTGGCCGAAGTGTTCCACTCCGAGCGGATCATTCCGGCCGTCGTCACCTTCGTCGACATCGCGGGCATCGTGCGCGGGGCGTCGGAGGGCGAAGGCCTCGGCAACCAGTTCCTGGCGGCCATCCGCGAATCGGACGCGATCTGTGAGGTCGTGCGGGTCTTCGTCGACGACGACGTCATCCACGTCGACGGCAAGATCGATCCGGCCAGCGACGTCGCCACGATCGAGACCGAGCTCATCCTGGCCGACTTACAGACCATCGAAAAGGCCGTCATCCGCCTCGAGCGCGACGCCCGGCGACTGCCCGACGCGGCGACCAAATTGGCCGAAGTCGTCAAGGCGCAGACGTTCCTCAACGAGGGCACGGTCATCTCCAAGGTCACCAAGGGGCTCGACCACGAGGCGCTGGCCGACCTGCACCTGCTCAGCGACAAGCCATTCATCTACGTGTTCAACGTCGACGAGGCCACCATCGCCGACGAGCAGCGCTGCCGGGAACTGGTCAACTCCGTGGCGCCGGCGCCCTGCGTGGTGCTCTGCGCCAAGGTCGAAGCGGAGCTGGCCGATCTCGACGACGACGACGCCTTAGAGCTCCTGCAGTCCTACGGCCAGAGCGAGTCCGGCCTGGCCCAGCTCTCGCGGGTGGGTTTTGACGCCTTGGGACTGGCGACGTTCCTGACGGCCGGACCCAAGGAGACCCGGGCCTGGACCATCCACCAGGGCGCCACGGCACCCGAGGCGGCCGGCGTCATCCACACCGACTTCCAGAAGCACTTCATCAAGGCCGAGGTCGTGTCCTTCGACGACCTGATGGCCGCCGGCACGATGGCCGCCGTGCGCGCCGCGGGCAAGGCCCGCATCGAAGGCAAGGAGTACGTGATGCACGACGGCGACGTGGTGGAGTTCAGGGTCAACGCCTAGACGCTACGATTTATTCAGGCGTGTTCGACAGAGGCCGGCGCCTGGAGAGTTGCACTAATCCTTAGGAGAATCATGACCTCTGACGAATTTGACTTCAAAGTCGCCGACCTTTCACTCGCCACTTTCGGTCGCGCCGAGATGACCCTGGCCGAGCACGAGATGCCCGGGCTCATGGCGATGCGCGCTGAATTTGGCGCGTCCCAGCCCCTCAAAGGTTCACGCATCGCCGGTTCGTTGCACATGACGATCCAGACGGCCGTGCTGATCGAGACGCTGGTCGCGCTCGGCGCCGACGTGCGCTGGGTGAGCTGCAACATCTTCTCCACCCAGGACCACGCGGCGGCGGCGGTCGTCGTGGGCCCCGACGGCACCGCCGAGAACCCGAAGGGCGTGCCGGTCTTCGCGTGGAAGGGCGAGACGCTCGAGGAGTACTGGTGGTGCACCGAGCAGTTGCTGCGCTGGCCGGGCCAGCCCGGTCCTACGATGATCCTCGACGACGGCGGCGACGCGACGCTGTTCGTGCACAAGGGCCTCGAATTCGAGCGGGCCGGCTTCGTGCCCGCACCCGAAAGCGCGGACACCGAAGAGTACGGCGTCATCCTGGCGCTGCTCAACCAGATCGTGGCCAGCGGCGAGAAGCTCTTCACGCCCATGAGCACCTCGATCATCGGCGTCTCCGAGGAGACCACCACCGGCGTGCACCGGCTCTACGAGATGGAACGGGACGGCACCCTGCTCTTCGCGGCCATCAACGTGAACGACGCGGTCACCAAGTCGAAGTTCGACAACAAGTACGGCTGCCGCCACTCGCTGATCGACGGCATCAACCGGGCGACGGACACGCTGATCGGCGGCAAGGTCGCGGTGATCTGCGGCTACGGCGACGTGGGCAAGGGCTGCGCGGAGTCGCTCAAGGGCCAGGGCGCGCGCGTGATCATCACCGAGATCGACCCCATCTGCGCGCTGCAGGCCGCCATGGACGGCTTCCAGGTGACGACGCTCGAAGAGGCGCTGCCCATCGCGGACATCATCATCACTGCCACCGGCAACCGCGACATCGTGAGCGTCGAGCACATCTTGACGATGAAGCACCAGGCGATCCTGGGCAACATCGGTCACTTCGACAACGAGATCGACATCGCCGGGCTGGCCAACCTGGCCGGGGTGAAACGCGAGAACATCAAACCCCAGGTGGACAAGTGGATACTGCCCAACGGCCGGGCCATCGTGCTGCTCTCCGAGGGTCGCCTGCTCAATCTCGGCAACGCCACCGGTCACCCGAGCTTCGTCATGAGCAACTCCTTCACCAACCAGGTTATGGCCCAGATCGAGCTGTTCGTGAACAACGCCAACTACGAGAAGAAGGTCTACGTGCTGCCCAAGCACCTCGACGAGAAGGTCGCGCGACTGCACCTGGAGGCCTTGGGCGTGAAGCTCACGACCCTCACCAAGCGCCAGGCCGACTACATCGGCGTGGCCGTCGAAGGACCCTACAAGCCCGACACATACCGCTACTGATCCGCTAGCGGTACCCGGCGAAGATGTCGTTCACGCAGCCTTCGAGCTGACGGGGGTTGGTGACGCGCACGAACCATTCGGTGCGCATGACCTGCTTGAACTGTTCGCGGCCCATCTTCATCCAGAAGGAGTCGGCGATCTGGCTGTGATGCGCGGCCAGCGCGTCGAACTTCGCGTCGGCGACCTGCGAGACGTCGATGGCGGCGTCGATCTCGTTGTCCGGCGTGCCCATGGGGACGCTGTCCTCCTCGTTGGGCGCCTCGGGCTCGCGCACGAGGCCCTTGACAGCGTCCTCTTCGGCCCGCTCGCGGGCCTCCTGCTCCCAACGCTCGCGGAAGCGCGCCATGACCGAATTGGGGATGGCGTTGAAGTAGAGCGTCGGCTCGTAGTCGATGAGCTTGAGCGCGGCGAGCGTGATGAGGTGGGCCTGGATGTGGTCGGGGTGTCCGTAGAAGCCGTACTCGTTATAGGTCATGATGACCTGGGGACGCTCCTCGTCCAGCACCGCGGCGAGCCTCTTGGCGGCCACGTCGACGGGCGTCGCCCAGAAGCTCTCGGGGTCTGAGTTCTGGGGCCAGCCCTTCATGCCCGAGTCGCGATAACCCAGCCGCACCAGGCGACTGATGCCGAGGACCTTGACCGCCTCGTCGAGTTCCACGGCCCGTATCGCGGCGACCTCGTCGCCGTCGTGGTGGTCGGCGTCGGGCTTGGAGCCGTCGGGCCCGTCGCCGCACTCGCCGTTGGTGCAGCACACGAGCACCGTGCGCACGCCCTCGTCCGCCAGCACGCGATAGAGCCCACCGGTCGAGCTGGCCTCGTCGTCGGGGTGAGCGTGCACGGCCAGAAAGGTCAGTTGATCCATCTACAGTCCTCCAAAAAGATCGGTGGCGTCGCCCGAAGCCGCGCCGCGACTCCAGGCGCGTTGGAACCACTCGGTCCCGAACATCAGGGCGAACACGTCGGGGTCCATCGTCACCAGGTCCGCGTTATCGGATTGCGAGGCGTGGGTGCGCAGGGCCTCCTGCTTGACGCCGGCGTACTGGTTCACGTCCATGGTGGCGGCCACCAGCTCGTCGGCGATACCGAAGTCAGCCTCCAGCACGAAGGCGGGCAGGATGGCGCCTTGCGCCTGCGCCTTCTCGACGAAGTTCTTTATGGACCCCCGCGGCACCACGGGATAGTAGAGCCGCTGCGGCGACCGGGCGAGGTCGAGCGCGCGCCTCGTGAGCACGTTGGCCATGATGTGGTCGGGATGACCGTAGAAGCCGTTCTCGTCGTAGGTGACGACCACCGTCGCGCCCACCTCGTCGAACAGCGCGGCGAGCGTTCGCGCCACCGCGTCCACGTCGATGTTCATGAAGGCCCGAGGGTCCTCGTTCTGGGGCCAACCCACCATTCCCGAGTCCTCGAAGCCCAGCGTCACGAGTCGGGTAAAGCCGACCAGGCTGGCACTTCGCTGGAGTTCCGCGGCGCGGGCCGCCGTCGTCGCGCCACCGTCGTGGTCCGCTTCATTGCCGGGACGATTGTGCTCGTCGAAGCCCAGGCGTCCGTTGGTGCACGTCACCAAGACCACTGAGTATCCCAAGGCGGCGTAGTGCGACGAGATCCCTGAGGTGAAGATCGCTTCGTCGTCGGGGTGCGCGTGCACGCAGACCAGGGTTTTGGAGAAAGCCATCTAAGGAGACTATTTGGTCGCCAGTTGGATGAATCGCACCAGCAGCACGATGCCGGCCACGAAGAGGTACACGCTCTGGCCCCGCATCAGGAGTCGACGGGCCCTCGAGCTGGCCATGGGGGCGAGCAACGAGAGCCGAGGGGTGCGCCAGTCGCGTCGGTCGATGTCGTAGAGACGCGCCGGCTCCACTCGACGGAACCCGAGCGGGAGACCAATGGCCAGCCCGACGCCGGCGGCGACCGCGAGCACTTCGAGCAGCGCGATCACGTCGATCGACGTGAAGAGGGTGGAGATCATCATGGTGAAGGAGATGACCACCAGGGCGGTGATGATGACGATCGCCACCACGTTGAGCCACTTGCCGTTCACCCAGGGACCCATGATCTCGCGATCGTTGCACAGCAGCAGCACGATGATGGTGGTGCTCGGCAGCATGAGCCCGCAGATCGCCTGCACCGCCAGGGTGATGAGCGCCAACGGCGCACCGGGGATCAGCGTCACGATCCCGGCGACCACCAGCAGCCCGGCGAAACCCAGGTAGAAGCCGCGAGCCTCGCCGAAGGGCACGTCAAGGCCCTTGACGGACCCCGACAGGTCGTTCATGGCGTAGGAACTGGCGAGCGTCACGCAGGTCGCGCCGATGATCGACGCGTTCAAGAGGATCAGGGAAAAGAGCGCGCCCGCGCCGTGGCCCACCACGTGGTTGAGTCGTTGCGCCACGCCCAAGGCACTGGTGAAGGAGGTCGTACCGCCATGGATGGAGAGACCGGCCGCGCAGACGGCCACCAGGGCCGAGGCGCCGATCACCACGATGAAGGCGCCAAGGATCGTGTCCACGCGTTCGTAGTTGAGCCAGCGCGGGGAGATCTTCTTGTCGACGATGTTGGACTGCTGGAAGAAGAGCTGCCACGGGGCGACGGTCGTGCCGATGATCGAGATGATGAGCAGCACCGACGTGGAGGTCGCGCCCCCGCGGATGCCGGGCAGCACCAGGTGGTGGACGACCGACGTGACGTGGGGCTTGGTGATGAAGAGCAAGGGAACGACCAACAGGTTGATCGCGACGAAGAGCATCATGAAGCGCTCCCAGCGCTTGAACGAGCCGGTGGCCGTCACGGCGAAGAGCAGCAGTATCGCGACCGGCACCGCCACGTATTCGCTCACCCCGAAGTACTGCATCGAGTACTCGACGCCGATGAACTCGGTGATGATGATCAGGAAGTTGAGGAAGAGGATCGAGAAGATGGAGAGATTTCCCCAGTAGCGGCCCAGACGTTCGCGGATGAGGCGTCCCTGACCGACGCCGGTGACCGCGCCGAGTCGCGCGACCATCTCCTGGATGACGACCAGCACCGGGATCAGCAGCGGCAGCGTCCACAGCAGCGAGTAGCCGAAGTTCTGTCCGGCCTGGGCGTAGGTCGACACGCCGCCGGCGTCGTTGTCGCCGATCATCACGATGAGGCCCGGCCCGATGATGGCGGCCAGGGTCAGGAGGCGGGCGCGCGGTCCGCGACGGGCGCCCGTGTCGTGTTCCTTGATCGTGCCGAAGGCACCGCTGATCTGTAGTTCTTTGGTCCGCTCGCGCTCCACGCTCCACCTCCTTTCGTTTCGTAGTGGTCGTTCGGCGACACAACCACAGCGAAACCGCGAGGCGGGCTTAACCCGTCAATACGGTGGAACGAGGTCGTGTCGAGACGTCAATAGCCAAGGGGCTGGTACTAGGGGGTTTCAGAGAAGCCCCCTTAGAACGGGACCGATGAACGCGGCGGGCATCGTCATTCCTCCGCCGCGGTCATGCCAAACTCGCGTCGCCAGCCTTGCGGCAGGAGCTCCTCGAGCAGGTCGTCGACAGTGATGACTCCGATCATCTTGCCGTCCTCTTCGTCGAGCACGGGCAATACGGTCAGGTTGAAGTCGCTCATCTTGCGCGCCACCCGGTGCAGGTCCCAGTGCGGGTGCACGAAGGTCATGCTCTTGCGCGCCACGCTGAGCGCCAGCTCGGTGCCGCGGGCGCGCACCAGCGGCGCCACCGACGCGGCACCGATCGGCAGGCCGTTCTCGTCGAGCACGAACACGGCGTGCAGCGACTCGGCGGGGGCCAGGGAGGCGCGGATGGCCTCCAGCGCCTCGGCGACGGTGGCGGTGGCCGGCACCGAGACGAAGTCCGTGTTCATCATCCCGCCCGCGGTGTCGGCGTTGTACGAGAGCAGGTTGCGCACCTTGGTCTGTTGGGCGCTGGGCAGGTGCTCGAGGATCGACAGGCGGCGGTCCTGGTCGATCTCGTTGATGAGGTCGGCCGCGTTGTCGGGCTCCATGCGCGACAGCAGGCGCGCGGCCTCCACGTCGGAGCGCGACTCCAGGAACTCCAGCTGGTGGGTCACGTCGAGCTCCTCGAAGACGTCGGCCTCCAGCTCGCGGTCGAGCCCCACGGCCTCGATGATCTCCTCGCCCTCTTCGTGGCTGGCCTGCTCCACCAGGTCGGCGATCTGGGCGGGGTGCAGCTTGGACAGCTTGCGGTAAGGAATGCGCAGGCGCGCGGATGGCACGTGCGCGACGAAGGGCTCGATGGAGGCGAAGTCCACGATCGACTCGGCCTTCACGCGCTGACCCATCTTCTGTCCCAGCACCCGGCGGAAGAAGGGCCGTCGTCCGGGGTCCACCCCCACGACCTCCCACCTGGCGTCGATCTCGGCGATCTCGATCTCGTTGGCGATGATGAGGCGGCCTCGCACCAGGTTGATGAGGTGGCGGGCCAGCAGGTCCTCGGCCAGCAGGAGCTCGCCGGGCCGTCGCTCGAAGCGTCGCAGGTCCACGCGGCGTCCTTCGAAGGTCATGCGGCCCTGGGCGAGCCCGCCGATCTTTCGAATGGGGACGAAGAGATTGCGGCCTTCGATCCGAATGACCGCACCCACGATGGGCGGGTGCGGATCGTCGCCGAGGCGCGCGACCAGGTCCTGGACGCGTCCGATCCGGTCGCCGTCCTGATCGAAGATCGGGCGGTGCAGGAACGTGGAGAGGTGAAGGATTTCCGCCATAGGTGTACCTAAAGGACCTTCTAAGGCTACCCCTTCCACCGCAAATCGAGCCAAAGGAACTATCGTCCCCGGGTCGGCGCGACCGACCGGATCGACGCCCGCCCTACGCGCCAGATGGCTTGAAGCCGACTAGGACGTCGCTCACGAAATTCACGTCGTCGTCACTCACCCCGGCGTGCGTGACGAAGCGCAGGCGTGTCGGCGCGATGGTTCCGCCCTCGACCCCGAGGGCGGCCAGTTCGTGCACGATCCGGCGGGCCTGGGGATGGTTGAAGGCCACGATGTTGGTGACGCAGCTCTCGGGGTCGTAGTTCGACTCCGGGAAGGCCTGGGCGAACTGACCGGCCAGAGCACGGGCGCGGATGTGGTCGTCGGCCAGCCGATCGATCATGGTGTCGAGCGCCACCAATCCGGCCGCGGCCAGCACGCCCGCCTGGCGCATCGACCCGCCCAGGCGCTTGCGCTCGACCCGCGCGGCGTCCATGAGGTGCGACGACCCCGCCAACAGCGAGCCGACCGGCGCGCACAGCCCCTTGCTGAGACAGGTCATCACCGTCGTCGCGGGCGCCGCGATGCTCGAGGCGGCTACGCCGCTCGCCACGACGGCGTTGAAGAGCCGCGCGCCGTCGAGGTGGATGGGCCTCTCTCCAATGGCTCCTTTGAGGGCCATCAGGTCCTCGACGTCCCACACGGTGCCGCCGGACGGCATGTGCGTGTTCTCGACCGCCACCATGGCGACGTGGGGCTGGTGGTCCTGCTCCGCGTCGATGAGTTCCAGCACGTCGCTCAGCGCCAACGTGCCGCGGGAGTCGTCGACGGTGACCAGTTGCACCGACGAGTTGCGCGACGCCGCGCCCATCTCGAAGCTCACCAGGTGCTGGGACCTCCCCGCGATCACCAGGTCGCCCGGTCGCGTGAGCACGCGGATCGCGATCTGATTGGCCATCACGCCCGAGGGCACGAAGAGGGCCGCTTCCTTGCCCACCAGCTGCGCGTAGCGCGCCTCGAGTTCGTTGATGGTCGGGTCCTCGGCGTACCCGTCGTCGCCGACCACCGCCGCGGCCATCGCGTCGCGCATGGACCGGGTCGGCTGGGTCACCGTGTCACTGCGCAGGTCGACGCGTCGAGGCATGGTGAGAGGTTACGCCGTCCTACAATGACGCGATGGGCGACAACTCCATCGACGGACCTCCCCAAGCCAACGACGTGCACGGCCTGCTCGGCGTGAAGATCGTCGAGGCGACACCGGACAAGGTGGTGATGTCGATCGACGTGGGGCCCAAGGTCTTCCAGCCCTACGGCATCCTGCACGGCGGCGTCTCGGCCCTGCTCGCCGAGAGCGCCGCCTCCTTCGGTGGCGCGCTCAACATCGAATCCGGCCAGTTGGTGGTGGGCACCGAACTCAACTGCTCGCACCTGCGCTCGATGTCGAGCGGCACGCTCACCGCCACGGCCACGCCGATCCGCACGGGTCGCCGGGTCCAGGTGTGGGGAATCGACCTCACGGACGACGAAGGGCGAAAGATTTGCGTCGCACGCTGTACATTGCAGGTTTTAGAGGCACCCGCTGCCGGCTAGCGCCACGACCTAGACTTGCCTCAGGCAGGTTGGCGAAAGGGCTGTGATGGGTGTTCGATTCAAGGGCTGGGGTATTGCCGTGCCCGATCGGATCGTCACCAACGACGAGCTGTCCGAGACCCTCGACACCTCCGACGCGTGGATCGTGGAACGCACCGGCATCCACGAACGCCGCATCGGCGGCAGCGCGAGGACCCAGGGCGCCAAGGCCGCGCAGCGCGCCCTCGAGGACTCCGGCTACCAACCCAGCGACATCGACTTCCTGCTGCTGGCGACGACCTCGCCCGACCGCATGCTGCCCGCCACTTCGTGTCTGATCGCCGACGACATCGGCCTCAGCTGTCCGGCCATGGACCTCAACGCCGCGTGCAGCGGTTTCATGTACGCCATCCGCACGGCCCAGGGGCTGCTCGAGACGGGCAACAAGCGCATCCTGGTCGTGGGCGCGGAGCACCTCTCGCGCTGGGTCGACTGGACCGACCGCAACATGGCCGTCCTGCTGGCCGACGGCGCCGGCGCGACGGTGCTCGAGTACGACCCCGACGGCAATGACGTGCTCTCCTTCGCGCTCGGGGCCGACGGGTCCTCCGCCGACCTGCTGACCTGCGAGCACGGCGGCTTCATCCAGATGGACGGCAAAGAGGTCTTCCGGCGCGCGGTGCGCGTGGTGGTCGAGTCGGCCGAGCAGGCGATGTTCGACGCCGACGTCAAGGCCGAGGACCTGAGCCTGGTCATCCCCCACCAGGCCAACATCCGCATCATCCAGGCCGCGACCAAGCGCCTCGGCATCGAGATGGAGCGCGCCGTGGTGGTGCTCGACCGCTACGGCAACACGTCGAGCGCCTCGATCCCGCTGGCCTTCGAGGACGCGCGACAGAATGGTCGGATCAAGGCCGGCGAGTACGCGCTCATGACCGGTTTCGGCGCGGGCATGACCTGGGCCTCGTCGGTGGTGCGCTGGTCATGAACGGCCCCACCCTGGTGATCCTGGCGGCCGGCCGCGCCCGTCGTTACGGCGGGCTCAAGCAGCTGGCCCCCATCGGCATGCACGGCGAGGGCGTGATCGACCTGCTGGCCTCCGACGCGTTCGCCGCCGGGTTCGACGACGTGGTGATCGTGATCAACCCCGACACCGGTCCCCTGATCATTGAGCACGTCAAGGAGTTCTGGCCCAGCGAGCACCGCGTCTCCTTCGCCATCCAGGAGAACCTGCGCGGGACCGTGGACGCGGTGCTCTGCGCCAAGCCCTACCTCAACGACTCGACGCCCTTCGGCGTCTCCAACGCCGACGACCTCTACGGCCGCGACGCGCTGGTGAAGCTCGGCCGCCACCTGGTCTCGAGCAAGAACAACTGCCTGATCGGCTTCCAGCTGGAGAACGCGCTCATCGGGGACCTGCCGGTCTCGCGCGGCACGTGCAACGTGATCAACGGCCACCTGACCGAGATCATCGAGCGCCGCAACGTGCAGCTGACGCTCGAGGGCTTCGAGGCCAACGACGGCGTGGAGCCGGCGATCCTCAACCCCAAGACCACGGTCTCGCTCAACCTCTGGGGCTTCCAGCCCGCGGTCTGGCCGCTCATGTACGAGGCCATGGCGGTCCACGACTTCGCGGAGAGCCCCGAGATCCTCCTGCCGGTCTTCGTGGGCGACATCCTGGGCCACACGCCCATGCGCTTCGACGTGCTCAACACCAGCTCTCGCTGCATCGGGGTGACCCACGCCGACGACCTTCCGCTGGCCCAGATACTCGTGCGCGAGGACATCAGGTCGGGCGCCCGTCCGGAGTTCGCCTTTTTGTAATCTCGAATCTCGTTCGCGAGCGCTCGTTGTGGGATGCCTCGCTACGCCAGGGATAACTGTTGCAGCACCGCGGAGGAGAGTCCGGCGACGTTGACCTTGGACTCTTCGAGCACGCTCGTCACGAACTCGTCGTCGACCCGCAGCAGCCCCAAGAGCACGTGACCCGGCTTGATCGTTTTCTCGTGCAGCTCGAGGGCGACGCGCAGGGACTGTTCGAGTGAACGCTTCGCGTCGTCGCTGAAGCGCGGCCGCCCTGAACGGGGCGAAGGGATACGCCGATCGGGGGCGGCCTCGAGGGCGCCCGCTCCGAAGGTCGCTTCAACCGCACTTCGCACGCCGTCGTAGTCAATGCCGATCGATTCGAGCGAGGTGACGTCAATCTCTCCGGTGTGTTCCTGCCCTCTTCGTGGGGCCAGGCGCCGCACTGTCGCGGCCGCCACGCCGCTGTCGCGCAGTGGTCGGCCGGCCGTCTCCTCTCGGCCTTGCGCCAGCCCGTAGAGCAAGTGACCGACGTCAATCGTGCGCGAGTTCAATTCGATCGCCAGATCTTGCGCCTCAACGAGCGCTGCCCTGGCACCTTCGGTGAATCGTTCGAACATTCCTAGTCCTTTCTCGAAATGAGTCGCCCGCCGCCGTGCTTCTGATGCACGGCCTGCTTGGAGACGCCGAGCTCCGCGGCAATCTGGGCCCACGACCAACCGAGGTCCCGAGCGCGGTCCACCTGTAGTGACTCCAACTGCTCCACCAGGTGGCGTAGTGACGAGACCGCGCGCAGGCCGAGCGAGGGGTCGCCGTCGCCGGCGCTGGTTGCTAGATCCATAGAGCTCATGACGTCAATCTATCTTGTCATTCATCTAATGTCAAGATACGTTGACGATTCTCCTCCGTCAGGGTTCCTCCTCAGTGCCAGTCTCGCGAGGGCGTGACCGCGCCCAAGGCGAGCGGTTCCACCGATTCAGCCGTCAGCGTCACGGTGCCCTGACCACGCTGCAGTGAGCCCCGTATGACCAGGGCCGGCGACCGACGGGCCACGTCCTTCCAGCGCAGCCAGCCGCCCCTGGAGAAGATCACGTTCACGTGGCCGGTCTCGTCCTCCAGATTGACGAACACCGCGCCGTTGGCCGTCTCGGGCTGCTGGCGATGGGTGACGACCCCCGCCACGCTCACCCTCGTGCTCTCGGCACCCGCAAGCGCGTCGGCTCGGGTGATGCCGCGCTCGTTGAGCTCGTCACGCACCAGCGCCATGGCGGTGGCGTCGGGGGTGAGGCCCATGGCCCACAGGTCGTCCGCGACCCGCTCCATCTCGCTCACCTCGGGCAGCGCGGGCGCGTGGAGGCCCGTCACCACCCCGGCCAGGCGCTCGGGCGTGCCCTGCGC
>JBARBL010000077.1:0-7057 GCA_049793015.1 Acidimicrobiales bacterium | reverse complement strand
GCTCATCGCGGGCAGCGGACCGACCGACCGAAACGGCAACAGCACCGTTGAGCCGGGACCGATCGACACGCTCGAGACCATGGCCGACTGGCTCAGCGCCGACGGCGTGGCCAGCTTGCGCTACGACAAGCTGGGCAGCGGCGAAACGGGGCTCGGATCCTTCGCCAGCCACGTGGACTCGATCGGTCTCAGGCCCTTCGAGCAGGAGTCGCTGGCAGCGCTCAAGTTCCTGGCGGCGCAGAAAGGCGTGGACGACCACCGCCTGGGCGTGTTCGGCCACAGCGAGGGCGCGCTCTTCGCCCTGCTGCTCGCGACTGGCCACGCGGGCGCCGCGCCGCCGATACACGCGCTCGGCCTCTTCGAGCCGTTGAGCCTGCGATACCTGACGCTCATCACGGTCCAGGTCGACGCCCAGGTCGCCGCGCAGTTGAAGGCGAAGGAGATCTCCTCGACCTTGGCCGCCACTGTCGACGAAACCCTCAATAGGGCCGTGACCCGCCTTCGCGCTACCGGCACGGTCGCGGCGTCACTGCCCTACGGGCTGGACAGCCTGCTCAACCCGGCGACCGCCAAGTTCCTCTACCAGGCCGACCAGTTCGACCCCAAGACCCTGGCCGCGGCGCTGCCGGCCACGACGCCGGTCCTGCTCACCTGCAGCAATGCCGACGTGCTGGTCTCCTGCTCCCAAGTCGGGCGGATCGCGTCGGGTCTCACGTCGGCGGGCGTGTCCGTGACGTTCGTGCATCTAAAGGGCATCGATCACGTGCTCAAGGTCGACGCCTCGCGAACGGGGGCGAACTACTCGAAGGACCTTCCCTTCTCGCCGGTGCTCAAGAAGGTCCTCGCGCGGTTCGTCGCGACGAGTCTCTAGTCGCCGAGCTGTCGCGCCCGCACCGCTCGGGTGAAGTCGTGGGAGCGCTCCTCCCAATTCTTGTAGCGGTCGAAGCTCGGGGCGCCCGGTGACAGCAGGATCACGCCGCCTTCTGAGAGAAAGGCCCGGGCCTTGGCGAGGGCATCGTCCATCGAGTTGAACGTCGACTGCACGAGGTGGGGGCTCAGTTGATGCACCAGTTCTGCGATGCGCGCCCCGGCGTCGCCCATCGTGAGCAGCATCGTGGGCCGTGTGCGCGAGGCGATGGCCCGGGCCAGCGCCAGGTAGTCGACGCCGCGGTCGTAGCCGCCCGCGATGAGCGCCAGGGGTTCGAGGCTGAACACTTCCAGCGCCGCCACGGCGGGCAGGACCGACGTCGCCAGCCCGTCGTCCACGAAGCGCAGGGAGTGCGGGCCGACCTTGTCGCTCGCCACCAGCGTGAGTCGTCCGCTCAAGGGGACGAAGGACGCCGAGTTCTCGAGCACCAGGGCTCGGATCTCCTCGACCGGCCGCGTGGTAAGTGCCGACACGGCGGCGAGGGCCAGGGCGACGTTGCTGTTGCTATGCGCGCCGAGTAGTCCGAGCGCGTTGGCGAGACGCGTCTCATCGGGCGCGACGAAGGTGACCTCCCCCCCGAGCTGGTGGCGGACCTCGTGGAAGGTGATGTTGTCGGGCACCAGGGTCCGGTGCGCTCCCTCGTGGCGGGTGAGGGACAGCTTGTCGTCGCGGTACTTCTCCGTCGAACCGTGCCAGTCGATGTGGTCATCGCCGAGCGAGGTCACCACGATCAGCGTCGGCGCCATGTCGAGGTCCACGCACTGGAAGCTCGAGACCTCGAGCACCAGCCAACCGCTCGACGTGTCGACCGCGGGGTCGTAGGGAGGGCGGCCGATGTTGCCGAGGCGTTGGGCCGCTTCCCCGAGGCACTCCAGGAAATAGGTCACCAGCGTCGTCGTCGTCGACTTACCTTTAGTGCCGGTAATGGCCACGACGCGATCGCGGTCGGCGTCGTGGAACCAGAGGTTGAGCGCGGAACAGACAGCGACCCCGTGGGCCTCGAGGTCGAGCACGTCGGCGCGGTGGCGAGGAATGCCCGGGCTCTTGAAGACGACGTCGCAGGTGAGCAGCGCTTCGTGACCGCCTTCGCCGTTGACGATCACCCCCGGCGCCACGTCTGGCGCGTCGTCGACGATCACGACGCTGGCCGCGATGTCGCTCACCCGCGCCTGCGTGGCGCGGCCCTCGATGCCGTAGCCGAAAATGCCCACGCGCCGCGCGGCGAGGCTAGCGAAGCCAGTGGGCCGGAACACGGCTTGGTCCTTGGGGAGTGAGCAGGTCGGCGAAATCACGGTCGGGGCTGATGAGCTGCGCGAGCTCGTCGAGCCGCGTCACGTCCGCCCATTCGCCCAGGGCGCTCACCTGGGCGAGCGCGACGGCGCTCTCGTCGGGGTCACCGACGCACTCGAAGGGCTTGTGCTGCGCGCCGAGCCCTACCAAGGTGCGCAGCTGCTCGGCTCGGGCCGGGTCGCTGAGCGGCTCGCCGGCGAATATCTCCCGCAGGGTTGCGCGGGGAAGGAAGGGCGCCAGGACGAGGTTGATGAAAAGGCACTTGTCGCATTCGCCGCACCAGGCGCTCGCCCGGCGCTCGTTCGACTGCGTGAAGGCCCGGTTGCAGCTGCGAAAGACGTGATGGAACTCGGTCAGGTGGCTGAACACGGCGGCCACCCAGAGTTCGCTGCGGTCGCGCAGGTAGCTCGCGACCACCAGCTCGCCGTCGAAGGCCTCGTCGACGGCGTCGGCGATGAGCTGCTCGGCGAGCCAGGACTTGCTCCATTGGTGGTTCACGTCAGCGCCGTTCCGACGAAGGTTGGGCGAGGAGGCGGAATGCTCGTTGCTCATCACGACGCCGCCGCGACCCGACGCGACCGCGGCGGTCGAGGCTAGCAAGGTGATCATCGCGGTGACCGGCACGTGGCCGTGCAGCAGCGTCGGGTCGTCGCCGAGCAGCTGGGGGTCGAGTGAGCGGGCCACGCGTACGATCGGCAGTCCGGTCGTCTGCGCGGTTTCCTCCAGGGGCGTGAAGCGCCCGCTCGCGGGACTCACGATGAAGAGGGCCTGGTCGACGCGACCCTTCAGCTCGCACGCGGTCACCACCGAGTCGATCCCGCCGCCGAACGGGGTGAGCACCCGGTGCGCGTCGAGGGCGACGGGCGGCGTCGGCGCGTCGACCCCGCCATCGATGGCGACGTCGTCCAGGGTGATCTCGTTGCGGTAGGCGAACTCGGCGAGTCCGTCGTGCAACGCGGCGCCCAGGAGGGCCCGCCCGCTCGGCGTGATCGGCGTGCTGGCCAGGTCCACGCGCCGCGCCGCGCCGGACTTGTAGTACGAGAGCCCGGCCAGCAGGTACCAGAGGGTGGCCACCGCCCTCGGGGCCGGCTCGGTGAGGGCCCCCACGCCCTCGAAGGTGGCCACCTCGGTGAACTTACGACCGTCGAGGTCGAAGCGGGCCGTCAAGGTCGTGTCGGTGACGTCGAGCCCGACGTAGGTGAAGAGTTCGCCGCGCGCGCTCACGCGGGGTCCGCGTTCGTGTGGCCCCCATGGTACGACGAGCGCATGGCGACGAGGCCGAAGCGGCCGCACGGCCGTTGGGCCCGATCGCTGTAAAAGAGCTCTCCGCCGTCGGTGCTCTGTCGCGCTTGAGAAACGCGGTCGTCGAGTACACCGAGCTCGTCGAGCTGCGCGTGGACGACCCGGCGAAGGTCGAGGCGCGAACGGTCGCCCTGGTCCGCGTAGAGCGCGTTCGTTATCCCCGAGAAGTGCGCGGCCACTTCGGGGCCCACCTGGTACGCCTCGCTCGAGATGCACGGGCCGAGGAAGACGTGCACGGCGCTGGGATCTTCGAAGTGCGCCAGGGTGTGTTCCAGCACGCCCGTGACCAGTCCCCGCCAGCCCGCGTGCACCAGCGCGAATCGTGACGTCGATTCGTCGACCATCAGGATGGGCACGCAGTCGGCGACCAGTATCGCCAGGGCCACGCCCGACTGTGAGGTGACGAGGGCGTCGCCTTCGATGGCGCGCGTGGTCGCGTCGACGTCGACCACGTCGTGGCCGTGGACCTGGCGCGCGGTGACCAGGTCGTCGTACTCGACGCCGATGGCCGCGGTGACGCGGCGACGGTTCTCTTCGACGTGCTCGGGCCGGTCGCCCACGTGTTCGCCGAGGTTGAGGGTGTCGAAGGGCGCGAGGCTCACGCCGCCGAAGCGATCGGTGACGAAGGCGTCGATGCCGAAGTGGCGCATGTGCTCGACGCCGTAGACGCTGAGCGGGCCACGAACCTCAGGTTGAAGGGTTATCTCGACTGGCACGCCGGACAGACTCCGTTGAGCTCGAGCACGTGGCGCAGGTCCGTGAAGCCGTGGCGCTCACCGATGGCGTGGGCCCACCTCTCGAGTTCGGGCGCGTCCACCTCGACGGTCGCTCCGCACTCGCGACAGGCCAGGTGGTGATGGTGTTCGTCGACGTGGCAGCGACGGTAGAGGCTCTCGCCCCGGTCGGTCATGACGACGTCGACCTCGCCGCTCTCCGCCAGCTTCTTCAGTTGGGTGTACACGGTGGCCAGGGCGATCTGGCGGCCCTCGCGGGCGATGAGGCCGTGAAGTTCCTGCGCGCTGACGAAACCCTGCACGCCATCGAGCACACTGATGACCTCACGGCGCTGGGCGGTGTTGCGAGTGATGACCACCCGGCCAGCCTACCAACTTCTGGGTTGCTTTCTAGAATGATTCTGGTTAACGTAGTTGGAATGGTTCCAAGGACACCTTCAAAGGAGAAGCCCCGGACTCGGCGTCGGCGCGGCGTGGCGGCCGTGGCGATCGCGGCCGTCGCGGCCCTCGGTCTCAGTGCCTGCAACAGCGCCCCGGCGAGTGCGCCCGGCGTCATCCACGCCGTGGGCGCGGAGAACGAATACGCCAACGTCATCTCACAGATCGGTGGTCGCTACGTGCAGGTGAGCGCCATCATGAGCAATCCCAATACCGACCCGCACACCTTCGAGGTCAGCACCGGCGTGGCGCAATCCATCGCCAGTGCCCAACTGGTGGTGCAGAACGGCGTTGGTTACGACCAGTTCATGAATCAGCTGGAGTCGGCCTCTCCGAGTACGACGCGCTACGTGATCGACGTCCAGACGCTGCTTGGATTGCCCCAGGATACGAAGAACCCCCACCTCTGGTACGACACGTCGTACGTCGCGACGACGGCGGTCAAGATCGAACAGGACCTGGCCCGCCTGGAGCCCCATCACGCGAGTTACTTCGCCAGCCGGCTTCATACTTTCCAGCACTCGATCTCAACGTTGGATTCGATCATCACGACGTTCCGGCACCGCTTCGCGGGCGAGGCCGTGGCGACGACCGAGCCGGTGGCCGACTACCTGCTGAGCGCCCTCGGCCTCGACAACCTGACGCCGTTTCGATTTCAGGCCGACATCATGAACGGGGTCGACCCCTCGCCCGAGGACATCACCTTTCAACAGTCGCTTTTCACGTCACATCGCGTCAGGGTCTTCTGTTACAACGAGCAGGTCTCGAGCACGGTGACCCAGTCGCTGCTCGCGCTGGCTGAACGTTCGCGCGTGCCCGTGGTCGCGGTCTACGAGACCATGCCCACCCCCGGGTACGACTACCAATCGTGGATGAAGGCGGAGATCACGGCGCTGGTCAGGGCGTTGTCCGCGAAGACGTCGACCAAGGTGCTCAAATGAGTGAGGTGCGCGCGGGCCTCGGCGGGGTCGAGCTGCTGCGGGTCGAGGATGTCGACGTCGCCATCGACGGTCGCGCGATCCTGTCCGACGTGAATTTCCGCATCGACGAGGGCGAGTTCACGGGCTTGATCGGGGCCAACGGGTCGGGCAAAACGACGCTCTTTCGCGTAATCCTCGGTCTTCAGGCGCCGTCGCGAGGGCGCGTCAGCGTGCACGGCGAGGCCCTGGGACGGTCGACCCGATCCATCGGGTACGTGCCGCAGAAGGTCCTCTTCGATCCGGACATGCCCATCCGGTCCCGCGACCTCGTGGCCTTGGGCATCGACGGCAATCGTTACGGGTTCAAGCGCCGCACCCGAGCCGACCGTCAGGCGGTGGAGGAAATGCTGCACGCGGTCGACGCGCAGGAGTTCGCCGATCGCAAGGTCGGAGGACTGTCCGGAGGCGAGCAGCAACGTGTGCTCATCGCGCACGCCCTGGTGAGTCGGCCCCAGTTGTTGCTCCTCGACGAGCCGCTATCGAATCTCGATCCCGGCAGCGTGCACGAGATCATCGCGCTTCTGCACCAGGTGGCGCGCAGCCAGCACGTGGCGATCTTCCTCTCCGCGCACGAGATGAATCCGCTCCTGCCCGTCATGGACCGCGTTGTCTACATCGCGAACACCCACGTGGCGAGTGGCAGCACCGACGAGGTGGTGCGTCCCGACGTGCTGAGCGCGCTGTACGGGCACCACGTCGACGTGCTTCGCGTGCACGGTCGGGTGCTCGTCGTCGCCGGCGAGGAAAGTGACGAGAGCTCGACCGCGGCGAGCCACCCAGAACTCGTGGTGGAGTGACGTTGATCGACTGGCTCTTCGAACCTGGTCTCTTCGCGAACCACTCGGTGGACAGCGCGCTCGTCGTGGGGGCGGTCGTGGCGACGGTGAGCGCCGTGGTGGGAATCTTCACGGTGCTACGCGGCCAATCCTTCGCCGGCCACGCGCTGACCGACGTCGCCACGGCCGGCGGGGCGGGGGCGTTCCTGGCCGGTGCGGCACCCTTGACGGGATTCGTGGGCGGGGGCGTGGTCGGTGCCGGCGCGATGGACCTCATCGGCGTGCAGCGCGTCAAGGGTCGGGACATCGCGACGGGCGTCGTGTTGGGGGCGGCCACTGGTTTGTCCGCCCTCTTCCTCTACCTTTCCACCACGCACAGTTCGGCCACCGGCACGACGCAGCTGATCCTTTTCGGGTCGATCTTCACCGTGCCGTCCTCGACGCTGCCCGAGGTCGTCGTCATGAGCGTCGTCGTACTTTTCGTCGTGGCGGTCATCGGCCGCCCCCTGCTGCTCAGCTCGTTAAGCGCCGAGCTGGCGTCGGCCCGGGGTGTGCGACTGCGCGCCGTGGGCCTTACCTTCATGGTGGTGCTCGCGGTCTCGGTCGGCC
>JBARBL010000076.1:0-65318 GCA_049793015.1 Acidimicrobiales bacterium | reverse complement strand
GCGCGCTTCTTGGACAGGACCAGGCGACCTTCCTTGTCTTCCTTCTGCAGCACCAGGCACTCGACGCGCTCGCCCAGCGAGACGATCTCGGAGGGGTCGACGTCGTTGCGGATCGAGAGCTCCCGGGCGGGTATGACCCCCTCGGACTTGAAGCCGATGTCGAGCAGCACCTCGTCGCGGTCGATCTTTACGACGGTGCCCATGACCAGGTCGCCGTCCTCGAACTCGAGGACGCTGTCGCCCACCAGGGTGGCCAGGTCCGTGCCGACCATGTCGTCTTCGGTGATGACGCGAGGCACGTAGTTGCCGTCGTCGTCGAAGGTACCCATTTTTTGGGAGGAGAGGAGGCTCGTGCCATCCGACATACGTACATCCAATGCGACCGCACCGGGGCCAGCTAGGGAATAAGGAGTGGGTCTCCGGTGCAAACCCAGGAGAAGACCCTACCACCGCGAGGCTCAGCCCTTCGCGGCCGCCCAGTTCTCGCCCCAGTTAAGCGATATCTCGAGCGGCACGCTCAGGTGCGCCGCGTTGATCAGGGCGTCGAAGATGATGGTCTCGACGGCGTCGTGCTCGGCGCGAGGCGCCTCGACGAGGACCTCGTCGTGCACCTGGAGGATGAGGCGAGCTTGGAGCCCCTCGCTGGTGAGGCGCCGGTCGAGGCGCACCAGCGCGGACTTAAAGACGTCGGCCGCCAGGCCCTGGATGCCCGAGTTCATGGCCTGGCGCTCGGCGGCCAGGCGCTGGGGACCCGCGGCCGTGGCCAGGTCGGGGAAGGGTCGGATCCGTCCGAACTCGGTGCGCGAATAGCCCTTGGCCCGGATCTCCTTGATGGTGTTGTCCATGTAGGCGCGCAACGACGGGAAGCCCGCGAAGTACTTGTCCATGATCTCCTTGGCCGAACTGACCGGCACGCCCAGGCGCTGGCTCAAGCCGAAGGCCTCCATGCCGTAGGCCAGGCCGTAGGAGACGGCCTTGGCCTGCTCGCGCTGGTCGTGGGTGATCTCGCTGGGCGCCACGCCGAAGACCGAGGCCGCGATGGTGCGGTGCACGTCCTCGTGCGAGGCGAACGCCGCCAGCAGTCCCGAGTCCTGGGAGAGGTGGGCCAGGATGCGCAGCTCGATCTGGTTGTAGTCGGCCACCGCCAGCTCCCAGCCCTCGCTGGGCAGGAAGGCGTAGCGCAGGCGCCGTCCCTCGAGGCTCCGGGTGGGGATGTTGTGCAGGTTGGGGTTGTCCGAGGAGAGGCGACCGGTGCGCGCGACCGTCTGGTGGAACGTCGCGTGGATGCGCCCGTCGCCCTGCACCGCGTCGATGAGGGGCGCCCCGTAGGTGCCGCGCAGCTTGTCGACCTCGCGGTAGCGCAGGATGAGCGGGATGATGGGGTGCTCGAGCTGGATCGCCTCGAGGCTCGAGGCGTCGGTCGAATAGCCGGACTTGATCTTCTTCACCGCGGTCAAGCCCAGCTCCTCGAAGAGCACGGTCTGGAGCTGCTGGGGAGAGTTCACCTTGAACTCGTGGCCGGCGACCTCCTGGATCTGCGCGCTCAACGTGGCCACTTCCTCCGTGAACTCGGCCGCGATGGTGCGCAGCAACGCCACATCGACGCGGATCCCCCGCGCCTCCATGCGTCCGAGCACCGCCACCAGCGGCAGCTCCACCTGCTCGTAGACGAACTCGAGCTCCCAGCGTTCGATCTCGCGGCGCAGGTGCTCGCGCAGGCGCGCCGCCACCTGGACGTCACGGACCAGTGAGTCGTCGTCGGAGGTCCCGTCGAAGAGCGAGGGCGCGACGGTGGTGACCACTTCGCCGAGGAAACGGTGCGCCACGTCGACCAGGTCGTAGGTGCCGCTGGTGGCGTCGACCAGGTAGGCCATGATGGTCGTGTCATCGGAGGGCTCGCTCAAGGTGGCGCCGCGTTCAGCGGCCATGCGGTAGAGGCCCTTCAAGTTGTGACCGGCCGGCGCGGTGTCGCCGATCAGCGTGAAGAACTCCTCGAGGTCCCCCAAGGCCAGGACCGCGCGCTGCGCGTCGAGCACCGCGACCCGGGTGGCGTTGTAGGCGACGACCGGCGACGAGGTGGTGTCCAGCACCTGGCGCAGCGAGCCGTCGCGGCTGGCCTCGGCCCCCTTGGGCGCCGCGGGCGTGGCCTGGTCGGCGGACGACTCGGTGGCGTCGCCGATGAGGCCCTCGCGCATCAGCTTCTCGAAACGGGCCTGCATGGAGTTCATCTCGAAGCGCTCGAAGAACGCGGCCACCTTCTGGCGGTCCCAGCCCCCCATGGTCAGGTCGTCCAGCGTGAAGTCGAGCGGCACGTCGCGCACCAGCTCCATCACCTTCTGGTTATTGCGCGCCCGCTCCTCGTAGGTGGCCAGGTTCTCGCGCAGCTTCGGCGTGAGGTCGCCCAGGTGCGCGTACAGGTCGTCGAAGTCGCGGTACTGGGCGAAGAGCTTGGCCGCGGTCTTCTCCCCGATCCCGGGCACGCCGGGCAGGTTGTCCGAGGTGTCGCCGCGCAGGGCCGCGAGCAGGACGTAGCGCTGGGGCTCGATGCCGCAGCGTTCGATGATGCCCGCCTCGTCGTAGAGCGAGTAGTCCGACACCCCGCGCCGATTGTAGAGCACCTTGACGTAGGGGTCCTCGACCAGCTGCAAGGAGTCGCGGTCGCCCGTCACCACCACCACCGGCATCTTCTCGTCGCGACCCCAGGTCGCCAGCGTGGCCAGCACGTCGTCGGCCTCGAATCCGGGCACGCCCAGCACCGGGATGCTCAGCGCCTCGCAGAGGTTCCTGATCAGTTCGAACTGATGCTCGATCTCGACCGGCGTCTCGGCGCGGCCGCCCTTGTAGTCCGGCGTCATCTCGTCACGGAACGTGCCGCCGGGCAGATCGAAGGCCACGGCCAGCGCCCGCGGCGCTTGGGTGCGGATGAGCAGGTGCAGCATCGACGCGAAGCCGTGCAGCGCGTTGGTCACCACCCCCTCGGAGGTCGCGATGTCGGTCGTCAGGGCGAAGAACGCGCGAAAGGCCAGCGACATCCCATCCAGCAGCAGCAGGGGCCGCTGGTCGGACGAGTCCTCAGCCAACGAACTCGCCCTTGATTATCTGCTGGGCGACGTCGCGCATCCGGGTGCGCCCGCGCATCGCCGACTGTTGGATCACCTCGAAGGCCGCGGGCTCGTCCAGTCCGCGCTCGGCCATCAGCTGCTCCTTGGCCCGCTGGACGATCTCCCTCGTCTCGATCTTGTCGTCGATGTGGCGCACCTCGCTGGCCGCCGTCGGCGCGTCCACGGTCGGATTCAGGATCGCGGCGAGCTTGGGAAGTATCTCGCTGCTGCGAAAGGGCTTGACCAGATAGGCCACCACGCCGGCGTCGCGCGCGCTTTCGATGAGCGTGCGCTGGCTGAAGGCGGTGAGCAGCACCACCACGGTGCTCGAGCCCTTCAGCTCCCGGGCGACCTCGATGCCGTCGAGTCCGGGCATCTTGACGTCGAGCAGCGCCAGGTCCGGCTCCAGCTCCTTGATCATCGCCAGGGCGTCGTCGCCCCTGGCCGCCTCGCCCACCACGAGGTAGCCGTCGCCCTCCAGGATCTCTTTGAGGTCGAGGCGAATTATCGATTCGTCGTCGGCAATGACTGCGCGCTTATCCATCTTCGTCTTTCGGTGTCCACTCGCGCAGCAGTTCGTCGCGCTCCTCCATCAGGCTACGGACTTCGTTGGCGCGGCGCTGTAACTCCGCGTTGGCCGCCGCGACATGGCGCGAGAGCTCGTGATAGTCGTAGGTCTGCATTGGTGTCTCAGAGACTAACGAGCGTATCCGCGCGTCGTCGAGCGCCTCGTTCCACACCGCGACCTGTTCCTGGAGGACGCCGAGGCTCTCGCGGGCCGCGCCCAGGCGGCGTTGGAGGTCCTCCAGGTGACGTTTCTGCAGCCGGGTACCCATGGTGCAAGTGTAAAACCGACCTCACGACCACGTCGCAAGGACCGTGGACTTTTCGAGCATCTCGGGGCTGGGGGCCACGCCGAACCCCCCGTCCACCCACGAGATTTCCGGTCGATGAAGGCCCTCCAGGGTGGCCACGTCGCCGAGGTCGCTCGGCTCGACCACGCAGTGTTCGGCCAGCAGGCGGTGCACGTGGCGCGCGAAGGACGACTCGAAGAACCCGCCCAGGTAGCAGGTGAGCCCTACGTCGCGCGCCCGCTGGACCATGGTGCGCGCGTTGGCCAGGCCGCCCACCCGGGCCGGCTTGATGCACACCATCCGCGCCGCGCCGTAACGATGAATCTGGTCGAGGTCGCGCGGCGTGCGCACCCCCTCGTCCAGGCTGATCGGCACATCGAGCCGCGGGGCCAACGTCGCGTGGTCGATGACGTTGCCCGCGGCGTAGGGCTGCTCGACGGCCACCAGGTCGGCCAGGCCACGCAGTGCGTCCACCTGGTTGAGCACCTGCTCGTCGGCGCGGGCCGAGCAGTTGAAGTCGAGCAGCATCGGCAGCGTCGCCTGGCGCACGCGAGCGAGCGCCAGGCCCGACACGGGACCGGGCGACGTCTTGGCCCGCACTCGCACGGCGCTCTCATCCACGTCCCACGAGTCCTCGACGTCGATCAGTGAGACGGTCGCCATCATGGGCGTGTCGAAGTTCTTGGGCCACAGTGACCGGACATCTTGGTCGCTCGATCGCAGCTCCCAGTCGAGCAGCGCCATCTCGACGAGAGCTACCGCCACGCAACTCGCGGGACGGGCGGCGGCGAAGCGGGCGATCCTCGTCCAGGAGGGCACCGCCGACTCTCTCGACACCACCTCGAGAAATTGGGGGATCGTCACCTCGCTCAACTCATCGAGGACGTCGAGGACCGAGGGATCGCCGTTGAGAGCGCCGTTCTGCGGGGCGACCTCGCCGAAGCCGTCCACCCCGCCGTGACGGAGCCGAAGGAACAGGCGCGAGCGGCGATCGTGACGTTCGTGCGCCGCACTGACGGCATGTCGAAGGGCGACGTCGTCTCGCCAGAGCGTCACCTGCATAGTCGTCACTCTAGGTAAGCGGCTTAGAAACGTCGCGGGCCCGCCGCCGCCGACGGCGAGGACCGGCGCCGATGCTACCGTGGTCGCCACAGCCCGGATGGCGGAATCGGCAGACGCGGAGGCCTCAAAAGCCTTTACTCGAAAGGGTGTGTGGGTTCAACTCCCACTCCGGGCACGAGATAACTTCTAGGGATGACTGACCAGTCAACCCTCCCCTTTCGCGACGACCTCGTCGCGCTCTTCCCCGGACAGGGATCGCTGTCGAGTGGCGCGGGGCTGGCCTGGCGCGACTCGACCCACTGGTCGCTGGTGCAGCGCATCGCAGAGGTGAGCGGACTGGACGTCGAGGCCCTTCTCACCACCGCCCGCGATGACGAAGTGGTGCGCACCGACCGAGCCCAGATCGCCACCTTCGCGCTGTCGTTGCTCTGCTACCACGAGCTGGTCGACCTCGGCGTCCGTCCTCGCTTCCTGCTGGGTCACAGCCTGGGCGAGTTCTCGGCCCTGGTCGCCTCGGGCTTATTAGGTGTCGACGACGGGACCCGGGTCATCGCGGTGCGCGGCGCCGCCATGGCGCGCGCGGCGGATTCGCAGAGCGGCTCCATGGTCGCCCTGATGGGCGGGGACGAGGGTGCCCGCGAGGCGCTGGACACCCTCGACGACGTCTGGGTCGCCAACATCAACGGCACGGGTCAGATCGTGGTGAGCGGTACCGATGAGGGACTGGCGGACCTGCTCGCGCGCCACCGCGAGCTCGGGTGGCGCCGCGCCACGCCCCTGGCCGTCGGCGGCGCCTTCCACTCGCCACTCATGTCGCCGGCCCAGGACGAACTCGACCGCGCGCTGGCCAGCGTCGACTGGGGCTCCACCGAAGCCACGCTCATCGCCAACGTCGACGGACGCGTCCACACCTCGGCCAGCGAGTGGCGGGCGCTGCTCTCACGGCAATTGACGTCGCCCGTCGAGTTCCTCGACGCGACCCTGGCGTTGCCCGACACGGTGACCACGTCGGTCGAGATGGCCCCGAGCGGAACGCTGAGCGGACTGACCAAGCGGATTCGGACCTTCGAGCACCAGTTCGCCCCGACCTCGCTGCTGGACCTTAAGGAGTTGATCGCATGAGCCGTCACGTCATCGTCACCGGCGCCAGCCGCGGCATCGGTGCCGCGATCGCCCATCACTTCCTCGCCCTGGGTGATCAGGTGGTCGCGCTCTCTCGATCAGGGACCGCACCCGCGGGATGCGTCCGCTCCCTCAGCGTCGACGTCGCCCAGTCCGATCAGGTCAACGCCGCCATCAAGGCCGCCATCGGGGAGTTCGGTCCGATCGACGTGTGCGTCGTGAACGCGGGCGTCACCCGCGATGGCCTGGCCATGCGAATGTCGGACGACCAGTGGCGTGACGTGCTGGCCACCGACCTCGATGGCGCTTTCTACACCGCCCGGGCCGCCATGGCCTCGATGGTGCGGGCTCGCCAGGGTTCGATCATCTTCATCAGCTCGGTCAGCCCCTTCATCGGCGTGCCCGGACAGGCCAACTACGCGGCCGCCAAGGCCGGACTCGTGGGTCTCGCGCGATCACTGGCCAAAGAAGTCGCCTCGCGCGGGGTGACCGTCAACGTCATCGCCCCGGGCCTGATCGACACCGACATGACCACCGAACTCGGCCCGGCCAGCGATCAGATGGCCGCCCTGATCCCGCTGGGCCGCATCGGCCAGCCGGCCGATATCGCTGGGGTTGTAGGGTTCCTCGCCAGTAACCACGCGCGCTACATCACCGGCGCCGTGCTGGCCGTCGACGGCGGCCTCGCGATGGGCCTCTAAGAGCGGGGACATCGCGGGACTTTAGTAACATGAGACGATACAAAGCGAGGGAAATACCATGGAGCGCAACGAAGCATTTTCAAAGTTCACCGAGAACACCGTCGAGGTACTCGCGGTCGATCCGTCCAAAGTGACGATGGAGGCCTCCTTTGGCGACGACCTCGGAGCCGACAGCCTCGACCTCGTGGAGCTCGTGATGGCGCTCGAGGAGACCTTCGACATCGAGGTGGCGGAGGACGAGCTCAAGGAGATCCGCACCGTCGGCGAGGCCTTCGATCTCATTTACGCCAAGCTGTAGTGCACGTCGCGGTCTCCCCCTCCGGCCCGATTGAGGGCCGTCGCGTCGCCGTCACCGGACTCGGGGCCCTGTCCTGCGCCGGGGTGGGGGTCGACGCCCTCTGGGACGCGCTGATGAAGAGCACGGCGCCGCCCAGCAAGTTGATCGCCCCCTTCGACGCGACCCACCTGGGGGGACCGAAGGAACTTCGACGCCTGGACCCCTTCGCCCTCTACGCCTTGATGGCCGCGGACGAGGCGTGGCGCCAGAGCGGCCTCGAAGGCCCGCTGGTCGACGCGGGCAGCATCGTCACCACCGGCATCGGCGGCCTGCAGACAGTGATCGAACAGTTCCGGGTGCTCAACGAGAAGGGGGCCAGCCGGGTCTCGCCCTTCATGGTCCCCATGATGATGCCCAACGCCGCGACCGCTGCGGTGTCCATGCGCTTCGGGCTCGGCGGTCCCTGCGAGACGGTCACCACCGCCTGCGCCGCCGGCACCCACGCGATCGGCAACGCCGCGCGCCTGGTCGCCTCGGGGCGCTGCGACGTGGCGGTCGCCGGAGGTGCCGAAGCGGTCATCGTCCCGATCGCCCACGCGGGGTTCAACAACATGACCGCCCTCAGCAATGACGAGTTCTCCTGCCCCTTCGACGTGAATCGCAACGGCTTCGTCATGGGTGAGGGCGCCGGCATTTTGATCCTCGAGGAATGGGAGCACGCTCTCGACCGCGGGGCCAGGATCATGGCCGAAGTCTTGGGGGCGGCGTCCACCGCCGACGCCCACCACATCACCGCGCCCGACCCCTCGGGCGGCGGCGCCATCCGCTGCATGGAACTGGCCCTGGCCGACGCCAACATCTCGGCCAGCGACGTCTCGCACATCAACGCGCACGGCACGTCCACCGAACTGAACGACCTCGCGGAGTCGGTCGCCGTGCACCACGTCTTCGGCAGGGACGCCCCGCCCGTGACCTCGATCAAGGGTCACCTCGGCCATTCACTGGCCGCGGCGGGCGCCCTGGAGGGCGTGGCCTCCGTGCTCACCCTGCTCAATCAGACGATCCCTCCCACCGCGGGCACGTCCAAGGTCGACCCGGCCATCGACCTCGACGTCGTCCTGGGGGCTCCTCGGTCGATGGCGGTCGAGGTGATCCTCTCGAATTCCTTCGGCTTCGGTGGCCACAACGGCAGCGTGGTCTTCCGCCGCGTCGCCGCGTAATCCACGACGCGTCGGTCGCCGAGCATTACGCACTTCGCCCGCGCACGAAGCCACACGATTCGGCGTTGGTAACTCCCTCGAAACAACAAAGTGATAGGAAAGTGAAATCACTTCGTCCTTCATTGAGTTTGATCCATCTCACGCGTGGGATGAAGTCTTCTCCGAGCCCGGCGTGCCTCGCCCCGTCTACAAGGAGATCGTCGAGACCCTGCTGGACTTCAAGGCCGACGAACTTCAGTCGCGATTCGAGCAGCTAGGTCGCACGTTCGCCGAGCGGGGGGTCACCTTCGCCCTGGGGGGCGAGGAGCGGCCCTTCCCCCTCGACCTGATCCCGCGCATCATCACCGCCTTCGAATGGGACCAGCTGTCCGCCGGGATCCGCCAGCGGGTACGTGCGCTCGAGGCTTTCCTCGAGGACATCTACAGCGTCGGTGTGAGCCTCGACGAGGGCGTCGTTCCCCGGGCTCTGGTCACCACGAGCCCGCACTTCTGCCGAGAGGCGGTGGGCATCGTGCCCGAACACGCCGCACGGATCACGGTGTCGGGCATCGACATCGTGCGCGACGAGAAAGGCAACTTCCGGGTCCTCGAAGACAACGTTCGCATCCCGTCGGGCGTCTCCTACGTGATCGAGAACCGCCGCGCGATGACGCAGAACTTCGGTTCGTTCTTCTCGCACTACCGCGTCCACCCGGTCGACCAGTACCCCGCTCGTCTATTGACGGCGTTGCGTCGCTCCGCGCCCGACGGGGTGCGCGACCCCACCATCGTCGTCCTGACGCCCGGGGTACACAACCCCGCGTACTTCGAGCACGTGCTGCTGGCGCGACTCATGGGCGTCGAGCTCGTCGAAGGCAGCGACCTATTGGTGCTCGACAACAACGTCTTCATGCGAACGACCCAGGGCGAACGGCCCGTGCACGTGATCTACCGCCGCGTCGACGACGAATGGCTCGACCCCCTGCATTTCCGGCCCGATTCATTGGTGGGCGTGGCGGGACTGGTCAACGCGGCGCGTGCTAAGACGGTCACCATCTCCAACGCGCTGGGCAACGGCGTGGCCGACGACAAGCTCCTCTACACCTACGTACCCGAGCTGATCCGCTACTTCCTCGGCGAGGAGCCGCTGCTCGACAACGTCGAGTCGTACCGCCTGGGCGACCCCGAATCGCTGCACGAAGTGATTCACAACCTGGAGCGCTACGTCGTGAAGCCGGTCGACGGCTCCGGGGGCAAGGGCATCGTCATCGGGCCGCAGGCCGACGAGAAGACCTTGAAGAGACTGCGCAAGTCCTTGCTCACCAACCCCCGCGGCTTCATTGCCCAACGGACCGTGGCCATATCGACCGTGCCCACCTTCGTCGACGACCACATCGCGCCGCGCCACGTCGACCTGCGTCCCTTCGCCATCAATGACGGCGAAGAGGTGTGGGTTCTGCCCGGGGGTCTCACCCGGGTCGCGCTGTCGGACGGAGCGCTGGTGGTCAACTCCAGTCAGGGCGGCGGATCCAAGGACACCTGGGTACTCGCCGACCTGAGCCAACTGCCCATCCGCGAAGCGCTGGTGACCAGGCCGCGCGCCCCCGAGCACCGCGTGCCCGCCTCGGCCAACGAGGGCTCCCGCCAGGTCGGCCGCGCCGGCGAAGGCGGCTTCGGCCAATGACGCGCGGCCTGCTCTCGAGATTGGCCGAGCTCCTCTACTGGACCGGACGCTACGTCGAGCGCGCCGACGACACCTCGCGCATCATCGACGCCTATATCCACCGCATCGCCGAAGACCCCTTCGGCGACCCCGACGCGGCCTGTCACACCCTGTTCGCCACGTTGGGCATGGAGGTCGACAAGAAGACGTCCGTCAACCAGGAGACCGTGCTTAACCGCCTCGTCTTCGACCAGACCAACCCGAGTTCCATCACGGGAGCCCTGCTCGCCGCCCATGAGAACGCGCGCCAGGCCCGCGAGGTGATCTCATCGGAGATGTGGATCTGCCTCAACGCCACCCGCAACGACCTGGCGGGCCAGCGTTCGAAAGCCGCCCGCGTCGGCCCCGCGAGTTACCTGCACTTCGTGCGCGAGCGCTCCGCGCTGTTCGCCGGCCTCACCGACGCCACCATCAGCCATGACGAGACGTGGTGGTACCTCGTGCTCGGGCGCAGCCTCGAGAGGATCGACATGACGGCGCGCCTGCTCGAGAGCCGGCTCCTGGCCGAGGAGTACTCGCCGGACTGGCTCACGCTGCTGCGAGCGGCCGGGGCGATGGAGTCCTACCTTCGTGTTTCGACCGGCGGCTCCGACCCGCAGGCCATCGCCGCCTTCCTCCTGCTCGACCGCTCCTTTCCCCGTTCCGCGTTCCACTCGCTCAACGTGGCCGACAACTGCCTGGCGGAACTCACCAGCGTCGGCGGTCAATCGACGGCGGTGAATCAGACCCGTCGCACGATCCGCATCGCCCAGACCCGTTTGGAATACTCCGATCCCAATACCGTGCTCAATGAATTGGTCGAGATCCTCGAGATGCTCGAACAGACCAGCGCACTCGCGAACGACCAGATCACCTCCTACTTCTTCCGCCAGGTTGTCTCCAAGCCCTGGGAAATCGAGGCGGCATATGAGTAGCTCGCCAGAGTCGGCCCAGCTGCAGGTCCGCCACGTCACCGGGTTCAACTACGAGGGCCACGCCGAGTCTTCGTACAACGAAGCACGGATGACGCCGCCAGCCTCGTCGCACCAGGAAGTGCTCGACGCGGCGTTGTACGTCTCGCCCCACGCGGTGCAGTCGTCCTATCGGGATTACTTCGGCACGATCGTGACGACCTTCGACCTTCACGAGCCGCACGAACGACTCGAAGTGGTGGCGCTCGCGACGGTCAAGACCTACGGGGCCGCTCCGATCAAGGATCATCTGAACATGGAGAACCTCAAGATCTCTCGGGCGCAGGACGATTACGCCGAGTATCTGGCCGCCACGTCTAGGACGACCGTTTCCTCCTCGGTCTTAGAGGAACTACGTGGTCTGAAACTCCCTCTCGACAACGTCTCTCACGTTGCCCGCGAGGTGGTCGCGTGGGTGCAGGACCGCGTGGCCTACGTACGGGGCTCCACCCTCGTTTCCTCAACGGCTCAAGAGGTGTGGGAACAGAAGAAGGGCGTCTGCCAGGACCTGACGCACGTCACGATCTCCCTGCTCCGAGGCTTGGGCGTACCAGCGCGCTACGTGTCGGGCTATCTGCATTCGAATCCGGACGCGCAAATCGGTGAGACGATCATCGGAGAGAGTCACGCGTGGGTCGAATATTTCAGCGGGTCATGGGTGGGGATCGACGCCACGAACGCCAGCAGCATCGGCACGAATCATGTCATCGTGGCCAAGGGTCGTGACTACGGCGATGTTCCACCACTTAAGGGCATCTACCACGGCGGTCCCTCGAGTGCGCTCGGGGTCGTGGTCGAGGTAACGCGCGTCAGTTGAGGCACCAGTCGACGTGAGACGAATTCCGTCCCAGGATCTGTCCAACTTCAAACAGCCTTTCGATAAAGGGTTTTCGGAGACTTTGAGTGTATTATTTGAGCATTCGCTTAAAGTCGGGAGTGAGATGGCCAAGGCTGGCGCCTCGAGCAAAGTGGCTGCGACGGGAACGGACCGTTCGGCCAGCACTCGACGTGCGCTGATCGATGCCACCATCACGACACTTCGCGAGGACGGTTTTTCGGGCGCGAGTGCCCGCGCGATTGCGGAGCGAGCAGGGCTCAACCAGGGGCTCATCTTCTATCACTTCGGCTCTGTGGTGAATCTGCTCTTGGCAGCGCTGGACACCGTGAGTGAAGCGAGGACGGCGAAGTATCGTGCGGCGATCGAAGGTGTCTCGACCGCGAACGAGATGGTGAACCTGGCCACACAGATCTTTCAGGATGACCTCGATACGGGCTACGTCACCGTCCTGGTCGAGATTATTTCCGGCTCGTCGTCGACCCCCGGACTGGGCGCCGAAGTGGCCACGAGGATTGGACCGTGGTTCGCCTTTACGAAAGAAGCCCTGGACAAGAGTTTCGGCAACACGCCATTCGCATCCCTACTTCCGTCGGGTGACGTCGCGTACATGGTGGTGGCGCTGTATCTCGGCCTGGAGATGCTGACTCATCTGGACGGCGACCGCGAACCGGCCCTCAATCTCTTCGCGCACGCCAAGCAATTGGTGACCCTGTTGGGTGCCCTGAGCGTCTTCACCCCCGGGCCGACGCCTACTTGAGGAACTTGCCGACCAGACACACCGGCGCAGCCAATGGCCAATGCCTGCTCGACGAGTGAGTCGGCAGGTGATCACGAGTTACACAATCCTCTCGCAGAACCGCCACCCGATCCTCATCGGTTCAACTTTCGAGGTTGGGTATCACTTCCTAGGTCGAGTAGGTGGCGTATACCACCACCGAGACGACCTTGGGAATCGAGCCGGTGTTGAAGTCTCCGCTGCCGTAATTGACGGACCCTGGCGCATCCACGGACACTTGTCCCACGGTGATGGAAATCGGCTTCCCCAATTTGACCTGCTTGCCTAATGCGGCCTGGGCACGACGTCGAGCGTTTGCGGCCGCCTCTGCCGTGAGAGCGGGTCGAAGTTTCTTCAATCCATTGAAGGTGTACTGCGGTTGTTCGGCGATGAACGGAACGTTGTTGGTGAGCAGGAGATTACTGACACCCAGAACACGCTGCATGGCGGTCAGGCGAGAGGACTGCACGGTGACCGTTTGACTCATCGTGAAACTGGTCACTTGCCCGGTGACCTGCGTGTTGGGTTGCACGTTTACCGTGCCAAATGAGATTTCGTCGTTGAGTGCCCCGGCGGCGATAAGCGCGCTGCGAATCTGAGCGGCCCACCCGTTCAATTGCGCCAGTGCCGCTGAGGTTGTCGGCTGCGTGCTGGCCACACTGGCCATCCATTGGAATGTGTTGGACGTGACTGTCTGTGCAGCGGAGCCGGTAATCGTGATCTGGTTGGACTGCGGTTGATTTCGGTTTCGGATCCCCGACGCTACCGACAACGATCCGACGACGAACGCCGCCGAGAGGATGACCATTCCAATCAACTGCTCATGTGACCGGATCGAGCCCCTCTTCCGGGACGCCGGTTCTTGGCCCATACTCTCGATGCCGATGTCGGCTCCGTCTTCGGCACTCACGGGTTTACGTTATCCCAACTGGTACGCTTTTTTTCGACCGATTGGCCGCAAGCTGCTGCTTGCCTCGGGTACCCCGTCCCCTGGTCAAGGACGCCGCCCCCGACACCCGCGTCACGTACTCGTCGATGAACCCTCGTTCAACTCGCTGCCCGGGAGTCCCTCGATTTGCTGACGCAGGAAGGCGCGTTCAACCCCGTTCTCGGAGTGTTCCAAGGCCTCTTCAAAGGCGGCTCGCGCCTCGGCGTGGCGTCCGAGGTCCCGAAGGAACGTCGCGCGCGTGCTCGCCAGGTAGCTGTAGTCGGAAAGGTGGGGCTCGCTGTCGAGAAGGGCCAGCGCATCGAGACCCGCGTCAGGGCCACGAGCAAGTCCGATCGCCGCGGCCCGATTGAGCGCCACCACCGGCGAGGGCCACGTCACCACGAGCAGGTCGTAGAGCGCCACGATCTCGTCCCAGTCAGTACTTTCCCACGAAGGCGACGCGGCGTGCAGCGCCGCTATGGCGGCCATCAGCGTGAACCTTCCCGTGGGACGCTGGCGTAAGGCTTCGCGAACCAGGCCGGTCCCCTCCTCGATCGCGCCGCGGTCCCACTGGCTCCGGTCCTGCTGCGATAGCAGCTGGAGATCACCCTGCGCGTTCGTCCGCGTCTGACGTCGGGCATCGGTCAGGAGTATCAGCGCCAGCAGCCCCGTGACGTCCGACTGCGCCGGCAGGAGTTCCCGCAGCATTCGCGCCAGCTCGAGCGACCGTTCGACGAGATCGTCCCGCACCAGATCCGACCCCGATGGCGCGGTGTGTCCAGTGGCGAAGACGAGGTGCACGACCGAAAGAACCGCGTCGACGCGGTACGGAAGATCCTCGGCCGTCGGCACTCGATAGGGAATGTGCGACGTCGAGATCTTCTTCTTGGCCCTCGTGATGCGAGCCGCCATGGTGGCCTCATTGACGAGGAAGGCGCGCGCCACCTCTGGCGTCGTCAGACCACACAGCAGCTTGAGCGTTAGCGCCACCTGCGTGTCGACCGAGAGCGCAGGATGGCAACAGGTGAAGATCAATCGCAGTCGGTCGTCGACGAGACGATGGTCACCGTCGTCACTCGACGATCCGATGTTGTCTCGATCTTCCATCAGTGAGAAGAGCCTCTCTTGCGTGGACCGACGACGAAGAACGTCGATGGCACGCCGCCTCGCCACCGTCGTCAACCAGGCGCCAGCGTTCGACGGGATGCCGCTCTCGCGCCAGTTCGACAAAGCCCTGGAATACGCGTCCTGCACGCACTCCTCCGCTAGGTCGATATCGCCGGTCACGCTTATCGTGGCCGCGAGCACGGCGGCCCACTCGTGACGATGGGCGTCCGCCACCGCGGCTTCGACGCCATCGACACTGGAGGCGTTCGTCAGTCGAAGACCCTTACCGGACGAACTTCGACGCCGCCGAACTCCGCCGGCACCTGCGCGGCAATGGCGATGGCTTCGTCGAGGTCGGCCGCCTCAATCAGGTAGTAGCCCCCCAGCGCCTCCTTGGTCTCGGCGAACGCTCCGTCAGTCACCAGGAGCTTTCCGGAAGGGTCGCGACGAAGCGACGTGGCCGTCGACGTCGGGTGAAGCGCGTTGCCGCCGCGCATCGCGGCGCCGTTCTTGGCCATGAAGTCGTTGTGCTGAGCCATGATCTTCCCGCCGACTTCCTCGCTGGCTTTTCCCCAGTCGGATTCACTTTCGTAGATGAGCACCAGGTATTCAGACATTTCTTCACTTCCTTTCCTAGAGCTCGAATCTCGGGCTCTACTCACATCGACGAACGCGAAACCAAGGAATCGACAGGCAATCCATTATTCACCAGAAAACTTTCCGCTGCGTCCTGAGCGGGGTGTCGACGCCAGCGATTCAGGGCTTCAGGTTCTCCCAGATGAGACGTGACAGCGTCGTGACGGTGCCGATGCCGTACGTTTCGTCTGGGTTATTCGCGCACATGATGGTCGCGAGATAGAGACGCCCGGCGTACATCACGAATCCCGACGTGTTGATCTGCCAGCCGGTGGTGGCTTCCGGATAGTAGCCATCCTTGAGGCCGACGGTGACTCGCGGCGGCGATCCCCATCCCAGGCCAAAACGCTCCCCCGGGTCCACGTCTTCCATGAGACCCATTTCGTACTTCCTCGACGCGGCGTTGAGTATTCGGTTGGGAAGGACGATCGCCTTAAGGAGCTGCAGCTGGTCGCGCGGCGTCGTTTCGATGTCGCCCCAGGAGTAGCTGGGGATCGTCTGGCGGAAGCCGATCAGCGAGTTGAAGGAGTCGAGGGCGTCACGCCCGCCGATATCGGACCAGAGCCGATCCGCCGCGCCGTTGTTCGACTGTTCGATCATCTTGCTCGCCAGCAAAAGCTCCCTCGCCGTCATCGAATGACCGTCCTCCTGGTCATCCCATAACAGAGACGCCAGGATGTCGATCTTCACCATGGACGCGGTTCTTTCATGGACGCCGGGGTTGTAGACGTAGGTCCGGCCCGAGTCCACGTCGTAGACAGCGGCGGTGACCAGGTTCTTTCGATTCTTCAGGTAGAGAGCCACCGCCGGCACCGTGAACGGATTCTGGCCCACCGGCGTCGGAATCGTCGTCGTGGTGCTGGTCGTGGTGCTGGAAGTAGTGGACGTCACCGTGGTGGTGGTTGCGATGACGCTCGTGGTCGTGGTGGGAGAAGTACCCGCGATCTCGACCCCCCACGACAGCGTCGCAACGACACCCGCGACGCAGCTTGCACCAAGCGCCAGGATACCGATGCGCCTGCGAACCAATGCGCCCTCCCTCCAACTTGGCCCATGATGCCCTCTTACTACTGGTCAGAGTACACATGGAATGCGAAAGATTCCATGAACTGGAGCGCTGTCGTCACCGTCGAGCATCTCGAGGATTCGCTTCCGCTGCTACTTACTCGTGACCGCGTGGGAGGCCCAACTACCAGCGACCGACCCAGCCATTTATGAGGACTTCGTCTCCCAGTCCGGAGTCACCATCAGCCATACACCGGC
Source organism: Acidimicrobiales bacterium (assembly GCA_049793015.1). Classification (GTDB taxonomy): domain Bacteria; phylum Actinomycetota; class Acidimicrobiia; order Acidimicrobiales; family RAAP-2; genus RAAP-2. Next base: position 48,782 of record JBARBL010000076.1, on the reverse strand, counting down.
CTAACACGTTCACATCCGCCCGAACCACGTTGTAAGTTGTTGCCGAACCATGGGGGAACCAATGCAACGGCGACTAGCCCATCTGGCGATTGTCGTCGCCGTCGCGTCCCTTTTCACAGGGGCCTACCTGGTCGGGAATTCATCCGCGCCACCGAACGCCGGCGCCACGAACACCACGAGTACCACCACCACGAGTGTCACCACCACGAGTACTACGACGACGACGTCGACCAGCACCACGACCGTCACTTCACCAAGTGGCCCCGCGACAGGTTTCTACCTCGATATCGGCGCCTCCGCCTCGCTGGGAATGCAACCGACCGGCATCGTTCATCACAACGGGGCGCGCACGAATACCGGCTACGCCAATGACGTAAAGACCCTAGAGGAGCCCCACATCAACTTGAGCCTTCGTCAAGTCGGGTGCCCGGGTGAAACCGTGCAATCGATGCTTGGCCTGCTGGCTAATCGCTGCTATCACCTGCCAACCACCCAACTGTCGAGGTCAGTTGACATCTTGCTGGCCGACGGCAACGAGGAGGGCGTGGTGACCATAGACCTGGGCTTCAATAACGTTCGGCCATGTCTCCTGGTCAAGGGGGTCAATGAAGCGTGCGTGGCGGAAGGGGTCAACTACGTTCGACACGATTTGCCAAAGATTCTCACCGTGCTGCAGGGTGCCGCGGGGCCCAACGTTCATTTCGTTGGCCTCGATTACAGCGACCCGTTCCTTGGCTACTACCTCAACCAATCTTCCGATCCGGCGATCGCGACCGCGACACTCTCGGCCATGAACCTTTTGAACGCCACCCTCATTGCGGCCTACAGCCAAGCAGGAATCGCGATTGCCAACGTGCCGGGATCCTTCAAAAGTGACAACATCACACCAGAAGTCATGCCCAACGTGGGGACCATCCCGGAGAACGTGGCCGTCACGTGCCAGTTGACCTGGATGTGCACACCGCCGCCCTTCGGTCCGGACGATCATCCGAACAACGCTGGCTACATGATTATCGCGAAGGCCATCGTCGCAACGTTGCCGTCGACTTGGTAATGCGAGAAGGAAGATCACCCGGTCTCCGAAGAGCAATCAGGTAGCGATCTCGAGGGTGCGTCACGCGCTCGCTCAACGGAGAGCAACCCGACGTCCGGACGGATCTTGCCGCCTGACCGGACGTCCTCACATCGTGAGGGCACAAAAACCCTTGTCGGACTGGGGCTACGAACCATTCTCTGACTTCTCCCCAAAAACACTCACTCATCTCTAAGGATGCAAATCTGGACGCTGAAAAGTCACTTACTATTCTTATGCACGACGCTTCGCCTCTCTCGAGAGAGATCCTTTCCGAGTGTTTTATTGATAGGGCTCTACACCACCATGGATCAGACCCACCTCCAACTCCCCAACCGGAGCTCGAAGCCCCGAAGAGCCGGCCTCACCATGGTTATTGATAAGGGTATTCCCCGAGCCCATTTCACGGACCTTATCCAAAGCGCGGGCGATTACGTGGACTTCGTCAAGTTTGGATGGGGAACATCGGTGGTGAGCGCCGACATGAAGGAAAAGATCAGGGTCCTTCAGGAAGAAGACATCGCCTTCTACCTGGGTGGGACCCTTTTCGAGAAGTACATCGTCCAGAATCGATTCGACCAGTTCAGGGAGTTGTGCTTCAACTACGGCTGTGAGTACATCGAGGTCTCCAACGGCACCGTCGACCTCAGCGACGCCCGGAAATCACAGTACGTGGCGGCATTGAGCAAAGACTTCAAGGTGATATCCGAGGTCGGGTCCAAGGACCGGGTGCACTCTGAGAACATGGCACCGAACAAGTGGATTGAGTACATTAACGACGACGTGAGCGCGGGGGCCGTCCTGGTGACTTTGGAGACGAGGGAGAGCGGCCATGGGGGAATCTGCCGCCCTGACGGTGAGCTGCGCTACGGGCTGATCGAAGAGATATTGACGTGCGGCATTGACAGCAACGTCTTGCTGTTCGAAGCCCCGACCATGGAGCTGCAGAGTTATTTCGTCCGGCGCCTCGGTCCCGACGTGAATCTCGGCAATATCGCGCCCTCGGACATCGTGGGTCTAGAGACGATACGCCTGGGCCTACGAAGCGATACCCTCCTGGACTTTGAACCCGAAGGCGCAACGGCAATGCGCGAGAACCTATGAGGGAGAGCCGCGATGTCTTTCACCTGGCCATCCCGGTGTACGACCTCGATGAGACCGTCGTCTTCTACGTGACAAAACTGGGATGCAAGTTAGCTCGTCGTTACGACGACCGCGTGACGCTCGATTTCTTCGGCGACCAGCTGGTCTGCCACCTCTCGCCCGCGCCACCGGTACGCACGCCGATGGAACAACTCGAGATGTACCCCCGTCACTTCGGCGTCACCTTCCGCGAGGAAGCCGACTTCGAGGCCCTGTACCAACTATGCCGTCAACGCGGCGTGGCCCTCTTCAGCGACGTGAGCACCCGCTTCGAGGGAATGGTAGAGGTACATAAGACGTTCGTCATCTGTGATCCTTCGTCAAATCTTCTCGAATTCAAGCACTACGCCGACTCACGAATGATGTACTGACGGATCGGCTCGTGTCGGATCAGCGCATTCGCTCCAACGACGACGTATCAATTCGAGAGATCGTCAGGTCGCAGTCCGTTGCCCGCGCGTCGTCGCCCTACCTAGTGTCGGTGCGCACGACTCGTGAAGTGAGCTTTAGCGAGTTGGAGGCCTGCGTGGAGTCATGGGGCGAACTCGCCTCGAGCTGGGGACTGACGAGCTCTGATCGCGTGGGACTCTTGGTGAGGGACCCCGTCGATTTCGCACTCTGCTTCGTCGCCCTCCTGGCGAACGGCGTTTGGGTCGCTCCGATGGACCCCACGGTCACCTATGCGGACGGCACGCAGTTTGAGGAGCGTATCGCCAAGCTGAGGATTCGCTGCGTCGTCAGCGACCAGCCGCCGCGGCGAGGGATAAACATCGAATGGCGTCAGCTCTCCGACTCGACGAACGTCGATCCTGCGCCCGCCGCGCGCGAGGGTCTACAGTCCACGTCAACGGGCGGCGTCATACTCGCCTCATCCGGAACGACCGGCACGCCGAAGATAATGGCCCTGCCCAGCAGGCAACTCCTCGAGACGGCCAGGCTCGTCGCAACGCATAACCAACTCGAACCGTCCGACCAGGGGCTCAATCCCCTCCCCTTGTGGCACATCAACGCCGAGGTGGTCGGCCTTCTCGCCACACTCGTGTCGGGCTCCTCCTTGGCCCTCGACGATCGGTTCCACCGAGGGGACTTCTGGTCCATGGTGGAGCGCCTCAAGGTCACGTGGATCAACGCGGTGCCCGCAATAATCTCCCGTCTCTCCACTTTGCGGTCGGGTGAAACGGTGCCCACGCGCGTTCGGTTCATCCGATCGGCTTCAGCTCCCCTCTCACCTTCACTCCTAAAGAAGTTCGAAGAAGACATCGGCGTAACCGTCATCGAGTCCTACGGCATGACCGAAGCGGCGAGTCAGATATGCGCCAATCCCCTGCACGGTCCACGCAAACCTGGTTCCGTCGGTCGCGCCGTGGGCGTGGAGGTTCGCGTCGTCTCGTCGGCGAGAACGGCCGCCGGAGCGATCTCCGCGGTCAACGAGATCGGTCGAGTAGAGATTCGCGGAGGGTCAGTTATCCGCCAGTACGAAGGCGATGGCTACGAGGACCGCTTTGATCGCGAGGGTTGGCTCGACACTGGCGATCTCGGGTTCCTCGATCCCGACGGGTATCTCTTCTTGGTCGGTCGCAGCGACGACGTCATCAACCGCGGCGGTGAAAAGATATTCCCTCGCGAGATCGAAGACGTCATGCTGGGCGTTCGAGGCGTGACGGCGGCGGCCGTCATCGGCGTCTCAGACGACGTGTTCGGTCAGGTGCCCAGCTCCTTCGTTCAGTTGGAAGGGGTGTCCGACGCCACCCCCCTCGAAGAAGTGCGAGTCGCGACAAAGGAGATCCACGACGCGCTGGTGGCGGCATTCGCGCGTGCTCGCCGGCCCGTGGACATCAACGTCGTCGCCCAGCTGCCGACGCACGCGACCGGCAAGATCCAAAAGAAGGATCTGAGCGCGGGCGTGGTCCCCGTGCTTCTCCAAGAACCCGTATCGTGAAGTTATTGACGCCTCGCCAGATTCTGTTTTCCCCGTGCCTCCACAACCAGCAGGGCCCAAGGTGAGCTCAACCGCACCGACGCAAGGCACCCGCAAGCGGCTCGACCACATCGACGCCATGCGTCCGGTAAAGCAGGCGGCCGTCATCTCGACCCACACGCTGATCTTCTTCGCGCCGCTGGCTACGAATACAACCGTCATCGGCCTCATCATGCTCACCAGGTTCTCCCGTGAGGCGTTTCTCTTCGTGTCAGCGTGCATGCTGACCTATAGCTACCGAGAGATCGGCAAGATGAAGCTGAACCACTACTGGCGACGTCGTTTCATGTCGGTGGGGGTCCCGTACCTCGCCTGGACGGTGATCTACTTCTTCTACACGAAGGCTCACGCGATATCGGGGTTCCCCTACTATTCCTACAGCCACACCCACCTCTTCGACGAAGCCGGATTTCGCTACTTTCTCACGATCCTCAAGGTCGGCTACTACCACCTCTACTACTTGCTCGTCATCATCGAGTTCTACCTGATCTTCCCGCTCCTGCTCGCGTTTGTGCGCAGATTCGCGAAGTGGCACATCCACATGATGGTCCTCGCGACGCTGTGGCAGGTTGCCTATGGTGTGATCGTCGATTGTCACAGCTTCGGTATCCGCCTTACCGAGATCACTCAGACGCGATTCATCTTTTCGTACGTGGTGTATCTCCTGGGCGGCATGATCGTGGCGTTGCATCTAGAAGACGTCCACGACTGGATAGTCGCGAAGGCTCGCTGGATCATCTGCCTCACGGTCGCCAGTGCGGTCGCCGCAGAAATTCTGAGTTACTGGAACAACTATCGTTGGCTGCCCCAGTATTTGAAGACCGGCACGCTGGTCTTCGCGCCGGCGATGATCCCCTTCAACTTCGGGGCGATACTTTGCGTCTACCTGCTGGGTGTCTATCTCGTGGCGCCGGAGCGTCGCGTGCGCACCCGAGCCATCGTGCAATCAGGTTCCGACAACTCCTACGGCGTGTACCTGTCCCAAATGCTGTGGATACCATTTCTCGTCAGGGTCCGCAACCACTTCGGCTGGCACATCACCTGGCAGCTCGGTGTCCTGCTGGCCCTGGTGGTGGTGTACGTGGCCGGGTTCATTTTCACGGCCCTGGTGGCCCGCACCCGATTAGCCAAGCCCATCACTGGTCGAAGCCAGGTCTCGTGGAGTTCGCTGTGGCCCAGACGTTTCGAAAGCCCGTCCATCTTGCGCGGCGACTTGGGCGACGGTCCGCTCGACGTCGTGCAGGAGTGACCGCCAGAGCGATCGGAATCGACGATTGCGATCCACCGCTGCAGCTAGACGTTCCACACACTGCAGTTGGCCACCCGGTCCCAGGGCAGGCCCATCATCGTGATGCCCGCACAGTGGGCGCGTATCGCTCTAATGGTGCCGCCGTGGGTGACCAGGAGCAATCGTTGGTTAGGCCTCGAGTGGCGCAAGTGCTCGACGAACGCCCCCGAGCGTTCTTGCAGCGCCCGCAGCGTCTCTCCCCGCTCCGGGTGGGCGAGATCGTTCACCACCTGACCATGCTCGATACCCGACAGCAATGGCGTCAGGTGCGCGAGCGGGCGTCCCTCAAACAACCCGAAGCTGCGCTCGCGCAGCGCGATGGCCGTTTCGACCGGCAGGTTCATCGCGTCACCGAGTATCTCGGCCGTCTCGATGGCCCGCCACAGGTCGCTCGCGAGGATGGCGTCAAACCGCTGTTGGCGTAGCGTGACCGCCACCGCACGCGCCTGCGCGCGACCTTCTTCGGTCAGCAGCGACGCGTCACTCTGTCCCTGCACGAGCTTGAGCTCGTTCCACGTACTCTCCCCGTGGCGCACGAGCACCAGCTGACTCAAGGTGGGCCCAGCCATCAGGTACACAGTAGGTGACCTCTGCGCTCGTGCCTATGGATGAATGGTGCCCCGCGTCAGGGGGTTGAAGCTCACCAGGGCGCCGGGAGCACCGCGGCGATCGATTCGGCGATCGCCTCGTAGCCCGCATCGTTGGGGTGGATGTTGGGGCGGTAGGAGGGCGCCTGGCACATCCAGGTCAACAGGCAGATTTCGGCCACGTTGTCCGGCACCGTACCCACGCCCGCCAGCGTCACGGGGCTGGTGTTGTTGCCGTTGAAGGCCGAATTCACGTCGGCCATAGGCACGCCATCGTCGCTGTAGGCGTCGTGCATCGAATGGTCGAGGGTCGTCACGGCGTCGAAGCTCGCCTCGGCGAAGGCCCTTCCCATCGGGCCCTCGACGTAGTGGGCCAGGTACGGGTCGTAATGCCCCACGCCGACGATGGTCACGTTCGGGCCGGCGGCCGCCTTGAGGGCACTCAGGATATCCGGCAGTTGCTCGCGCACCAACTCGATCTTGTCGCGCACGCACGACGGATCAACCGTAGCGAATTGGAAGCACGGCCGAATGTCGTTGAATCCCAAGTCGATGGTGACCAGTCCGCTCTCGTCATAGTGCGCGCGCAGGAACGAGACCGCCTCCGCGAGTTGCGTGTCGGGCGACGGATAGCAGGAGTCGCCGCCCACCAGCATGGTCACCGTCGTCTCGCCGGCGCAGCCGATCTCCGTCAGTTGCAGCGACACGCCCTTGGCCGCCTCAAGGGCCACGAGATAGTCGGCGTAGCCACTGTCGGTGTGCTGACCGTGAGGGCTGGTGGGAGTGGGTTGGTAACCCAGCGACGCCGACCCTCCGATGTCGAGGTAGAAGGCCGTCGGAAGGGTCGAACCGCTCGCGACCAGGGCGGGAGACAGCAAAGCGATCGTGCCGGTCAACAGAAGTGAAAGCATTCCAACGTGGAGTTCGCGCTTCACGTGTCTCAACAGCACCTTTCTCGTATAAGCGTGGTGGCTCTCTCTTTACTGTCGGGCGATATCAGCGGGTATAGAACCCCCGACCACTCACCCAAGAGAGTAACCGCCGCAATTGAACAACGGCCTTAAAGATCTTTAAGAATCACCTGAAGGTCATTCGACTCCATCCGTGCGTGCGCTCACAACGCGACGGCGGCGATCACGTTATGTTACCAACGTGTTACGAAAAGTTGCGACCTGCCTATAGTGAGAAAGGGCTCTGTCCTCAACCGACGTGAAGGGACGTGATGAACGAGACCGGCGCAGATACGACGTCCAAGCCCTCACCCATCGGTATCTCCGACGATGAGTTGACGGCGCTCGCCCTGGCCGCCGATCCTTTCGCAACGCTCGACCCCGATGCCGTGCCGTGGAACGGCGCGGCGAACTCCTACGGCAGCCCCCTGCCGGAGTGGTACATGCCCAGCGCGATGGCGGTTCGACACGGACGCGCGACTCGGGTCACCATCATCGTGATCATCGCGGGCTTCCTGCTCATCGACGCCTTCGGCCTTTGTGTGACGTCGGGATTCGTCTCGCTCGCGTGACGCAGCGACCGCGCGCCAGGGCGCTCGGTCGCACCCGGTGTTCTTGACACGTGCGACAGTGCCGTTGGATATGCTCGATGCATCGCCTCCTACAAACCATCAGCCTCCCGTTACGACTCGATGACCTATCGCCGCTGCGGACATAGCGGTCTGCAGCTGCCCGCCATTTCGCTGGGTCTCTGGCAGAACTTCGGCGACGAGAATGCCATCGACGTGCAGCGCGCGGTGCTGCGGCGCGCTTTCGACCTCGGCGTCACCCACTTCGACCTCGCCAACAACTACGGACCGCCCTCGGGCAGCGCCGAGAAGAACTTTGGACGCTTACGGCGCGAGGACTTCTCTTCGCTGCGCGACGAACTCATCATCTCCACCAAGGCCGGCTGGGACATGTGGCCCGGTCCCTACGGCGAACTGGGATCGCGCAAGCACCTCCTGGCCAGCCTGGACCAGAGCCTCATACGCATGGGCCTCGACTACGTCGACATCTTCTACCACCACCGCTTCGACCCGGACACGCCCTTGGAAGAGTCCCTCGGCGCGCTCGACACCGCCGTGCGCCAGGGCAAGGCCCTCTACGTGGGGATCTCCTCCTACTCCGACGTCCGCACCCACGAAGCCGTCGCGATTCTCAAGAGCCTCGGCACCCCGCTGCTCATCCACCAGCCCTCGTACTCGATGTTCAACCGCTGGATCGAGGACCGACTGCTCGACGAGCTCGAACGCAACGGCGTGGGCTGCATTGCCTTCTCGCCCTTGGCCCAAGGCCTGCTCACGAATCGCTACCTTGACGGCATCCCCACCACTTCACGGGCCTCGAAGGACGGCTCGCTGTCACGCCAGATGCTCAACGAGGAGAATCTGAGCCACGTTCGAGCCCTGCGCGAGATCGCGACACGACGCGGCCAGCAAGTCTCGCAGCTCGCCATCGCGTGGGCGCTGCGCGACCCGCGCGTCACCTCGGTGCTGCTCGGCGCCAGTAGCGTCGCTCAGTTGGAGGAAAACCTCGCCTCCTTGGACAACCTGACGTTCTCCGCCGAAGAGCTCGCCGAGATCGACGTCCAGGCCGTGGACGGCAACGTGGACCTGTGGCGCGGCCCCGCCACGAGCTGACTGGCTAACGTCTACTCGCTCGACGTGTCGGCACTGGTGCACGCGACGGCCAGTCGGGCGCGTTCGAAAAGTCCATCGAGGTCGCCCGACGAGGGAACGAGCGAGGACCCCATCGCCACCGCCGCCGCGCCGGCGTCGAACCACGACGACGCATTCTCGTTCGATACCCCACCGGTCGGCACGAACCTGACTTCCGGGAACGGCCCCCGAAGTGACGTCAGGTGCGCGGTTCCCAGCGACCCGGCCGGAAAGAGCTTTACGAACTGCGCGCCCGCGGACCGGGCCAACACGACCTCGCTCGGCGTCATGGCACCGGGCACCACCACCAATCCACGCTCGATCCCCGCGGTTATCACTAACGGATCGGTGTGGGGACTCACGATGAATCGGGCCCCCGCGTTCGCCGCCCGCTCGGCGTCGGACTCGCTCATCACCGTGCCCGCACCGATGATCAGTCGGTCACCACACTGCGCCACGGCGCGCTCCAGGGCCGCCAGTCCCCCCGGCCGTTCCAGGGTCACCTCGACGAAGCGCACCCCGGCGGCGGCGAGAGTCTCGATGACCTCCACCACGGGGGCGTGGTCCAACAGTCGCACGATGACGATAAGGCGTGACCGAACGAGCGCCGCCGACAGGTCGTGACCGTTAACGCTCATCGCTGCACGTGCGACGCGGTGGTGTAGCCGTCGTCCAGGTCGAAGAGCCCTCCGGTCCAGGAATCGCCGGGAATCGTCAACATCCTGGCGTAGGCTCGCGCGCACCTCCGGGCCGCTAGGTCACCCGACTCGCCCGACGCCATCGACACCAGGAAGGCGGCCGCGGCGGCGTCACCCGCTCCCAACTCATCGACCACGGTGCCCGAGGCCTGCGCCGAGCCCGAGGCGTCACCGAAGACGCGCACCTCGACGGTCCGTTCCAAGGGCGACACTTGGCGACTTTCGCGAAGGACCACGGTCGACGTCCCGAACTCTTGGCTGATCTCCTCGACCAGGGTCGCTGGATCATCGACGCGGCCCCTCAACATCGTCAGGTCGTCGGGGCTCGCGAAGAGCGTGTCGACCAGCGGCAGCACCGTCTGGAAACTCGCCAGGGCGGCGGGGATATCCCAGAGTTGCGAGCGGTAATTCACGTCGAAGCTGGTCATAACCCCCGCCCCCCTCGCCGCCGTGAGCAGCGCCAACGCGGCCGCGGCCGGTCCGTCGCCCAGCGCGCACGTGATGCCCGTCACGTGCGCCGCTGAAGCGCCGTTCAGCTCGTCGGCCCAGTCGAATTCGTCAGCGCCCACGTGGCTCGCCGCCGAGTCGAGGCGGTCGTAGAGCACGCGCGACGGCCGTGGCGGTACGCCCGACTCAAGAAAGAAGAGTCCGGCACGCGCGCCGAGCTCGTCGTGCGAGACCACGGTCACGCCCCTGGACAGCGCGTGGCGGCGAATGATCTCACCCAGCGATGACCGGGGAAGCCGGGTCAACCACCTGGCCCGGGCGCCCAGCGCACTGGCGGCGATCAACACGTTGAGTTCGGTACCCCCCACGTGCACCTCAAGGGTGCCCGCGTCAAGCAGCGGCACCTGATTGGGCGCACCGAGGCGAAGCATCGCCTCGCCCAGTCCCACGATCAAAGGACCTTCTGACACTCTCTCCCCCACTTGTGGCATCGGACCGATCAGTGAAGCGGCGCGTCGGTCGCCGCCAAAAGTGTAGGTCGATAGGCGTCAAGAGGCTGACCGTGCACCAGCACGTCAACGCAGAACAGCCGTCCCGCATCGGGTTGCGCGGCGAGCGCTTCCGGCGCCATGTCCTCCTGAGCCGTCGTGACGTACAGGGTGGTCCCGTTGACCCCACCGATGGCGCACGACGAGGGCTGCGCGGTACGTATCAACACCCGGGCCAGCTGCTCGCCCGCGGGCGAGAACTGACGGACCTCGTAACCGCCCCATAACGCCACCCACAGGTTCCCGTTCGCATCGACGCAGAGTCCGTCGGGCGCTCCTTCGTTCGCCTGGTCGAACCGCGCGAAGAGTCGACGTCGCGACACGTTCCCGTGCTCATCAACTTCGAACGCGTGAATCGTCGCCGGTCCGCTGTCGACGAAGTACATCGTTCGCCGGTCCGGGCTCCAGCCCACCCCGTTGGAGATCGTGACGTCGCCGAACACCCTGGCGGCTCCCGTTGACTCGTGGTAACGAAAGAGGTTCGCCCGGCCCTCGTATCCCGGACGGGCCATGGAACCCACGATGAAGCGACCCCAGGGATCGGCGACCCCGTCGTTCATGCGTGCGACGGCGGCGTTATGCCCCTCCAGGCTGGCGACCTCACGATACCCACCCGCCTCGTCCAGGACGCCGAGCGACGTGTCGAGCGCCACGATCCAACCGTCACGACGCTCGTGCAGAGGAGCCAACGAGCAGAGAGCTCCCGGCAGTTGGTACGTGCGAAGAATTCGTACGTCGCCGGCGTCGGCGGTCGCCCGGAAGAATCGACCCGACATGATGTCGACCCAGTACAACTCGCCTCGCACCTCGTCCCAGCGGCAGCACTCCCCGAGAAAGTACGGATCGGTCGAGCACGGCTCCGCCATAAATTCCAGCACTGTCTCTCCTCGCTCGCCCGAATATCATCACACACCCGTGGCGGACGTCCTAACGTCCCCGCGCGCATACGCCAGCGCCGAGCAACCCTTGTAACCTGACCAACGTCGGACGTTCCAGCGGATCGAAGGGTACATTCATGCGGCGAGACCAAGCAGCAAAGGGAGGACGCGAGTGAAGGTCGCGGACCTCGACACACCGGCCCTCATCATCGACATGGACCGGGTCCAAACGAACATCGACGAGATGGCCGCTCGCGCGCACGCCGCGGGCGTTCGTCTTCGCCCCCACACCAAGACCCACAAGATGCCCGAGATCGCGCGTCTCCAGGTTGACGCCGGTGCATCGGGAATAACGTGCGCCAAGGTGGGAGAGGCCGAAGTGATGGTGGCGGCCGGCTTCGACGACATACTCATTGCCTACCCCGTGCTCGGCGCCGAGAAGCTGGCCCGACTCCAGGCGCTGCGCGAACAGGCCCGAGTCTTGGTGAGCATCGATTCGCTCGAGGTGGCCGAGGGCCTCGGCGCGCTCGGCGTCGCTTCCTCGCAGCCCGTCGAGGTGTACGTCGACGTGGACACCGGTCAGCATCGAATGGGCCGGGCCCCGGGAGCGTCCACCGTCGAGCTCGTGCTGCAGATTTCGCGGGTGCCCGGGGTCGACGTCGTGGGCCTCATGACCTTCGCGGGACACGTGTACAGCGCCACGTCGCCGGCCGATCGCGAACCGCTGATCGACCACGAGGTCGACGATCTGGTGAGCACCTTGCGACTATGCGCCGAGGCCGGCGTCGAACTCCACGAAATCAGCCTGGGCTCCACCCCGGGAGCTCGAAGTGAGATGACCCGACAGGGCATCACCGAGGTGCGACCCGGCACCTACGTGTTCAACGACACCAACATGATCCACCTGGGCGTGGCAACCCAGGACACCTGTGCGGCGCGCGTGCTGGCCACCGTGGTGAGCCGGGCCGCCCCCGAGCGCTTCGTCGTCGACGCGGGTTCTAAGTGCCTCACGTCCGACGGCACGGGCCGGCCCAACTGGATCCAGGTCGCCGGTCGCGACGACCTGACCATGCAATTCATCAGCGAAGAGCACGGTGTCGGGGCGGTCGACCCCTCCTCGGGCGCCGGATTGTCCATCGGCGACAAACTCGAACTGATCCCGAGCCACGCCTGTCCCGTGATCAACCTGTTCGACCGCGCCTACGCCGTGCGACGCGACGAGGTCGTGGGAGAACTGGTGGTGGCCGGCCGCGGCAAGGTGCGCTGAGCACCAGCGCTAGGCGAGCTCGTTGAGCAGTTCGCCCTCGCGCGAAGGACTGAGACCCACGGTCTGGCGGACGGCCGTCGGGGTGCGCTCCTCGTGCTCGTAGACGTCGCGGATGGTCTCGCGCAGGGGGCGGAGCGTGAGTCCCGCGCCGATGGCCCGACTCGAGTCGACGCGAAGAACCAGACGATCCTCGTCGAGTCCTTCCCACAAGGGCAGGTCGCCCGGTGTCACGCCCGCCTCGTTCAGCCGCGCCGCGTCCACCCACACCAGCTCGGCGTTTGGCGCCCCCACCTCATCCACCGCCAGGGTGAGGAAGTCCTCGAAGGTGAAGGGCGGTACCGGACCCGACACGTGGAAGGTCCCTCCCGCCTGGCCGTAGGCGAGGCTGACCACGAAGCGGGCGACGTCGCGCACGTCGATCGACTGAAAGGGATTGTCCCGGGGACCCGGCGCCAGGATCCGGCCCCCCCGGGCAGCGCGCTGCACCCACCAGGTGAAGCGACCGGTGTGGTCGTAGGGACCGGCGACGTAGGTCGGTCGCACGATGCTCACCGGCTGCCCCGACCAACTTCGTCCGCCCGGGCCGAACTCCTCGATGGCGGCCACTTCGCACAACGCCTTGAGGCCGCCGTAGGTCGCACCGGTCACCACCTCGGCGGTGGGATCCTCCAGCTGCGCCAGCGCGGCGTCCTCGTTCGCGCCCGATGTCGTCAGCGTGGCGTACGCCGACACCGACGAGATGTGCACGTAGCGGCCTCCGCGCGAGCCCAGGGCCTCGGCGAGCGCGTGCACCTGCCGCGGGAAATAGGCCGACGGGTCGATGGTGGCGTCCCACTCGCCCGACGCCAGTGCCGAGAGGTCGTCGTTGCGATCGCCGAGGAGATGCGCGGCGGAAGGGAACAGGTCAGGATTCGTCCGGCCGCGATGGAACAAGGTCACCTCGTCGCCGTTGGCCACCAGCAGCTCGACGATCGCGCGCCCGACGAACTGCGTCCCCCCGATAACCAAGATCTTCATGGGTGAATGTTGTCACATCACGCGCCGTCCGGCCGTCGGCCGGGACGGCGACGTCAGGTCCACTCGTCGAAGTGACGTTCCACGTACGAGTTCTCGTAGGCCCAATGAGCGTTGGCGATGAACTCGCCCAGCAGCACGGGGTCCTTGATGCCCGGCGACGACTCGACGCCGCTTCGCACGTCCACGCCCCACACGGGATAGTTCTGGATGACGTCGATCACGTTGGAGGTGGTGAGACCGCCCGAGGCGATCATGGGAACGTGCAGGGTCTCGTCGAGGAAGGTCTCCAGACAGTCCACCAGGGAGTTGTGGTCGTCGGATTCGGGCAGCAAGAGGTAGTCGGCCCCGGCCACGTGCACCGACGAATCGATGATGGTGGTGCTCGGGAGGGTCCGCAAGACGGTGTTCACCCGTTCGGCCACGTACTTAAGCTCGTCGATGGCGATGAGTCCATCGATCTGCACGGCGCTCAGTCCCAAGGTGTTCGCCACCTCCACGATGCGCCGAGGCATCTCGTTTCGAAACACCCCGACCGATATCGCGCCGTAGGGCAGGCGCCGGACGATGTCGTGCGCGGCCGCGATCGAAATCTGGCGGGGCGATGGACCGAACTCGAAGCCCACCGCGCTGGCCCCCAGCCCGATGGAGAAGAGCGCGTCCTCCTCGGAGGTGATGCCAGAAACCTTGACAAAAAGTCCCTCAACACTCAGTCGCACGTGAGCCCCCTAGGTGCTCACGTTAACTTGGCCGATACCGGCTCAGCCAATGGCCTCCACCGTGACGTCATGGAACGACGCCAGCACGTCACTGCCAAGCAGCGAACGATGAGCGAAACCCACAGCGACGATGCGTCCGTCTCGTTCCAGGGCCGTCGTGATGCCCTGAGGCCCCTCGGGTCCCTTGGACCTCAACGCCTCATTGATCCTTTCGACCTGGGGACCCGAAGCCCACACGAATCGCCACGGAACGCTGGATTTACGCGCGTCCAGACGTGCGACCAGCTCCTGTCCGGTGTAACAGCCCTTGGTGAAGGACACCGTGCGCTCGACGAACGCCGCCCCGTAACTCTGGGGCGTCAGTTCCACGCCGAACTCCGCGGCACCCGGCCAGCGCCCATCGATGAGTTCCGCCGTGGTCAGCATCGGTCCCCCTTCGACGTCACTCAGATCCAGCGAGCAGTCGACACGAAGGTGGAAACGGCGAAGCCGCGCGAGGGCCACCTCGCCCATCTCGCGCGGTACGTCGACGTCAAACCCCTCCGGGACCCGACGAACGAAGCACGTGCTCAACAACGCGCTGTCGGGTCGCAAGAGCAGCGACCAGCGCCCCGGGTCATCAACGAGGGCGAGATCCTGCGTCAATTGACCCTGGAGGAACGACTCGCTCTGAGGTCCGCGAACCGAGATGCGAGACCACCGCAACTCGTCAGATTGATTGGCGCCGGCCACTTTCTCCACAGACAACTACAGTATGCGCGACCGTCTACAACTACGACCGTGACCCAAAGGCCGCCCATGACCACGCAGACCGAACTGAACACCATCACCTCGACCATGAACGAACTCTCCACGCGGATCACGGCTCTGGTGGAGAGCGATGGGGCGTCTATGCCCAGCGACGTCTACACCGAGCTCATCGCCGCCGAGCGCACCATCGGCACGCTGTTGCGTCGACTCAACCGCGTCGCCGGCCGGATCGGCTGATCGGCGCCGATAGCCTTTGCTCATGAGCAATCATTGGCACTCGGCGACGTCCTTGACGCCCGACCAGCGCCTCGATGTCCTCAACCTCCTCAACCGCACCGAGAGCCAGCTGGGCCGCGAGGCGATCGACGAAGTGCACCGGCGCGCCGTGGTGCACGGCTGGCCGGCCGAGCACTGGCTCCGCCATCGTGACAACAACCTCGTGGGGTACGCGCTGCTCAGCGGCAGCGAACATCCCACCATCGAGATGTGCGGCGGCGGATTCGACCGAGACCTGCTCGAGGCCGTGCTGTCCTCGCACCACCGCGTCGACTGGTGGGAACGCGACGTCGACCACGTGGCCACGGCCGCCGTCATCCGCACGCTGCAGATGCTGCGCGTCAACCTGCCCGTTCCCGTGGTCGAGGTGCCCGGCGGCGCCGTGCTTCGCATCTTCGAGCCGATGCACGACGAGGACAGCTGGCTCGACCAGAACAACGCCGCGTTCGCGCATCATCCCGAGCAGGGGGCGTGGCTGCGCGAGGACCTGGCCGAGCGCACCAACGAACCGTGGTTCGACCCCTCGGGCTTCCTGCTCCTGGAGATCGACGGCCGACTGGCCGCGTCGTGCTGGACCAAGGTCCACGAACTGCACCCCGACCGCTTCGGAGAGATCTACGTCGTGTCCGTGCACCCCGACTTTCAGGGCCGCAACCTAGGTCGCGTCATGGTGACCCAGGGCCTGGCGTCACTGCGAAAGAAAGGCGTGTCCTCGGCCGTGTTGTTCGTCGACCAGACGAACGCGGTGGCCAAGAAACTTTACGAGTCGATCGGCTTCTGGGTCGGACGAGAAGACCACCTCGTGCGCTTCGTCCGCCCTAGTTAGAACCGACCAAGCGCCCGACGCCGAAGGTCACCGCGGCGGCCAGCGCGGCGATCACAATCTGACGGGTCGCGCTTCGCCAGATGCCGCGACGGGTGAACCACCCAATGGCTCCGCCGACGACCGCGGCACCCACGGCCGCCAAGCCGATCGACCAGTAGATCTGGTTCCCGGTCGTCGACCACAACCAGGGCAGCAGCGGGATCAAGGCGCCCACCACGAAGGCCCAGAACGACGAAAGGGCCGCCATCCAGGGCGAGCCCGTGGCCGAGGGGTCGATGCCCAGTTCCTCCCGGGTGTGCGTGCGCAGCGCCAGGTCAGGGTCACGCATGAGGTCGACCGACAATCGGTCGGCCAACTCGAACTCGATGCCCCGATCGATGAAGATCTGGCGCAATTCCCGCTGCTCCTCCACCGGATTGGCGATGAGGGCCTTGCGTTCCATCTCTATCTCGGACTCCAGCAGCTCCTTCTGCGCCTTCATGGAGAGGTATTCGCCGCTGCCCATGGAGAATCCTCCGGCCACCAGTCCGGCCAGTCCGGCCAGTCGAATGACGCTGTGGCCCGGATTCGCGCCCGCGAAGCCCAGGATGAGCGAGACGTTGGTGACGAGGCCGTCGCTGATGCCGAATATTGCGGCTCTGAACCATCCGCCCGATATCTGTCGATGGTGCACTTCATAGTGCTGATCGGTCACTGACCAATCCTAGGGGTGACGCGCCATCGATGAAGTCGCGAATCGACGAAACAGTAGAATCCTTGCGGAGGTATTCATGACGACGCGGGTAAAAGGCATCGAAGAACTCGCGTCGCTCGTCGGCACGCACCTGGGATATTCGGACTACCGAATGGTCACCCAGGAGCAGGTGAACCTCTTCGCCGACGCCACGGACGATCACCAGTGGATCCACGTCGACCCCGAAAGGGCGGCGTCCGGACCGTTCGGACAGACCGTCGCCCACGGCTACATGACCCTGGCGTTGATACCGGTACTGCTCTCGTCGGTGATCCGTGTCGACGGCGTGGCGATGGGCGTCAACTACGGCACCAACAAGGTCCGCTTCACCAGCCCCGTGCTCGTCGGCTCCGAGATCCGCGCCGGCGCGACACTGGTCTCGGTCGACCCCATCGAAGGCGGCGCGCAAATCGTGCTCGACGTCGTGGTGGAGATGAAGGGTGCGGCGAAGGCGTCCTGCTTCGCGCAGACCGTGGCGCGATACTACGTCTAAGCACGTGATCACCCCGCTGCCCCAGGGCGAAGAGAAGACCCAACAGGTCCGCGCCATGTTCGACGCCATCGCGCCGCGCTACGAACTGGTCAACAAGCTTATGACCTTCGGCCTCGACGCACGGTGGCGGCGGCGCGCGGTGGCCGACCTGCGCCTGCCGCCCGACAGCGTGGTCCTCGACATCGCGGCCGGGACCGGCGACTTCACTCGCGAGTTGCACCGCCAGGGCCATCGAGCCATCGCCACCGACCTGAGCCTGGGCATGCTGGAGGCCGGGACGTCCCTGCCCGAGCAGGTGCAGGCCGACGCGGCGAAGCTCCCCTTCCGCACGGCGGCGTTCGACGGGATCACCTGCGGGTACGCGCTGCGGAACTTCACCGACCTGGCGGCGACGTTCGCCGAGATGGCCCGGGTCACCCGGGGGGGCGGGCGCCTGTCGCTGCTGGAGGTGGCCGAACCGCGGTCGGGTCTCTGGCGGGCCGGGTTTCGACTCTGGTTCCGGCGCGTCGTGCCGTTCATCGGATCACTGGTGTCGGACCGCGCCGCCTACCACTACCTCCCCCAGTCGACCGCCTACCTCCCTTCGCCCGAGGAGATCGTGGCGATGCTCAATCGCTGCGGCTTCAGCGCCGTGAACCATCGCCGGATCATGGGCGGCCTGAGCCAGCAGTTCGTCGCGACGCGCACGATATGAGGTTCATCCAACAAGAGATCACACCCATTCAGTGGGACGTGCTGCGCACCGTGGGCGCCCGTGACGGCTGGCTCGTCGAGACCACCGACGTCCAACGCAGCGGCTTCGGAGGGGTGGCCCTGTCGATCGATCTCGCCGGCGGCCTCGAGCCCCCCACTGACGCCGTGTCCCTGCTCGCGTCGCACGAATTGACCGGTGTCGACGGGCCACCCGGCACCGGCATCGTGGCCTTCGGGACCTTGCCCTTCGACCGCCACGCGCCGGGCCGGCTGAACGTGCCCCGCTACGTCGTGACCCAGACGAAGGACGGGCGAGCGTGGCTCACGTCACTCGAGGGCTCACCCGACATCCGCGATTTGCTGGAGGGTGTCGTCGCCCCCACGCAGGCCACCCAAAGCCTGCGCTCGCTGACCTATCAGCCCACGCCCGAGGAGTACGCGCACAACGTCGCGCTGGCCGTGGAGATCCTGCGCCGCAAGGAGATCGACAAGGTCGTGCTCGCTCGGGCCGTCCTGGGCTCGGTCCCCGAACCGCTCGACGGTGCGGCCATCGCGGCGCGCCTGCGCTCGCGAGAACCGATCTGCACGATCTACAGCCTCCCCACCACGATGGACCGCCGCTACGTCGGCGCCAGTCCCGAACTGCTGGTGCGGCGCCAAGGCGCGACGTTCCAGTGCAATCCGCAGGCCGGCACCATTGCCTTGCCGCCCAACGAAGCGCCCGACGACTACATGACCTGGCTGCTCGGCAGCACCAAGAACCTCCACGAGCACGGCGTCCTGGTGGACGACCTGGTCCAGCAGCTCTCCAACAGCTACGACGAGATCACCGCCGATCCGCACCCGTCGATCGTGACGCTGCGCACCATCGCCCACCTCGGCACCTGGGTGAGCGGCGTGCGCCACGACGCCGACAGCGCGCCCGACGCGCTGGAACTCCTGCGGCTGCTGCACCCGACGGCGGCCGTCGGCGGGATCCCCCGTAACGACGCGTACGAGCTCATCGTCCGTCTCGAGCAGCACGACCGGGGCCACTACGCGGGCCCGCTGGGATGGGTCGACGCCAACGGCGACGGCGAGTGGTGGATCGGCATCCGCGGCGTGATCATCGACGGCACGCAGTTCGAAGCGTGGGCCGGCGCGGGCATCGTCAGCGAATCGGACCCCATCGCGGAGCGCGAGGAGACCAAGGACAAGCTGGCGGTCGTGCTCTCCTCGGTGCTGGTCGAACGCGTCTAAACCCGGCGGTGCTGGAAGGGACGCTCCATCGACCACTTGGTGACGAGCCACAGGGCCTCGATAACGATGGCGCCGGACATCTTGGACTCGCCCCGCGCGCGGTCGGTGAAGGAGATCGGCACCTCGATGATCGTCGCGCCGCCCTGGCGCGCCCGGTGGGTCATCTCAATCTGGAAGCCGTAACCGTCGGCGGTCACCGACTGGTAGTGGATCTTCTCCAGGGCGCTCCTCGAATACACCCGGTAGCCGGCCGTCGAATCGGCGACGTGCAGGCCGAGCATGATCGAGGCGTACTGGTTGCCGCCGCGAGAGATGAGCCGGCGCAGCAGCGACCACTTGGGGATGGCGCCGCCGCTGACGTAGCGCGAGCCGATGACGACCTCGTGGGTGGTCGCCGCGACCAGCAGGGCGGGCAGGGCACGCGGGTCGTGGGAGAAGTCGCAATCGATCTCGACGAAGAGCTCGTAGTCGTGCTCCAATCCCCAGGTGAAGCCCGCGCGGTACGCGCCGCCGAGGCCGCTCTTGACCGACCGGGTGAGCAAGGAGATCTGGCCCAATTCTCCACTGAGTTCCTGCGCCTTGGCCGCGGTGCCGTCAGGACTCCCGTCATCGACGACCAGCACGTCTACGCTGGGAACAACGTCGCGCAGCGCGCGAAGCATAGATTCGATGTTCAACATCTCGTTATACGTAGGCAGTACCACGAGAGTTCGCATTTGGGAATTCTACTGAACCGGGGAGACTGGAGATTCCAGGCTTCGCGCATCCAAGAGAAAGTGACACGCTCGAGTAGGCCTTATGTCTGATCCCGCCCCGAAGAAACGATTCTCGATGCCGCGCGAGCTTCGCATCATCCTCAGTGTGGGCGGTTTGATCTTCGTCTTCGAGTACCTGGTGCTGCCCCAGTTCCTGTCCGCCCACAAATCGCTGCACAAGTCGCTGCACCTGCTGGCCGAACTCAATCCCTTGATCGTCATCCTGGCGGTCCTGTGCGAGGTGGCGGCGCTCTACGCCTACGTCGAGCTGACGCGCACCGTGCTCTACCCCTACGCGCCGAGCCGCTTCAACACCACGCGCGTCAACCTCTCGGGCTTGGCCGTGAGCCACGTCATGCCCGGCGGCTCCGCGCCCGCGGGAGCGCTGTCCTACCGCCTCTACAACGCCATGGGCGTGCCCAAGGAGACCAACGCCTTCGGGCTGGCGGCCCAGGGCGCCGGGTCGGCGGTCGTGCTCAACCTCATCTTCTGGATGGCCCTGGTGATCTCGATCCCGCTCAACGGTTTCGACCCCCTCTACGGCTTCGCCGCCCTGGCGGGGATCTTCCTGCTGACGGCCTTCTTCGGCACGATCCTGCTCATCACCCGCGGGCAGCGACACGCCGACCTCTGGCTGCGCGCGGTGGCCCGGCGCATCCCGGCCATCGACCCCAACACCGTGTCGGCCCTGTTGAGCAAGGTCGCGGCCCGGATCACGCTGCTCATCGCCAATCAGCGCACCCTGTGGGCGGCCTTCATGTGGGCGGCCCTCAACTGGCTCCTGGACGCCGGCTGCCTGTGGGTCTTCCTCATCTCCTTCGGCGTCGTGCTCTCGCCGGTCGACCTGCTGGTCGCGTACGGCCTGGCCAACATCCTGGCGGTCATCCCCATCACCCCGGGCGGCCTCGGCATCATCGAGGGCGTGTTGATCCCGACCCTGGTCGGCTTCGGCGTGCCGCACGCGCAGGCCATCCTCGCGGTGCTGGCCTACCGGCTCATCAACTTCTGGATCCCCATCCCGGTGGGCGGCGCGGCCTACGCCAGCCTGCGCTGGCAGCGCCGCCGCGTGGCTATTGCTGGGACACCAGGCGAGATCGACTTAGCTCCAGACGCTTGAACTCCGCCTGGGCGGAGAAGTCGTTGACCGGCTGGAGGCGCCGCCAGCGCCGGTCGGTGCCGAGCACCCAGGTGAAGAGGTCGTCGGACCAGGTGATCTCGAAGGCCTCGACCAGGTCGGCCTGGAGCCGGGGGTCCCCGATCGGCACCGTCACCTCGACGCGCCGGTCCAAGTTGCGCTCCATCATGTCGGCCGAGCCGATGTAGACCGAGAAGTCCCGCTCGTTGGGCCGCCCGAAGATGAAGATCCGCGAGTGCTCCAGGAACTCCCCGACCAGGCTGTGCACCGTGATGTTCTCCGAGAGTCCCACCACGCCGGGGCGCAGGCAGCACAGCGTGCGAACCTCGAGGCGGACCTCGACGCCGGCGGCGCTGGCCTCGTAGAGGGCGTCGATGACCGTCGGGTCGGTGAGGCCGTTGACCTTGAAGGAGATCTTGCCCCGCTCGCCCAGGTCGCGCTGGCCGTTGATGAGCTCGACGATGCTGGTGCGCGTCATGGTGGGACTCACGATGATCTTGTTGTAGTTGCCGTGACGGGCGAAGCCCGTGAGGAAGTTGAAGAGCTCGCCGACGTCGTGGGTGATGTCCGGGTCGCACGTCAGCAGACCAAAGTCCTCGTAGTTCCTGGCCGTCTTGGAGTTGTAGTTGCCGGTGGCGATATGGGCGTAGCGCGTCGTGGTGTCACCCTCGCTGCGCACCACCAGCGCCGTCTTGGAGTGGGTCTTGAAGCCCACGATCCCGTAGACCACGTGCACCCCGGAATCCTCCAGGGTCTTGGCCCACTCGATGTTGGCCGCCTCGTCGAAGCGGGCCTTGAGCTCCACCAGGGCCACCACCTGCTTGCCGTGTTCGGCCGCGCGCACCAGCGATCCGACGATCGGTGAGTCGCCGGACGTGCGGTACAGCGTCTGCTTGATGCCCACCACCTTGGGGTCGTCGGCCGCCTGCGCGATGAACATCTCGACGGAGTCGCTGAATGATTCGTAGGGGTGGTGCAGCAGGATGTCCGACTCTCGGATGGCGGCGAAGATGTCCCCCACGTGGTCGCCGTCGAGCAGGCGCTTGGGCGTGACGGGCGACCAGCCCTCACCCTTCAAGTCGGGACGGTCGATGGCGTAGAGGCTCCAGAGGTCGTGCAGGCCCAGCGGGGCGTCGGTGATGTAGAGGTTCGACGGGTCGAGCTCGAACTGCTCCACCAGCAGGTCGAGGAAGTCCTTGGACATGCCGCTCTGGATCTCCACCCGCAAGGCCTCGCCGAAGCGGCGGCGGCGCAGTTCTATCTCGAGGGCCACCAGGAGGTCGTCGGCCTCGTCCTCGTCCAGCGCGAGGTCCGCGTTCCTGGTCACCCGGAAGAGGTCGGACTGAAAGATCGTCATGCCGGGGAAGAGTTGGCCCAGGTTGGCCATCACCAGGTCCTCCAGCAGGCACCAACGACTCTCGCTCGCCTGGAGGAAACGCGGCAACGAGTTGGGGACCTTCACCCGCGCGCTGCGCTCTTCGCCGGTCACCCCGTCGAGCACGGTGACCGCGATGTTGAGCGACAGGTTGGAGATCATGGGGAACGGATGGCCCGGATCGACGGCGAGGGGCGTCAAGACCGGATAGACGTTCTCGTTGAAGTACTTGGTGAGGTGCTCGCGCTCGGCTTCGTCGAGTTCCTTGAAGCGCACCACCGCGATCCCCGAACTGGCGAGCTCGGGCAGCAGCACGTCGAGCACCAGACGGTCCTGGCGTTCCACCAGGGAGAGCACGCGCTCGCGGATGGCCACCAGTTGCTGGCGCGGGCGGATGCCGTCGACGGAGGGGGTCTGCACGCCGGCCGCCACCTTGTCCTCGAGGCTCACCACCCGCACCTGGAAGAACTCGTCGACCATGTCAGCGAAGATGGCCACGAACTTGAAACGTTCCAGGATCGGCAGGCGCTGGTCCTCGCCCAGGTCGAGCAGGCGCGAGCCGAACTCCAGGCGGGAGAGCTCGCGGCTGGAGAATCGCTCCGGTCCAAAC
Source organism: Acidimicrobiales bacterium (assembly GCA_049793015.1). GTDB lineage: Bacteria > Actinomycetota > Acidimicrobiia > Acidimicrobiales > RAAP-2 > RAAP-2. Next base: position 25,608 of record JBARBL010000076.1, on the reverse strand, counting down.
GAGAGAAGATCGATAGCCACGGTTCGGGTGCCTTTTTCCAAAACTGAGAATTACTTTCCTCCATGCTAGGACTACTCTTGATTCGTGGCGAGCGATACGGCCGTACGAGAGCGCCGGAGTCGCCGCCCGCCACGTTCCACGCCTCGCCCGGGCCGCTCCGCCGAGTTGGTCCTCCTGTTCCTGGCCTGGCTCATCACCACCGGCTTCTACGTGCTGGCCTCGCTGGGCGCCCAGAACCACCTGCCGCCCCGCCTGGGGGTCTTCCTCACCGTCATCGTGGCCACTTCGTTGGCCATGCACCTGGCCATCAGGTGGCTCGCCCCCGGCGCGTCGCAGATCCTGCTGCCGGTGTCGGTGCTGCTCAACGGCATTGGGTACGTGGAGATAGCACGTTGGGACGCCCCCCTCGCCGGCGACCAGGCCCTCTGGTTCCTGCTCAGCGCGGCCGGGGTGGTCATCACCCTGGCGCTGGTGCGTCACGTGCGCGACCTCGACCGTTACCGCTACCTCACGTTGAGCGGCGCGATCCTGCTGCTCTTGTTGCCCCTGGTGCCCCACGTCGGCTACTCGAGCGGCGGCGCCCGGCTCTGGGTGGCGCTCGGGCCGCTCTCCTTCCAGCCGGTCGAGATTGCCAAGATCCTGCTGGCCTTCTTCTTCGCCTCCTACTTCGCCGCCAACCGCGAGCTGCTGTCCACGCCCACGCAGCGCGTCATTCGAAAGTTGATCGTGCCGCCCAAGGTGGTCTTCCCCATCGTCTTCGCCTGGGGCTGCGCGCTGGCCATTCTGGGCGCCGAGAACGACCTGGGCTTCGCCATGCTGCTCTTCGCGCTCTTCATGTCACTGCTGTGGGTGACCACGGGGCTCAAGACCTACGTGGTGCTCGGCATCGGGCTCTTCGCCGGCGGTGCCGCGTTGGCGGCGCACTATTTCGCCCAGGTGCACTCACGAATCAGCGACTGGATCAACCCGTGGTCGGCCATCAACTTCGCGCACTCCTCGCAAATCGCCTACGGCTGGTTCTCCCTGGCCGCGGGCGGCATCATCGGCACGGGCCTGGGGCTCGGCCAGTCGGGCACCATCCCCGACCTCACCTCGGACATGATCTTTGCGGCCGTCGGGGAGGAACTCGGCTTCATCGGGATCATCCTCATCCTGTGCCTCTTCGTCGCCTTCGTCGGCGAGGGCTTCCACATTGCCCAGCGCGCCCACTCGGACTACGTTCGTCTGGCCGCGGTGGCCCTCACCGCGATCGTCGGCTTTCAGGCCTTCTTCATCATGGCCGGCGTGCTTCGGATCCTGCCCTTCACCGGCATGGTCTTACCCTTCGTGGCCTACGGGGGAAGCTCGCTCTTCGCCAACTACATCATCGTCGCTATCCTGCTGCGCATCTCGGACGAGAACAGCGCCGAACTGCGCGGCGGCGAGATAAAAGCCGTCCAGTTCACGAGGCGATCGGAACGTTAAGGCCTCTCATCTCGCTGAACGATCCGTTCGTCGCCGGCATGATGGGTTGATGGCCGATACCCCAACCCTCACGACGCCGCGTCTGACGTTGCGCGAATGGCGCGACGAGGACCGGGCGCCCTTCGCCCTCATGAACGGCGATTCCCGCGTCATGGAGTACTTCCCCGCCGTGATGGACGAGGCCCAGTCCGACGCCCTGATTGCGAACATCATCGAAGGTTGGCGTCGAGGCTACGGACTCTGGGCCGTCGAGGAGAAGGACTCACGACGCTTCATCGGTTTCGTCGGTCTCATGTCGCCCGCCTGGGAGGCGCACTTCACGCCGTGTGTCGAGATCGGCTGGCGACTCCGCGCGGACGCCTGGGGCCGCGGCTACGCCACCGAGGCGGCCGAGCACTGCGTGTCGTGGGCGAGAACGAACGTCGACGCCCCTCGCGGAGAGCTGGTGAGCTTCACCACGGTGAGCAACGAACGTTCACGACGGGTGATGGAGAAGCTGGGGTTCACCCACGACGAAACCGACGACTTCGACCACCCCATGACGCCCGAGTGGGAGTTGCGGCGCCACGCGCTGTATCGGCTGAAGCTCTAAGGCCCTCGTACCACTTTGCTGCACGAGCAGACCGCCTTCAGTCGTAGAAGCTGGCCAGCACCTCTTCGGCGCAGAGGATCGGCGCCGCCACGGCCTGGCGAATGGCCAGGATCACGCCGTCGCTGGTGCGACAGTCGAAGCGTTCACGCCCGTGCTGGGTCATGAGGTCTAACTCGGAGTAGAAGACGCCGTGCTCGTGGCGCAGGATGCGCACGGCGATGATGTCGGCGCGCAGCTGGGCGATGATGGCGCTGGTGAGTTCATGGGTGCTCGGTCGCACGCCCACCGAGCCGATGAGGGCGTTATGCAGCGACTGGGCCTCGCTCAGCGCCACCGAGATCGACACGTTTCGATACGGCGACTCCTCCTCCACCAGATGGATCTGCGGCGATGTCGTGCCCAGGTCGAAGCGCACCGATCCGACGGTCATCACGCGATAGATGACCTCGTTGGGGTCGGGCTCGCCCGCCGGGTCGGCAGTCTCGGCCTGGGCGGGTTCCTCTGGCGCGTCGAGTGGGGAGTCGCTGGTCATGGTCAGGACAAACTACTGGTGCGACGCGACACCGACAGCACGGCCCCGCCCCCGGCGAAGAAGACCAGGGCCGACGATCCGCCGTAACTGATCAGCGGCAAGGGGATGCCGGTCACCGGCATGATGCCCATGGTCATGCCAATGTTCTCGAAGCAGCTGAAGGAGAAGAAGATGAACATGCCCAGGCAGATGAGCCGGCCCATGGTGTCCTTGGCGTTTCGCCCGATGCTGAACATCCGGTAGGCCACGAAGGCCAGCAGCACGATGATGAGCGCCGAGCCGATGAAGCCCACCTGCTCGCCGATGGCGCTGAAGATGAAGTCGGTGTGCTGCTCGGGCACGTAGCCGAGGGTGGTCTGCATGCCCTGGAACAGGCCGGCCCCGTGCAGCCCTCCCGCGCCGATCGCGCTCTTGGAGTTGTTCACCTCGTAGATCAGCGCCTGGAGCTTGGGGTTGCTCGAGTTCTGGTTCAAGAAGGAGAGGAAGCGGTCGGTCTGGTACTTGTGCAGCACGCCGAAGTAGAAGGCGCAGACCGCGCCGACCGAGCCCAGCACAGCGAGCAGGGTCATGAAGCGGGGCGGCACGCCGGCCACCACCATGATCGCCGACACGGTGATGACGATGATGATGCCGGTGCCGAGGTCGGGCTGGGCCACGATCATGAGCAGCGGCGTTCCGCCCATCAACAGGAGTCGGCTCACGTCGTACATGGTGAGCCCCTCGGGCCGGCGCTGGCAGTACGTGGCGACGGCCAGGATGATGAAGAGCACCGTGAACTCGCTGGGCTGGATCTGGATGATGCCGAGGCTGTACCAGCGCTGGGCGCCGAGCGCGCTCTGGCCGAGGAAGAAGACGCCGGCCAGGCTTAGCAGCCCGATCACGTAGAGCGGCGTAGCCGCGCTCTCGAACCTTCGATAGTCAATGAAGGAGATGGTGAGCATGACGACGATGCCGATGACCACGAAGAGACCCTGGCGCTCCATGTAGTAGTGCGGGTTCTCGCTGGCGTTGACCAGGGCCTGACGGGTGGCGCTGTAGATCATCACCACCCCGATGCAGCCGAGCGCGATCAGACCGCCGGCCAGCCCCAGGTCCAGGGAGTCCTTGGCGCGCAGGCGCGTCGTGAAGGCCGCCAGGGTGTCGGTCACGAGATCACCCCGAGCAGCGCGGCTCCGTCGATGGCGGTCTCCCACCACCACGTCATCTGAAGCGCCGCTTGATAGGCCAGCATTCCGAGTCCGTTCGCCGTTCGACAACCTGCATCTTCGTAAAGGCTACGCCACGGCGTCGCCACGGGATCGTAAGCGATATCAACGGCAATCGTCGCCGCGCTCACGCCGGGGAACAGCTCGTGATTCGCCTCGCGCGAGGCCGCGGGCGTCGCGTTTATCACCAGGTCGAGCGGACCAGAGAACTCGGCGACGTCCACCACGTTCTTAAAGGGCCCCGTGATCTCGGCCACGCGCGACGCCGTGCGCCCCAGGACGCCCACGGTCTCGACACCCACGTGCACCAGGGCGTCGATGATGCCGCGCGCCGCCCCGCCGGCGCCGATCACCACGACCCGCGCCCCTTCGAGGGAGACCGCGAACTGCGCGTGCACCGCGTCCACGAAACCGAAGCCGTCGGTGCAGGCACCGCGCAACGTGCCGTCTCGAAAGAGCAGCGAGTTGACCACCCCGGTACGCCGGGCCGCGTCATCGAGACTCGCGCACAAAGCCGCGGCGTCGGCCTTGAGCGGCATGGTCACCGAGAGGGCGTCGAAGGACCCGCCCATGAGTTCGAGCAGTCTGGCCGAATGCGCCTGGTCGAGCTCCACCCGTGACGACGTGCCTTCCAGGCCGGCCATGAGCAGGCCGGCCTCGTGCAGCTGCGGCGAGCGCGAGTGCGCGACGGGCGAACCGGCGATGCCGAGGCGCCACCTCATCCGATGCCTCGACTCTTGGCCAGGGCCTCGTTCTTCAGTTGCTCGGCGAAGGTCGTGGCGAAGGCCTCTTGTCCGTCCTTGTTCACCAGGGTGAAGTAGAGCCACGTCCCCGCCGGGGCGTGCAGCACCGCGTTGATCGAGAACTTGGAGATGGTGCAGATCGGGGTCGGCGTCAGGCCGACGTTGAGGTACGTGTTGTAGGGCTCGGGCGTCTGCAACATGGCCGGCGTGACCGTGCCGCCGTCGCGGCGCAGGTAGTACAGCACCGTGGCGTCCATCTGCAGGGGCCCGCCGCGCTTGAGACGATTGAAGATGACCCGGGCCACCCGGGGCATGTTGCTCGGGTAGTAGCCCTCCTTCTCCACGATCGAGGCCGCGATGATCAGCTGGTAGGCGCTCAGTCCATTGAGCGTGGTGCTAGGGGTGAGGCCCAGCTTGGTTGCCTTGGCGTCGAAGCGCGTCACCATCTTCCTCGCCAGCTTCATCGGCGTCTCGCTCGACGTGAGCAGGTACGAGCCGGGGCCGACGAGCCCCTCCAGCGACCCGTTGGGGTGGAACGGGCTGGCCTGGGCCAGCGACGCCGCATCGCGCACGAAACGGTTGGCGAAGGTGGTGCCGAGATCGGTCGCCAGCGAGTTCTCGATCTCGTTAAGCGTGAGCCCCGGCGAGACCGACAGGACGTTCACGTTGGGTCCCTGATTGAGCAGGGCGCTCAACGCGGCGAACGACGAGTTCTGACGGATCTCGTAGGAGCCGGGCAGCACGGTGGGGGCGCCGAAAATTGTTGTGTCGATGCGGTAGGCGAAGGGCGAACCGATGACGCCCTTGGCGTGCATCTCGCCCGCCACGGTCGCCAGCGAGTCGCCCGCGTGCACCGTGACGATCACCTCCTTGCCCGGGCCGGTCAGTGGATGGACCTGCCAGGCAAACCACAGGCCCGCGACCGCCACCAGCGCGATGAGGGCCGCCAGGGCGCGCCCGAGCGGCTTACTCAGTAGAAAGGCCATCTAGATAGTGTTGCAGCATGATGACGGCTGCCGCGCTGTCTACATGGGACCGCTGATTCTTCTCTCTCATTCCCGCGTTGGTGAGGGAACGTTGCGCCTCAACCGTGGTCAGGCGTTCGTCGAACTGCACAACCGTGGCGTGATGGATGCGGTCGCGGACCTGGCGGCAGAGCTCGTCAGCCTGCTCGGTGCTCTCGGTCTCGTTGCCGGCGAGAGAGACCGGGCGTCCCACCACGATGAGCCCGACCGACTCGTCCTCCACCAGCTGGGCGATCTTGCCCATCAGCGACTCGTTGACCTCGAGCGCCGGCCGGGGGAAGGCCATGGTCTGCTCGGTGTCGGTGATGGCGATGCCGCACCGCTTGGTGCCGGGATCGATGCCAAGAATTCGTGCCATATCGCCTACAGCTTTCCCGCGGCCTCGAGCACGCGATCGATACCTTCCACGTCGCGCCCGCCCGCCAGGGCCAAGCGCGTCGAACCGCCACCGCCGCCGCCCACCATCGCGGCCAAGTCCTTCACGGTCTGCTGCGCGTCGAGCGACTCGTCGCTCGCGACCACGATGGCCACCTTGTCGTCCACGCTGCCCGCCAGCACCACCACGCGGCGGCCCCGGCGCTGCAGGTCCTGGGCCAGCGTGCGCAGCTGCTCGCCCGCGTAGCCGTCGACACGCGCCACCACCACGTCGCCGCCGTGCGCCGCGTGCAGCTGCTCGGCGAAGCCGGAGAGATGAGACTGACGTAGCGAGGCGATCTCCTTCTCGACGTCACGCTGACGTTCGACCAGACGTTCGAGCGTCGGCACCACGTCGTCCATCGACGTCTTGAGCAGCGAGGCCACCGAACCGAGCGCGCCCTCCATCTCGTGGCTGCGCCGATAGGCCGCCAGGGCGCTGACCGCCTCGATGCGTCGAGTATTGGATCCGATCGAACCCTCGCTCACCAGTTGGATCTGGCCGATGTCGCCCAGGCGGTCCACGTGCGTGCCGCCGCAGAACTCGAGGCTGTGCGATCCCGCGCGCACCACCCGCACGCGGTCACCGTACTTGTCGCCGAAGAACATCACGGCGCCCATGGTCTGCGCCTCCTGTTTGGTGGTCTGGATCGTTTCTACCACCTCGTTCGCCACGACGTCGGTATTGACCATGGTGAGGATGGCGTTCTCCTCCTCGCCCGTGAGGCCCGACCCGTGCGAGAAGTCGAAGCGCAGCCGGTCCGGTCCGACGAACGAACCTTGCTGGCGCACGTGGTCACCCAGCACCGCGCGCAGGCCCGAATGCAGCAGGTGCGTCGCGGTGTGGTTGCGGCGGGTGGCCTCTCGGCGCACGGCGTCGATCGTGGCGACAGCCGCCTGGCCGGGCACCACCTCGCCGGTCAGTCGGCCGCGGTGCGCGATCAATCCACCCGCCACGCTCTGGGTGTCCGCCACCTCGAAGCGCCCGGTCTCGGTGACGATCGAACCGGTGTCGCCGACCTGGCCGCCGGACTCGGCGTAGAAGGGCGTCGCGTCGAGGAACAACTCGCTCGCGCCGTGCTCGTCCTTGAGCAGCGCCACCACCGTCGTCTCGACGCTGTAGCGCGTGAGGTCGCGCCCGACGAACTCCGTCGCGCCGTGACGCTCCACCAGGTCGCGGTACTGCGCGTCGTCGGCCAGGTTGAGCGTCTTGGCCGCCGCACGGGCCCGGTCGCGCTGGTCCTTCATCGCGGCGTCGAAGTCCTCACGCTCTACGCTCAGTCCCGACTCGGCCACGATCTCCTCGGTCAGTTCGATGGGGAAGCCGTGCGTGTCGTGCAGACGGAACGCGACGTCGCCGGGGAAGACGTGCAGGCCGCTCTTCTGCACCTGGTCACGGGCACTTTCCAGCAAGGACAGCCCCGTGCGCAACGTCCGTGCGAAGCCGACCTCCTCGCGTTCGAGCACCTCGACGATGAGGTCACGATCCTTCACCAGCACCGGGTAGGCGCCGCCCATCTTCTCGATGGTGGCGTCGACCAGCGACGCGGCCAGGGGCGCCTCGGACCCGGCGCGGCGCGCGGCCAGGATGGCGCGGCGGATGATCCGACGCAGCACGTAGCCGCGACCTTCGTTGGACGGCAGGACCCCGTCGGACACCAGCATGGTCATGGCCCGCCCGTGCTCGGCGATGCGTCGGATGGCCACGTCGGTCTGGTCGTCGCGGCCGAGCGGCGCCTTGAGCGCCCGCGACGCCGTCTCGAGCAGCGGCGCGAAGAGGTCGGTGAAGAACACCGATTCGACGCCGTTCAAGATCGACAGGGTGCGTTCGAAACCGGCGCCGGTGTCGATGTTCTTCTTAGGCAGTTCGGACAACGAACCGTCGGGGGACTTGTCGAACTGGGTGAAGACCAGGTTCCAGAACTCCATGTAGCGGTCCTCGCCCCCGAAGGCGGGGCCGCCCTCGTCGCCGAACTCGGGACCCTTGTCGAAGAAGATCTCCGAGCTCGGGCCGCAGGGACCCGTGTCGCCCATCTCCCAGAAGTTGTCCGCGCCGAGACGTTGGATGCGCTCGGGGCGAACGCCGATGAGGTCGCGCCAGAGCTCTTCGGCCTGGTCATCGCTGGTGTGCACGGTGACCCAGAGCCGCTCCGGGTCGAGCCCGAAGCCCTCGGTGATGAGGCCCCACGCGTAGGTGATGGCGCCCTCCTTGAAGTAGTCGCCGAAGGAGAAGTTGCCCATCATCTCGAAGAAGGTGAGGTGGCGCAGCGTGGTGCCGATGTTCTCGATGTCCACCGTGCGGAAGCACTTCTGTATCGAGACGGCGCGCTTGTAGGGCGCGCTCTCGGTGTCGAGGAAGTACGGCTTGAAGGGCACCATGCCCGCGACGGTGAAGAGCAGCGAAGGGTCGTGCGGGATCAGGCTGGCCGAGGGCACCACCGTGTGGCCGTTGTCGGCGAAGTAGTTGAGAAAAATCGATCGGAGTTGCGCGGCTTCCACCCGCTTACTCTACCGTTGGGCCTTCGTCGTCCGGGTCCTTCACCGCCCTCAGGCGACGCCAACGCTCGACCACGTCCTTCTCGCGGCCGTAGGCCGAGGGATCGAAGAACGACGAGCCGACCTGGCCGTCGGGCAGGTACTGCTGGTCGACCCAGCCGCCTTCAAAGTCGTGGGGATAGTCGTAGGAGCGCCCGAAACCCAACTCCCCCGCCCCGCGATAGTGCGCGTCGCGCAGGTGATCGGGCACGTCGGCCTGTCCGCCGGCGCGCACCGCGTCGGTCACCGCCCCCAGCGCCCGGGTGACCGAATTGCTCTTGGGCGCCAAGGCCAACGTCAGCGTCGCGTGCGCCAGGGTGAGCCGCGCTTCGGGCAACCCCACGAACTCAACGGCGCGCGCCGCCGCCTCGGCCACCAGCAACCCGGTCGGATCGGCCAGCCCGACGTCCTCGCTGGCCAGGATCACCAGCCGACGCGCCAGGAACCGGGCGCTCTCGCCGCTCTCGAGCAGGGTCACCAGCCAATAGAGCGCGGCGTCGGGGTCCGATCCGCGCACGGATTTGATCAAGGCGCTGACCTGGTCGTAGTGGGTATCGCGTGACTGGTGGTAGAGCCGTCCGTCGCGGGCCTGGGCGACGTGGGCCACCTCGACCACAGCATCGTCGCCGCCCTCGTCATCGCGTTGGGCGCGCGCCAGGATGATGGCCGTGTCGAGCGTGGTCAGGGCGGCGCGCGCGTCGCCGTCCGCCGAAGAGGTGATGGCCTCGAGCGCCTCGTCGCTCACCCGCGCTCGACGAAGCGCCACGCCCCGCGCGACCAGCACCGCGAGGTCATCGCTCGAGAGCGTGTGCAGGCGCCACAGGGTCGAGCGGCTCATCAGCGCCGCGTTCACTTCGAAGTAGGGGTTCTCGGTGGTCGCCCCGATCAGCACGATCTCACCGGTCTCGGTCGCGGGCAGCAGCAGGTCCTGCTGGGCCTTGTTGAAGCGGTGCACTTCGTCGATGAACAGCACCGTGTGCTGGCCGTGCTCGCCCAGCAGTTCACGCGCGCGGGCCAGGGCTTCGCGCACGTCCTTCACACCGCCGCTCACCGCCGAGAGGCTCTCGGTGGCGTAGCCGGCCGACGACGCGAGGATCCGGGCCAACGTGGTCTTGCCGGTCCCGGCCGGCCCCCAAAGGATCATGGAGGTCAGCTGCTTGGCGTTGACGAAACGGCGCAGCGGACCGTCCGGTCCCACCAGGTGATCCTGGCCCACTATCTCGTCGAGGCTGCGCGGGCGCAGCAGTTCAGCCAGCGGAGCGGCCTGCTTCAGGCGCATCGCGACGGCGTCATCGAAGAGGGACGTGGCTCACGTACCTTTGGTGACGGTCTTTAGGTGCAGGTCGCGGATCTGGCGCGCCGAGATGGACTTGGGCGCGCCGGTCATGAGGTCGGTGCCCGACTGGGTCTTGGGGAAGGCGATCACCTCGCGGATGTTCTCCTCGCCCGCGAAGATGGCCACCAACCGGTCGATGCCGAAGGCGAAGCCGGCGTGCGGCGGCGCGCCGTACTTGAAGGCCCCGAGCAGGAAGCCGAACCGGACCTGGGCCTCCTCGTCGCTGATGCCCAGCGCGCTGAAGACCCTCGACTGGATGTCGGCGCGGTGGATGCGCACCGAGCCGCTGCCCAGCTCCCAGCCGTTGAGCACCAGGTCGTAGGCCTGGCTGCGAACCTTCAAGGGTTCGCTCTCGAGCAGGTCGAGGTCCTCGGGGTGGGGCATGGTGAAAGGGTGATGCGCGGCTTGAAGGTTGCCCTCCTCGTCGACCCCTTCGAACATCGGGAACTCGCTCACCCAGACGTAGTGATGGGGCCCTTCGCCCACCGGCTTAGATCCCAGCAGCACCCGCAACTGACCCAGCACCTTGCAGGCCAGCACGTACTCGTCGGCTACGCAGAAGATAAGGTCGCCGACCCGCGCGCCGTCGAGGTTCGTGATGGCCGCCGTCTCGGTCTCGTCGAGGAAACGCGCCAGCGGCGAGTCGAGTCCTTCGCTGGTGACCCGGAACCAGGCCAAACCCTTCGCCCCGAGCTCCTTGGCGAAGTCGGTCAGCTGGTCGAGACGGCTGCGCGAGAGCTGCGCGCCGCCGGGCAGGCGCAGGGCCTTCACCGTGGGCGCCGCGAAGGCCTTCACCTGCGTCGTGGCGAAGACGTCCGAGAGGTCGTGCAGCGTCATGTCGAAACGCAGGTCGGGCTTGTCGGTGCCGTAGCGCTCGAGAGCCTCGACCCAGGTCATGGTGCCGATGTCGCCGGGGCGCTCGCCGGTGGCGGCCTGCGCGGCGTCGAGCACCGCGCGCGACACGAAGCCCATGACGTCGTCCTGGGTGACGAAGCTGGCCTCCATGTCCAACTGGGTGAACTCGAACTGGCGGTCGGCGCGCAGGTCCTCGTCGCGCAGGCAACGCGCGATCTGGTAGTAGCGGTCGAAGCCCCCGACCATCAGCAGCTGCTTGGCGATCTGGGGGCTCTGGGGCAGGACGTAGAACTCGCCGGGGTGCAATCGCGAGGGCACGACGAACTCCCGGGCCCCCTCGGGGGTGGGCGCCCACAGCAGTGGGGTCTCCACCTCGCAGAAGCCCTGCTCGTCCATGGCCGCGCGCAAGGCGCGGTTGACCACCGCGCGCAGGCGCAGGTTGCGCTGCATGGTGTCGCGGCGCAGGTCGAGGTAGCGGTGGCGCAGGCGCACCTGCTCGTCGATGTCGATGCGGTCGTCCAGCTGGAAAGGCGGCGCCTCGGCGACCGCCAGGACCTCGACCGTGCAGTCGGTCAGTTCGACCTCGCCGGTCGCCAGTCTCTCGTTGACCGTGCCTTCGGGCCGGCGGGTGACCGTGCCCGTCACGCGCACCACGTACTCGCTGCGCGCGTCGACCGAACCGTCGACCACGACCTGGACGATGCCCGAGCGGTCGCGCACGTCGAGGAAGGCCAGGTGCTCGCCGTGCTCGCGGCGCTTGGCCACCCAGCCGCAGATGGTCACGGTGGTGCCGACCAGCGACGGACCGACCGATCCGCACAGCAGGTCGCGCAGGCTGGTCGCTTCAAAATCACTGGACATGGTCACGTCACTTCTTGAGTAGGTTGATGAGTTCCGTCACGAGATCGGCCCGGGCGACGCTGCGTTGGCCCCGCTCGTCCTTCGCCCGCAGGTCCCTAATCGTAACCTCGTCGGACGCGTGTTCCTGGGGCCCCACCAACAGGGCGAAGCGGGCCCCGGACTTGTCGGCCACCTTCATCTGGGCCTTCATCGAGCGCTCGTCGTAGGCGCGGCCGGTGGCGAAGCCGGCCCCGCGCAGGGTGTCGACGAGCACCGTGGCCACGTCCTGGCCGGTCGTGTCGACGACGAAGAGATCCAGCGAGCGCTTGAGCAGCGGCTCGTTCACCCCCTCGGCGGCGCGCGTCAGCAGCAGACGTTCGATGCCGCTGCCGAAGCCGATGCCGCTCACGGGCTTGCCGCCCAGCTGCTCGGACAGCTTGTCGTAGCGGCCGCCGCCGCCGATGGCGTTCTGGGCCCCGTCGAGGGCCTGGGCCGTGACCTCGAAGGTCGTGCGCGTGTAGTAGTCGAAGCCCCGCACCAGACGCGGTTCGAGGGTCGAGTCGATGCCCAACGCGGCCAGGCCTGCCAGGACCTGGTCGAAGTGCGCGCGGCAGTCGTCGCAGAGGTGATCGATCAGCATCGGGCCGCGCGCGGTCACGGCGATGCAGACCTCGCTCTTGCAGTCGAGCACGCGCAACGGGTTCTCCCGCCAGGTGGTGCGGTGCTCGTCGCACAGTTCCTCGACGTGGCGGCTCAGGTAGTCGCGCAGCAGGTTCACGTAGGCGCCCCGGCACTCGTCGTGGCCCATCGAGTTGACGAGCAGCGTGATGCGCGTGAGGCCGATGGCCCGGTAGAAGTGCCAGGCCAGCGAGATGACTTCGACGTCGACCGCCGGGTCGTCGGTGCCCAGCACCTCGACGTCCAACTGGTGGTGCTGGCGGTAGCGGCCGGCCTGGGGACGCTCGTAGCGGAAGATCTGCCCGACCCACCACACCTTCCACGGCGTGGTGGGATTGTGCTGGACGAAGGCGCGCACGACCGAGGCGGTGGCCTCCGGCCGCAGCGCGAAGGTGCGCTTACCTCGGTCCTGAAAGACGTACATCTCCTTCTTGGCGATGTCGCTGTTCTCGCCGATGCCTCGGTTGAAGACCCCCACGTCCTCGAAGACGGGCGAGACCAGTAGCGAGAAGTCGTAGCGGTAGGCCAGCTCGGCGAACGTCGCGACCAGGCCCTCCCATTGGGCCGACTCGGGGGCCAGCACGTCGTGGGTCCCGATCGGCGCCTTGAAGGGCGTGACCGGTTCCACTAGGACTTGTTCTGCCCGGGCAGCTGGCGAAAGGCGTCGAAGACCCCGTCCACGCCCTTGAGGGCCGCGAGCAGGCTGCTCAGGTGCGCCGGGTCGGCCAGCTCGACGTCGAAGACCATGCGCACGATGCGCGACCCCGACGTGGTCGAGCTGCTCGAGATGATGTTGAGGTGGTACTCGGCCACGACCTTCGAGACGTCGAGCAGCAGGCGCGACCGGTCGAAGGCCATGATCTCCAAGACCGCGCGGTACTGGCCGCTGCTGGTCCCGTCCCACTCGACGTCGATGATCCGCTCTCCGAGCCGCTGGGCCAGGGCCACCGCGTTGGAGCAGTCGTCGCGGTGGATCGACACCCCGCGACCCTGGGTGATGAAACCCATGATCGGATCGCCGGGCACCGGCGAGCAGCACCGGGCCAGGTGGATCATGACGTCGTCGAGGCCCTCGACGTAGACGCCGGCCGAGCGCTTCTCGGTGCGGCTGGTGCGCGGCATCTTGGTCACCGTGGTGGGCAGCTGTTCGGCCTCTCCCCCGTGCAGCTCGCGGTCGAGGCGCTGGACCACCGCCATGGCCGAGATCTGTCCGGAATCGATGGCGATCAACAATGCGTCGAGGTCCTCTAGGTTGAGGGCCCCGACCACGGCCCCCAGCGCGCTCGAGGTGAGCGTGGTGGCGATGGGCAGCCCTTCGCGGCGCAGGGCCTTGGTCAGCTCCTCGCGGCCGCCCTCGATGGCGTCCTCGCGGCGCTCGCGCTGGAACCACTGTCGGATCTTGGATTTGGCCCGCGACGACTTGACCAGCGCCAGCCAGTCGCGCGAGGGGCCGGCCGAGGCGTTCTTGCTGGTGACCACCTCGACCACGTCGGCCGAGTGCAGGGTGGTGTCGAGCGGCACCAGGCGGCCGTTGACCTTGGCGCCCACGCAGTGGTGGCCGACCTCGGTGTGCACGGCGTAGGCGAAGTCGATGGGCGTGGCCCCCTCGATGAGGGCGATGACCCGGCCCTTGGGGGTGAAGACGTAAACCTCGTCGTGGCCGAGGTCGAGCTTCAAGGCCTCCAGGAACGCGATCGGGTCGTGCTCCTCCTCGCCCACGTCGGCCAGACGCTGCATCCAGGCGATGTCCTTGTTGGTGGCGCCCTCCTTGTAGCCCCAGTGCGCCGCGATGCCGAACTCGGCGCGCCGGTGCATCTCCTGGGTGCGCACCTGGACCTCGACGCCCTTGCCGCGCGGTCCGATCACCGTCGTGTGCAACGACTGGTAGAGGTTGAACTTGGGTGAGTTGATGTAGTCCTTGAAGCGGCCCGACACCGGCGACCAGATGGCGTGGATGGCGCCCAGCACCGCCCAGCAGTCGCGGTCCTCCTCGACGATGACGCGCAGGCCCACCAGGTCGAAGATCTCGTCGAACTCCTTGCCGCCCACCACCATCTTCTCGTAGATGCTCCAGAAGTGCTTCGGTCGTCCGTTCACCTCGGCCTTGATGCCGAAGCTCTCGAGCTTGGCGCTCAAGGTGTCCATCACCTCGCCGAGGTAGGCCTCGCGCTCGGGGGCGCGGGCCGCGACCATCTGCTCGATCTCGGCGTAGCGCTTGGGGTGCAGGGTGGCGAAACTCAGGTCCTCCAGCTGCCACTTGACCTGCTGGACGCCCAAGCGATGGGCCAGGGGCGCGTAGACGTCGAGGGTCTCCTGGGCGATGGCGCGCTGGCGGGCCATGGGCATGACCGAGATGGTGCGCATGTTGTGCAGGCGGTCGGCCAGCTTGATCAGCAGCACCCGCCAGTCGTGGGCCATGGCGATGAACATCTTGCGGATGGTGGCCGCCTGCTGGGCCTCCTTGGAGTCGAACTCCAGGCGGTCGAGCTTGGTGACGCCGTCGACCACGGCCGCCACCTGGTCGCCGAACTCCTTGGCCAGCCACTTGGTGGTGATGCCGGTGTCCTCCACCGCGTCGTGCAGCAGGGCCGCGGCGATGGTCGGCTCGTCCAAGCCGAGGTCGGCCACGATACCCGCCACGGCGATGGGGTGGGTGACGTAGGGCTCGCCGGTGCGGCGCAGCTGGCCCTCGTGGGCCTTGATGGCGGCCAGGCCGGCGCGGCGGATGAGTTCGACGTCGCCGCCGTCGTGGTGCTCGCGGAAACGCGCGATGAGACGCTCGACCGAACTCTCGAGCTCGCTGTCGGCGCTAGGACGTGACGTGAGGCTCACCATGGAGCCAGCCTAATGGCGCTCTAGCGCCGTTTTTGCTTACGTCCGCGCGCGATGACGCCCCGTGAGGACGACGTCTGCGTGCTCTTCACCGCCCGCTGGGCGCCCTCGGCGCCGAGTCGCGCGGCGGCCGCCGGACTCAGCCTGCGATGGTCCACGTCGGTGCGCGACGCGACCCGCAACGCCAGTTCCTTGAAGCGCGGCTCGCGCTCCTTCAGGATCGCGAGCAGGGGGCTGGCGATGAAGATCGAGGAGTAGGCCCCGCTCAACAGACCGACGCTCAGCGCGAGTCCGTAACTCTGCAGGGTCGTCGCGCCCAGGATGTAGGCACCGACGATGAGCACCGAGAAGACCGGCAGGATCGCCACCAGCGACGTGTTGATGGACCGCGCCAGCGTCTGGTTCATCGAGAGGTTGACCATCTCGCTGTAGTTCATGTCGCCCGACTTGAGCACCCCGCCGGTGTTGTCACGCACGCGGTCGAAGACCACCACGGTGTCGTAGAGCGAGTAACCGAGGATGGTCAGGATCGCGATGACCGTGTCGGGGGTGATCTGCAGCCCGAAGAGCGAGTAGACCCCGATGGTCACGAGCAGGTCGTGCACCATGGCGATGAACGCGGCCGCGGCCATCTTGGGTTCGAAGCGCACGCTGATGTAGCCCACCACCGCGATGAAGAAGACGATGAGGGCCTCCAAGGCCCGATGGGTGATCTCACCGCCCCAAGTGGGACCGACGCTGGAACTCGAGACCTGGTTGGGACTGATGCCCGCCACGCTGGCCATGGCGGCGGCCACGCGGTTGGTGATGACCGTTTGCTGGGACTGGGAGTACGAGTTGAGGTCGGCCGTGACCTGGTACGTGTCGCTGCCGAGCTTCTCGACCGACGGCTGGGAGAGTCCGGCCTTGGTCACCGCCGACGTCACGGCGCTGATCGAGGTGTTGGGCACGTTGACCATCTCCCAGGAGTTGCCGCCCTTGAAGTCGATGCCCAGGTTGAAGCCGCGCACGCCGAGCGAACCCAGCCCCACCACGATGATGATGATCGAGATGGTGAACCACATCCTCTTGCGGCCCACGAAGTCGATCGTGGTGAGTCCCTGGTAGAGGCGCCCGAAGCGTCCCGGGTTCTTCTTGGGGTCACTCATCGCGCCCACCCCCCGAGGTCAGTCCCGCGGCCATCGAGAGCATGGAGGTGCTCTGCGAACCGCGCCGTCCGAGCAGGATGACCAGCGGCCGCGTGAAGTACCAGGTGATCGCGATGTCCATGATGGTCGAGATCCCGAGGAAGAAGGCGAAGCCCCGCACGTCGCCCACGGCGATGATGTAGAGCAGCACGGCGGCCAGCAGGCTCACGGTGTCCGCGGCCAGCACGGTGCGCCAGGCCGAGCGGAAGCCCCGGTCCACCGAGGAGCGGATCGAGCGCCCTGCTCGGGCCTCGTCTTTGAGGCGTTCGAAGTACACGACGTAGCTGTCCACCGTGATGCCGATGGACACAATCAATCCGGTGACACCAGCCAAGTCGAAACTGGGGGCCAGGGCCGTATGGCCCAGCGCCGAGATGATGGCCCACAGCAGGGCGGCGGTCGCGGCCAGGCCGAGGAGAATCACCAGACCCAACGCGCGGTAGTAGAGGATGGTGTAGAGCAGCACCAGGGCCAGGCCCACCAGGCCGGCGCCCAGTCCGGCCACCAGGTCGCCGTGACCCAGGGTGGCCGACACCGTCTGGGTGGTCAGGGGCACCAGGCGCACCGGCAACGAACCAAACTGCATCGCCAGGGCCAGGTTCTTGGCCGACTGCTCGGTGAAGGATCCCGAGATCTCGCCCTGGCCGTCGAAGGAGGTGAAGCTGGCCTGGTCGGGCTGGATCAGGGGCGCCGACTGCACGACGCCGTCGAGCTCGATGGCCAACAACCCGTGGAAGTTCTTCTGCGCCACCGCGTCCCACAGCGGGCTCCCGGTCTTGGTGAGGGTGTAGTTGACGACCCACTGGCCGATGGTGCTCTGCTGGGCGACGGCGGAGTGCACCGACTTGCCGGTCAACTGCGCCGGTCCGAGCACGTAGCGCACGTCGCTGTGCCCCAGTCCCGGCAGCAGCACCAGGTTGGCCTTGTTGTCGTCGTTGGGCGGCGTCGACTTGATGGTCTCGTAGGCGGGGTCCGGCGGGATGTTGTTGGTGGGCAGGCCCGTCGCGGTGTTGACATCGAGGTTGGCCGGCGTGGTCTCATAGGAGGCGCCGCAGGCGGGGATCGTCGCCACGCGGGTGGCCTTCTTGGTCGCCAACGTCGTCTCGCACAGGACCGGGCGGAAGAGCAGCTGGGCGGTCTGACCGACGGTCGCCAAGACCGAACGCGCGTTCTTGACGCCCGGCACGCTCACCACGACGTCCTTGCCTTGAAGGTTAACGGTGGCCCCCGAGACACCCAGGCCGTCGACGCGGTTGGTCAGGATGGTCAGGACCTCCTGCATGTCGGCGGTGGTGGCGTGGGTGGCGGGCTTGTAGACGACCGACAGTCCCCCGGCCAGGTCGAGGCCCAGTTTGGGCCCCCAGCCGAGGGTGAGCGTCGCGCCCAGCGAGCCGAAGGCGATCACCAGCACGAGCACGAGGCTGACGATCAGCGATCGCCTGGAGCCCACCGGCGAAGGGGGCATCGTTACTTATCGCCTTCTTGTTCTTTGGTATCTTCCGCGTCGTCGTCGGTGGATTCGTGCACCACCGGCTCGTACTTGCGGGCTATGGCCTTGTGGATGAAGTCCAGTTCCGCGCCACTTTCGGTACGCAGGGTCACCAAATCTTCGGTCTGGCTGACGACGGTGCCGACGAAACCACCGATCGTCTGGGCCTTGTCGCCCACTTCGAACTGCCGGCTGACGTTCCTCGCCGCGGCCTGCTTGCGGCGGCGAGGGCGCAGGTAGAAGTAGTAAAGACCACCAAAGACAACCACGTACAGCACGATGATTATCTCGCCCGAGCTCGAATGCTTGGCGGCCGTCTTGGCGGCTGCGGTCAGTAATAACACTGCGAACATGTGAATTTCCTCCGTCAATGGACAAAGAAACCCTAGTCGTTATCAGCGCACGCCCTAGACCAGTCCACCGCCGCGCGGTTTGACGCCCATGTGCAGAAACGCCCGTTCGGTGGCCACGCGGCCCCGGGGCGTGCGAATGAGGAGCCCCTCGCGCAGGAGATAGGGCTCGTAGGCGTCCTCGATGGTCGCGGGCTCCTCACCGCAGGCGTGGGCCAGCGTCGTGAGGCCCACCGGCTGGTTCGCGAACTGCCCGCACAGCAGGCTCAGGATCCGTCGGTCGATCTTGTCGAGGCCGCACTCGTCGACGCCGAAGAGCTCCAGCCCTTCGATGGCCACGGCCGTGTTGATGGTGTCGTGGCCCTGGACCGCGGCGAAGTCGCGCACGCGACGCAGCAAGCGGTTGGCGATGCGCGGCGTGCCCCGGCTGCGCCCGGCGATCGTCGGGGCCGCCTGCTCGGCCAACGTCACTCCGAGCAGCGCCGCCGATCGCTCGACGATAATGGTCAGCTCTTCGGTGTCGTAGAGGTCGAGCTGGCCGATGAAGCCAAAGCGGTCCCGCAGTGGCGCCGCCACCAAGCCCGTGCGCGTGGTCGCTCCGACCAGCGTGAAGTTCGGCAGGTCCAGGCGGATGGCCCGCGCGGAGGGGCCGCGGCCGATCATCACGTCGACGCGGTGGTCCTCCATCGCCGGGTAGAGGATCTCCTCGACCGCGCGCGAGAGACGATGGATCTCGTCGATGAAGAGCACGTCGCCGTCCTGAAGGTCGGTGAGCAGCGCTGCCAGGTCGCCCGGCCGCGACAAGACCGGGCCTGACGTGATGCGCAGGCCCGAACCCATCTCGGCCGCCACGATGCCCGCCAGCGATGTCTTGCCCAGGCCGGGCGGGCCGGCGAACAGCAGGTGATCGACGCCCTGGCCGCGCGAACGGGCCGAGCCCAACACGATCTCGAGGTGACGGACCAGTTCGCGCTGGCCCACGAAGTCGTGCAGCGTCCCCGGGCGCAGCGACACCTCGGCCCGTCGTTCCTGCTCGTCGGCGACGGGACCCACCACGCTCAGTTGCTCGAGGTCGATCTCGCGGCGGCTCACGAGCGCCTCAAGAGTTGCAGCGCCTCGCGCAGGGCTTCGGACTCGTCATCTGGCAGCGTCACGTCACCGAGGGCTTGGCGTATCTCGGGCGGGCTGTAGCCGAGCGCGCGCAGCGCGTCCTCGATCACGCTCGAACGGTGCGGCGCCGTGACCGCGGGCGTGTACTCACCGACCACCCCGACGCGGCCCTTCAGCTCCAGCACGATGCGACTGGCGGTCTTGGGTCCGATGCCCGGTATCAAACCGACGCGCTTGACGTCCCCGCTCTCGATCGCCCCGGCCAAGTCGTCGGTCGACATCGTGCGCAACGCGGCCAGCGCCGTCGAGGGGCCGACGCCTGGCGTGGCCAGCAACAGCTCGAAGAACTCCCGGTCGGCGAAGGACTTGAAGCCGTAGAGCACGATGGCGTCGGCACGCACCACCGTGTAGACGAAGAGCTCGAGCGGCTCTCCGTCGCTGAACACGTCGCTGGTGGCGACGTGCACCTCGTAACCCACCCCCGACACGTCGAGCACCACCGCGCCGTTGGCGTAGTGATGCAGCACGTGTCCGCCGAGCCAGCCGATCACGCCGGGCTCGTCTCGGGATAACGCTGTTCCATGCGCACCATCATGAAATAGGTGATGGCCAGCGCCAGGGCGTCGGCGGCGTCGGCCGGCTGAGGGATCTCCACCAGCCCACAAAGGCGCGCCACCATGCCCTGCACCTGGCTCTTGCTGGCGGCTCCGTAACCCGTGACCGCCAGCTTGACCTGCTGGGCGGTGAACTGTCGCACCGGCAGGTCGATGGCCCCGGCCAACCCCACGGCCACGCCGCTCGCCTGGGCGACCGGGATCGCGGTCTTGGCGTTTCGTTGATAGAAGACCCGCTCCACCACCACGGCGTCCGGCTTGGTCTCGCTCATCAGGGACCGTAGCTCCACCAGCAGCTGGCCGAGCCGTTCCTCGACCGGCGTGTCGGGGTTGGTCTCCACCACCCCGGCGCGAACCGCCCGGAACGACTCCACGCCGACGAAGGAACCTTCAACGAGCCCGAAACCGCAACGGGTTAGACCGGGGTCGATTCCGAGTACGAACATACGTTCGATACTATCCCTCGACCTCCCCGAAGACGCAAACCCTGCGGCACAAATTTGACCTCGACGTGAGGTGGAGGGTGAAGATGATGAACCTTCAACATTCCAGAGAAACATGAATCTAAGACGATGTCCGCTACCATCGGGACCAAAACGGGGGTCCGATGTCGTTCATCTCAATGGTCATGTCGTGGCGCGGCAGCCCGCCCTTCTTCGTGGTCGTGATCGCCGTCCTGCTCTTCTACATCGTGTCGGAGTGGCGGCTGTTCACCAAGGCGGGGCGTCCGGGGTGGGCCGTGCTGATCCCCATCTACAACCTCTACGTGCAGATCAGGATCGCGGGCAAGCCCGGCTGGTGGCTGATCCTCTACCTCGTACCCTTCGTGAACATCATCATCGCGCTGTTCGTCGCGTTCGGCCTGGCCCGCGCCTTCTCTAAGTCGGACGCCTTCGGCGTGGGCCTGTGGCTGCTCAGCTTCGTCTTCGTGCCGATCCTGGCCTTCGGTCCGGCCCAGTACCGCGATCCCTCGGGCGTGACGCGCCTCTAGCCATCGTCGGCCACGCAACGACGGATGGACGAGAGACCCGAACCCCACGAGCTTCGCCAGGGTCCCTTCACCGTGACGAGCCTCACCCACGACCTGCGCGCGTTAGGCCTCGACGCCGGCGCCACGGTGCTGGTGCACAGTTCGCTCTCCGCCCTCGGTTACGTGGTGGGCGGCGCCCGAGCCGTGGTGATGGCCCTCGACGCGGTCCTGGGACCCCGCGGCACCTTGGTGGTGCCGACGCACTCGGCGGAGCTCTCCGACCCGAGCCACTGGATCAACCCGCCCATCCCCGACGCGTGGTGGGCGGTCGTGCGCGAGTCGATGCCCGCCTACGACCCCGAGCTCACCGCCACCCGCAAGATGGGCGCCGTGACCGACGTGGTGCGCCACCTGCCCGGCTTCGTGCGCAGCGCCCATCCCCGGGTGTCCTTCGGTGCCGTGGGTCCGCACGCTGAGTTCATCACCGGCGCTCACGAGTTGCGGAACGGCTTCGACGAGCACTCCCCCCTGGCGCGCCTCTACGACCTCGAGGCCAGCATCCTGCTGCTCGGGGTGGGTCACCACAACAACACCTCGCTGCACCTGGGCGAAGGTCGCGCGCCCGCGCGACGGCGGGTGATCACCCAGGGCGCGCCGATGATGGTCGAGGGCCAACGGCGCTGGGTCACCTACGAGTCGCTCGACTATGACGACAACGACTTCGAGCAGGTGGGCGCCGCGATCGCCGCCGCGGGACTCGAGCGTTCGGGCCGGGTGGGCGCCTCACTCTCGCGCTACATGGACGTCGTGCCCGTGGTCGACTTCGCCGTCACGTGGTTCACGCAGCACCGCACGTGGCCGCGCTCGTGGCCCCAAGAGCGAGGCTGACGCGCAACCAGGTGTCGCGTCAACCCTCGAAGTTGGCCAGGATCTCGTCGGCGATGTCGAAGTTCGCGTAGATGTTCTGCACATCGTCGTGGTCGTCGATGGCGTCCATGAGTCGAAGGATCTTCTTGGCCTCGGACTCCTCCTTGACCTCAATGAGGTTCTGGGGAACCAGGGTCAGCTCGGCTGACAGCACTTTCGCGCCGAACCCTTCCAGGGCGTTGCGCACCAGGCCCACGTCGTGGGGCTCGGTGGTGACGAGGAAGTTGTCGCCGTTGGCGGAGAAGTTCTCGCCGCCGGCGTCGAGCACCCATTCGAGCAGCTGGTCCTCGTCGAGCGGACCCTTCACTTCGAGGATGCCCTTGCGGTCGAACTGCCAGGACACCGCCCCCGGCTCGGCGATCGTGCCGCCGTTCTTGGCCAGCAGGTGCTTGATCTCGGCGCTGGTGCGGTTGCGGTTGTCCGTCAGAGTCTCGATGATCACCGCGACGCCACCCGGGGCGTAGCCCTCGTAGCTGATCGGCTCGTAGCGCACGCCCTCGAGTTCGCCGGTGCCGCGCTTGACGGCCCGCTCGATGGTGTCGATCGGCACCGAGGATTCGCGCGCCTTCTGGAACATGGTGCGCAGGCTGGCGTTGGTGTTCAGGTCGCCGCCGCCCTCGCGGGCGGCCACTTCGACTTGACGGATCAACTTGGCGAAGACCTTGGCGCGAGCGCTGTCCTTGGCACCCTTGCGGTGCTTGGTCGTCGCCCACTTCGAATGGCCGGACATTTATCCTCCTGCCCCTAGGGCGTGGCAATCTTACCGATTATCCCAACGAGTTGACGAAGAGCTGGTGGATGCGCGGGTCCCCAGTCAGTTCCGGGTGGAAGGAGCAGCCCCAGGCGTTGCCCTGGCGCACCAGCACCGGGTGCTCCCCGTCGCCGTGGTCGTGGACCGCCAGGACCTCCACGTCCTTTCCGCAGCGCTCGATCTTGGGCGAGCGGATGAAGACGCCGGGCACGATGCCCACCCCGGGCACCTCGATGGAGGCTTCGAAGCTGGCGATCTGGCGTCCGTAGCCGTTGCGGCGCACGGCCACGTCGAGCACGCCGTAGCTCCACTGGTCGTGACGTCCGTCGAGCACGTCGCGGCTCAACAGGATAAGCCCGGCGCAGGTGCCAAAGACGCTCAGCCCCTCGCGCAGTTTGTCCTCCAAGGCCGAGCGCAGCCCCGACGTGTTGAGCAGGTGCGCGATGGTGGTCGACTCCCCGCCCGGCAGGACCAGCCCGTCGAGGCCGTCGAGCTCGCGCGCGCGGCGCACCAGCACCACGTCGGCGTGGATCTCCTGGAGGCGGACTACGTGTTCGTGTACGTCACCCTGCAGGGCCAGCACACCAACGCGGGGCACTGCTCGTTACCATCCTCGTTCGGCGAGACGAACCTCGAGCGACGAGGTCTCCGCCCCGCGCATCGCTGCTCCTAGTCCGGTCGAAACCTTGGCGACGACGCCCGGCTCGCGGTAGTGGGTGGTGGCCTCGACGATGGCGCTGGCCATGCGCACCGGATCCTCGCTCTTGAAGATGCCCGACCCGACGAAGACCGCCTCGGCGCCCAGCTGCAGCACCAGCGACGCGTCGGCCGGGGTCGAGATGCCCCCGGCGCAGAAGAGCGGCACCGGCAGGCGCCCGGTGGCGGCGACCTCCTGCACCAGCGCCAGCGGCGCCTGGAGGTCCTTGGCCAGCGAGAAGAGCTCGGACGCGTCCGCACTCTGGAGACGGCGCATCTGCGCGTTGATGGTGCGCAGGTGGCGCACGGCCTCGACGACGTTGCCGGTGCCGGCCTCGCCCTTGGACCTAATGAGGCAGGCGCCCTCGCCGATGCGTCGCAGGGCCTCGCCCAGGTTGGTGGCGCCGCAGACGAAGGGCACGGTAAAGGCCCACTTGTCGATGTGGTTCTCCTCGTCGGCGGGCGTTAGCACCTCGGACTCGTCGATGTAGTCGACATCCAAGGACTCGAGCACCTGGGCCTCGGCGAAGTGGCCGATGCGGGCCTTGGCCATGATGGGGATCGTCACGGCGGCCTGGATGTCCTGGATCATCTGGGGGTCGCTCATGCGCGCCACGCCGCCGTCACGTCGGATGTCCGACGGGACGCGCTCGAGCGCCATGACCGCCACGGCCCCGGCGTCCTCGGCGATGCGGGCCTGCTCGGGGTTGACGACGTCCATGATGACCCCGCCGCGCAGCATGTCAGCGAGGCCGCGCTTGACGACGGCGGAACCAATAGTGGAGGTGTTTTTTGATGGACTCATGCCTCCAGCCTAACTGGAAGAAGGAATCACCACTCCTCGAGGGCCAACGCGCGCAACGTCGCGTCGTCCAAATCGCTCAGGTCCGGCGCCGCGCGATCGCTCCAGATGTCGAACCAGATCCAGCGTGAATCAGCGAAGGCGGCGCCGTGGAAATACGACGAGGTCGGTAGGGACTGTCCCGCGCACTTGCGCAGTCCCCCGGCCAGGCCGAGCGGGTAACGGATGGAGGCCGCGGCCACCTCGTCGGCGCGGTAGGCCGTGCCGGTCCCGGCCAGGGCCCGGCGGGCGTCCTCGGTCATGGACATGGAACAGGCCACGCTCTGGCGAACCAAAAGCCCCAACCGCTCGCGCGCGAGGCAGTGCGCGACCACGCCCTCGAGCTCGATGAGTTCGAAGTCGCGCATCAGCGCGCTGGTGACGAAGAGCGAGAACTTGTGCCCGTCGGGCGCCAGCGCGGCGTTGTAACCCTCGTCCTCGACGATGAGGGCGCTCACGGCGTTGACCCCGAAGGTGGCCGATAACCGGTCGAGCACGATGGCCAGGCGCTGGCGGTCCTCGCTGGTGCCGCCCGCCTTGAACTGGTCGAGCAACGTCGCGCCGAGCGCCGCCCCGCGGTTGACGAAGCGGGCCTCGGCGCGGTGCAGGTCCCAGAGATAGAAACCGGCCACCACGACGCCGACGATGGGGAGCCACGGCGCCACCACGAAGAGGATGAAGGTCACTATGGTGACGGCGGCCACGATGATCGTCTGGGGCAACTTACGTCGTCGGGTGAAGCTCGTGACGGCCTTCACGTTGGCGTGGCGCTCTTCGCCCGAGGGGACGTAGGGGCTCTGCCAGGTGGGATCGAGCACCGGAGCGACGTAGCGCTGGGTCCGGTCCCTCGAGGGGTTGGAACGACGACTGCGCGAGCGCTGCTTGGTTGCCACGTATCAAGGCTACTTGGCCGACTGGAAACGATGAACCGCCTCGTCGTAGAGCGCGCCGTAGTCGTCCATGAGCCGCGTCATCGACCACGCCTGAGCGTGAGCCCGGGCGTCCGCGATGGTCGCGGGCGTCTCCTCAGCCAAGGCCGTGATGATCCCGGCTTCGAGCGCGGCCTCGTCGCCCGGCGGCACCAGCACGGCGAAGTGCCCGGCGGCCTCGCGGTAGCCGGTGATGTCGCTGGCCACCACCGACGTCTCGCTGGCCATCGCCTCGAGCAGGATCATCCCGAAGCTCTCGCCGCGCGTGGAGGGCGCGACCAGCACGTTGGCGCGGCGCATCCAGGCCCGCTTGTCGACGTCGCTGGCGGCTCCGACGAAGTGGATCATCTCGTCGTGTGCGGCCAAGGCTTCGAGCTTCGCGCGCTCGGGGCCGTCGCCCAGCACCACCAGTCGCCACTGGTCCAGTCCCCGCGCGTTGTGGGCGCGCACGGCGCCGATGGCGTAGCGCACGCCCTTGCGTTCCTCGAAACGTCCGACGTAGAGCAGGGTCACGTCGTTCGAACGCTCGCGGGGCGTCGCGACGAAGCGCTCCATCTCGAAGCCGTTGAAGAGCACCGTCGTCATGACGCCGGCGGCGCGTTGAATGGTCGTCGCGGCGGCCTCGCTGACCGCGACCCCGACGTCGACGCGCCGGGCGAGGTGACGCAGCAGCGGCCCGGTCAGGCGCAGAGC
>JBARBL010000075.1:0-27291 GCA_049793015.1 Acidimicrobiales bacterium | reverse complement strand
CGGGGGACTCCCGAGCGGCGAAGGGCGGAACCAACGGCGCCTTCGTTCTCGTAATTGACGGCCGAATCAAAGAGCCGGTAGCCGCAGCGCACCGCCTCGACCATGACGTCGGCCCCCTGCACGCCGTTGAGCTTGTACGTGCCCAATCCGATGGCGGGCAACGAGAGGCCGAGGCCGCCTTCAACGACGGGAATGCTCATGACTTCGCTCCATTCTTGACGACGACGAGAAGCAAGTGCAGTCGCAGGCTAGCTGTATTGACCACGTAGGTCATTGACACGACTCATGGGTGGTTTGCCTCCGAGAGCAGTGTGGCTTCGGTGGTGATTGTAGAGGTGCAAGAAACCTTCGAACTCTGCTCTTCGCTCCGCTTCTGACAGATAGGGGCGGACGTAGGCCCACTCTTCGAGCATCGTGCGGTTGAATCTCTCCACTTTGCCATTGGTCTGAGGTCGGTAAGGGCGAGTCCGGCGATGGATGACGTCGTCGAGGGTTGCGGCGAAGAGCCGGCTGCGATAACACGAGCCGTTGTCAGTCATGACCTCGGTGACCTTGACGCCGCGTGCCTCGAACCACGCCCTCGCCCGCGACCAGAAGTCAGCGGCGGTCTCCTTCTTCTCGTCGCCGAGTATCTCGGAGTAGGCCACGCGACTGTGATCGTCGACTGCCGAGTGGATAAAGCCGTAACCGACGCTGCCCCGGTAGCCCGTGGCCTTGGCGTTGTTGTGGTTCCCGATCGTTCGTCCGAGGACCTTCCAACCGCCGCCGTCAGGGATGCGGCCCAACTTCTTCACGTCGACGTGAATCAGCTCGCCCGGACGTGCTCGTTCGTAGCGACGAATGACGCGACCGGTGGGTCGGTCCATCCACTTCAGGCGATTGAGTCCCCGGCGACACAGCACCCGGTGCACCGTTGAAGGTGCCACGCCGAGCCGGTAGCCAATGCGCGCCGGGCCGAGCTTGAGCGTCTGGCGCAGTTCGGTGATCTGGGCCTCGATCTCTGGTGAGGTCTGATGGGGGCAGTGGTGCGCGCGACTCGATCGGTCCACGAGTCCGAGTTCACCCTCCTCACGCCACCGGCGCCACCACTTGTAGGCGGTGGGACGAGAGATGCCCATTTCATCGGCAACGTGGGCGACTGGTCGGCCCCCTTCGATGCGCATGACCAATGTCAGTCGGCCAATCGGAGTTAGACGAGCGTTAGCGTGCATTTGAGTCTCCTGGGAGCTAGTGGTTTCTGAACATCTCCACTTTGCTCCCAGGGACTCTTCCCCTCAACGAAATCTTGTCAACAACGCTCGTGGTCAATACAGCTAGCTCAGTCGCGCGTAGAGGACGGATTGCGTAACGCTGGCTTCCTCGGAGTAGCAGCTGGTGGCACCGTCGACGAATTGGAGCCAGTCCATGTCGGCGTTCAGTTTCTTCTGAGCGGTCTCAAAAGCCGCGAGGCTGTCGTAGCCGGTAATCCAAACGACGCCGCCCCACTGGCCGGTGGCGTTCGCCGTAAAGGCGGTCGAATTGCCGCTCACCGCTTCGGCCCTTTGCGCGATCTCCACGCCGGTGGCTATGCCGCGGATGACGTGGCCGTTCTTGCAGGCTGATCGAACGGTGCCAACGTACTTGGCGTCGGTGGTCGGGTTGGCTCCGGGGTAGACGATCTCGTACAAGTTGTCGTCGATACCGGAGGAAAGGAACTTCTCTCCCTCTTCCAGTAACGAGAGATAGTCGCTGTCACTGACCAACGCCGCCGTGGCCGCTTCACGGGCCGTAAGGTCCTCCCACGTGCTGGTCCATACGATGGTGCCGTATTCGGGCGATAGCGTGCGGGCCCACACGGTGACGTCATTGCTCGTCGCTTTGGCGGCCGCGGCCCCAATTTTGACCGCCCACGCCGGTGACGCGACTCCCGTTAGGCGTGCCTGTCTGGCGAATAGATACATAAGTCCCCCTTGTCGGCGTTCGACGACGTTCGTGTGCACCGATTCGGAGAATAACCCAAAACCGCTGGTAGGACACGTTGAAACGTGTGCGCCGATTTCATCACGCGAGGTTGCCCTTTGGTCACGCCAGCGTCGCCGTTCGAGACCGGCTTGGCAATCGACGACGACGTGAGACGCTTCGCCAGGCAATCAAAACAGCAGGGCTGTAAGGTGCCATGGTCGTCTCGAATGAGGCGCCGGCGTATGACTTATTAGGAGGCCCGTCATGGGTGTCGTCGTGATTATTCGTTTCCCAGTTTCGAATGTCGCCAAGGCCATCGAGGGCTTGCATGCTCAAGCGGCGTTTCTTGAGGAGATCACCGAGTCCACGAAGAGTTCAGGACTGCGTCGCCACCAATTCGTCGCGGGTGATGGCGAGTTGGTCGTGATTGACGAGTGGGATAGCGCCGCGCAGTTCCAGGGCTTCTTCGACGGAAACCCCAAGGTGGCCGAGGTGATGTCCTCGATCGGCATGACGGGCGCGCCCGACGTGGCGTTGTTCGAGGCAATCGACGCGCCCGGAACCGTTCTTTAGCCGATCCAGGGCGACGGTCCGTGGCGCGATATCGCGCGACCTAGTCTAAATCGGTGGATTCGGGCATCGATCGAATGGTGGACCTCGCCGACGCGCGCCGGGCGGCCGCATCCTGCGCCGCTACCTGGAAGCTCGAGCTGGGCGAGCCGTTCGCCCTGTCCACCGTCTCCTTCGTGGCGCCCACGCGGGACGGTTCCGTCGTGAAATCACCGTGGGATGGCGACGACGAATCGCTGCACGAAGGCGACGCCCTGGAACTATGGGACGGCGACGGCGCCGTGCGGTTGCTGCGCCGCTCGGGGCGCGTGCTGCTCGAAGAGAGGGCCACCCCCGGAACTGACCTCTCCCTCTTGCCGGAAGCGGAAGCGACGGCGATCGCGGTCGACCTCGTCTCGAGGTTGTGGAAAGGAGCGACAGGTCCGTTCCGTCCGGTCGCCCCCGAGGTCCGACGCTGGCTCGACCGCGCCGAAGGCGAGGGTAGCGAACTAGTAGGCCTGGCCCGCGAACTCTTGGACAGCTTGGGCGAGAGGTCCGACTGGCTGGTGCACGGTGACTTCCACCACCACAACATCGTGGCCAGCGAGCGCGGTTACGTCGCCATAGATCCGAAGCCCTATCTGAGCGAGCGCGAATATGACGTACCCACCTTCCTTTGGAATCCGATGATGAACCGTCTAACGGACCGCGAGATGACCGACCGCCGGATCGCGGCCTTCGTGGCGCTCGGCTTGGACGAATTCCGGATTCGCGCGTGGACCGTCGTGCGCGGCGCTTACCTGCGCACCGACTCGCAGTACGTCGCACCCTTAAGGGCCCTCGTCGCGTAGTGCCTCTAAGTGCCCGCGTGTCGTTTCCGAGCACGCTCAGCGCTGGTGTGGCACTATCTAAGAATGCTCGATCATCTCTCGCTTCAGTGCTCGAACGTCGCGGCGAGCGCGGTCTTCTACGACGCGGTGCTGGCGCCGCTGGGGGGATCGCGGGTCATGGACTTCGGCGAGGTCATTGGCTACGGGACCCCTCCCATGCCCGACTTCTGGATCGGCGGTCAGACCACGGGCGAAGGCTTTCGAGAGGCCCATGTTGCCTTCAGCGCCCCGAACCGCGAGGCCGTGCTGGCCTTCTTCGAGGCTGCTCTGTCCCAGGGGGCCGAAGTGCTGCACGCCCCTCGACTCTGGCCCGAGTACCACCCGAACTACTTCGGCGCGTTCGTGCGCGACCCCGACGGCAACAACGTCGAGGCCGTGTGTCACTTGCCGGAGTAGGCGCCAGCCGGCGGGCGTGGACAGCGCGGAACGCGTCGCGCGCTGGACTGACCTCACTCTGGCCACTGACTGAGCCTGTGCTCGGACCTTCGACGCGGGTGATCACAGCGACATCGATCTCGCGGGTCCGCGTTGCCGGGATTGTTGATGCGTTGGCGCAATGGTAGCGTCCGGGTTCAGAGCCGCATCGGGCGGTTCACGGCATCGGGGGTCACCATGATTGTTCGCGATTCTTTGTACATCGACGGCGCCTGGGTGCCGTCCACTTCGAGCGACGTCCTGGAGGTCACGGACTCAGCGACCGAGGAGATTTTTGCCACGGTGCCCGCCGGGACAGCCGACGACATCGACCTCGCGGTGCAGGCGGCGGCCCGCGCCTTCCCGAGCTGGTCGGCCACGCCGGCTAAGGACAGGGCCGAGTACCTCCAGAAGATCTTCGAAGGGCTCCAGGCCCGCAGCGACGAGGTGGCGGACGTGATCTCTCACGAGGTGGGCATGCCGCGCAGCCTGAGCGGGATGCTCCAGGTGGGGTTGCCGCTCGGTGAGTTCGCCGGGAACGCCGAGCGCGCCACGACCTACCCGTGGCAGGAGGAGATCGGCAACTCCCTCGTGATCAAGGAGCCGGTGGGCATCGTCGGAGCCATCACCCCGTGGAACTTCCCGCTGTACCAGATATCGCTAAAGGTCGCCCCGGCGCTGGCGGCGGGCTGCACGGTCGTGCTCAAGCCGAGCGAGGTCGCGCCGATCAACGCGTTCATCCTGGCCGAGATCATCCATGAGTCGGGCTTGCCCAAGGGCGTCTTCAATCTGGTGACGGGACTGGGGCCGGTGGTAGGCGAGGCGCTCGCGAGCCATCCCCTGGTCGACAAGGTGTCCTTCACCGGTTCGACGCGGGCTGGCAAGCGGGTCATGGAACTGTGCGCGCAATCGCTCAAGCGCGTGTCGCTCGAGATGGGCGGCAAGTCGGCCAACATCATCTTGGAGGACGCGGACTTGGCGGCCGCCATCCCGACCGGGATCTTCAACTGCTACCTCAACTCCGGTCAGGTCTGCTCCGCCCCGACGCGCATGCTGGTACCGCGCTCCAAGATGGCCGAGATCGAGGAGATCGCCCGCACGGCGGCGGCCGGGTTCGCTCCCGGTGATCCCTTCGCGGCGACGACGGGACTCGGGCCGCTCGTCTCCGCCGTCCAGCGCGACAAGGTCCGCGAGTTCATCACCAAGGGCATCGACGAGGGGGCGACGCTGGTGACCGGAGGTCCCGGGGCCCCGGAAGGGCTCGACAAGGGCTACTTCATCCAGCCCACGGTCTTCTCCAACGTCACCAACGACATGACCATCGCCCGCGAGGAGATCTTCGGACCGGTGCTTTCGATTATTCCCTACGACACGGAGGAAGAGGCCATCGCCATCGCCAACGACACGCAGTACGGCCTCTCGGGCGCTGTGTGGGGCGGCACCAAGGAGCACGCCATCGAGGTGGCCCAGAAACTGCGCACCGGCCAGGTTGACGTGAACGGGGCCGACTTCAACCCGCTGGCTCCCTTCGGCGGTTACAAGCAGTCGGGAATGGGCCGCGAGCGCGGTCCCTTCGGCTTCGAGGAGTTCGTCGAGGTGAAGTCCATCCAACGCTGACGAGGCGGTGCGGTGATGGGTTGATGCGCCGACGAGGCCGGCCGCTGCCGTTCCTCGCCAATCGAGTGCGACGTCGTGGTGGTCTAGCGCTGAACGTACTTGACGTGGCACTGCACGTGGTCGGCCAGCGTGATGGTGAAGGTGAAGATGCCGCTGCGCGAGCCCGACTTGGCCTTCACCTTCGCCACCAGCGTGGTGCCCGTGTCCCTCACTACCGTGACGACCGTGCCGGCGTGACTGGTGACGGTCGGTCGTCCGTAGAAGCCGGAACCGGCGATGGAGAGGGTGACGGTGCGGCCCGCGACGACGTGGCCGATGACCCGATTGGCTACGGGACCCAGGGGTACCGTCGTCGTCGTGGTGCTCGTCGTGGTCGTGGTCGTGCTGGTGGCGGTGACCTTGAGGTTGAAGAAGAACGTCCCCGTGTCACCGCTGGTGTCGCTGGTAGTGCCACGCGCCACGTACGAGCCGGCGACCAGGGCGCCGTCCGTCGTCAGCACGCCGAGGCTGGAGACCACGAGAGAGGGAGCGCCGGTCGTCTGGACGAACGTCACCGGGCTGCCGCTGCCGGTGACGGCCAACTGATCGTTGTAGGTGCTCGCCGCGAGGTCCGTCACCGTGACGTTGGTGGGAAGGCTTTGGGTGAGGGTGCCGACGCTCAGACTGAGGTGGAAGGTGCCCGAGTCACCGCTGGCGTCGCTCATGGTGCCTTTCACGCTGTAGGTGCCCGACGGCAGGACCCCGTCGGTGGTGATCACGCCGGTGGGCGAGACGAGCACACTCGGAGCACCGCTCGTCTCGGCGTAGGTCAACGAGCCCACGCCGCCGGTGGCGGCCACTTGGCTCGTGAAGGTGGCACTGCCCGCGGACGAGGAAACGGCCGTCGTCGTCGAACTCTGGAGGAGGGAGCCCACCACCAGGGTGAAGCTGAAGGTGCCGCTATGCCCGTCGGTGTCGCTCAGGGCGCCGGTGGCGACGTAGGAGCCCTTGATCAGGGTCCCGTTCGTCGCCACGAGGCCCGTGCTGGAGACGGTCAGGTTGGGGCTTCCGGTGGTTTGAGAAAAGCTCACCGTTCCTTGGTTGTCAGCCGCGTTCAACTGTTGGGTGAAGGTTGGCGTGGCGCTGACCGGGATCGACGCCGAGGTCGGCGTGCTGACCAGACCGCACACGTAGTCACCGTCCAACCCGCGCGAGGGGTACTGGATCATCGCGACGCGTCCGCCGTTGAACGATGGCGTGGTGCAGGCCACCTGGGCAGCCGCGAGCGACGCGTAGCCGGGCATCCAGGCCTGCCACTTCGAGAACGCGGTCGGCGCCCCCCCGGTGATCGTTCCCCACTGTCGTGACGTGGAGTAGATGCCGATCGACGTGATGCCGACACTGACGAGGTAGGCGATCGAGCCCTGCAACATCGCCTGGTCGATCGCCTGCGACGCGCCGGTGGGCCCGTACTGCGACTCCAGGGTTTCCCAGTGGTTGCCGGTCTCTACGTCGAGCCACCACGTGGCGGCGATCGCCTGGGTACTTGGCGAAGTGGAACCGACGTCCGTCTCAGCGGTCACGGCGTTGTTGAAGGAGTAAAGCGCGGCGTTCCAGCCGTAGTCGTAGGAGCATGCCGGGGTGTTCGCTCCAGAGCAGGTTTCGGGCGTTTGCTGACTGGTGGGCCACGCCGACGTGTAGGCGGGGCCGGGGCTGTCGGTGTTGAAGTAGAAGGACGGCGTGGCGTTGGCTGTTGCTTGCGCCCAACCCAGCTCGCTGGCCAAACAGGGATTGGTGGTCATGGGATGGCCGTCGTTGAGGCCGACGATGCCGAATCCGGCGGGGGAGGGGAAGGCGCCGCCGCACTGGGGGTAGCTGATATCGAAGCCGGTGGACGTCGTCGGTATCGTGGTGCTTCCGGAGGCGAAAGTCATGGGGACGAGTAACCCTGCGGCGACCAACTGCGTCGCGACAAAGCCCTTCAATAATTGCTGGGGCACGTAAGCAGATTTTAGACCAGCAACGTAAGACCTCTGGTCGGGGTTACTGAGAATCCTCTGTGAGTGAGAGTTCGACAACGGCGAAACGAGGCCACAAATGAATAATTCGTCACCATCCTTTTGGAGCGGACGGCATGATCGATGAAGGCTCATCCAGGGCGAATGCCGGTATGACCAATGATGATCCCCAATCCACGCTCGTTGCGCTGCAGCCGTGAAACGACCAACGCAGTGCGCGAATCCAGCCTTGGCACCGTACCTCTCTGGCCACTTCTTCGCACGTATGGACGGATGAAATCCCGATCCGAAGCGTCATTCGCGATGCTTTTGATCGCGGTGAGAAATGGGTCCAAGTTGTTGGACGGCTTTGCGCAAATCTGGTAGAAAGTCAGGGACGTCGCCCAGGGCGACTTCTGCGCAAGTGAGTTGCAGTTCAAATTGGAGCAATTCTGCTTCTAAATTCAAGGGAGACACGTTGTTTACTCGAACCAAACTGATCGTGGCCGCCTCGCGGAGCGCGATCGCCGGGGTAGTTGCTGCGGGGGTCCTCGTGATTTCAATGGGCGTCGCCGTGCCGTCTAGTGGGGCGACCAGCACCCGCGCGGCGAGCGAGGCGACCTTTTGCAAGACGCTCATCAATTTCAGTCTCACCTATAAGAATGACACCGTGCCGAAGGGGACGGGCCTTACCGCCTACCACGCGTGGGCCAAGAAGCTGCTTCCGCTCTATGAGGCGTTAGCCGCCGCGGCGCCGAACGCCGGGTCCAAGAAGTATCTCAACGACATCGTCACCATTCTCAAGGATTACGATTCGGCGGCCAGCCTCTCGAAGTTGCAGGCCGACGAGATCGCCAATGCGGCGAACTACGCGAAGGGCACCAAGGAATTGGTCGCGGCGTTCGAAGGATGCGCGAAGTACGCCTAAGAGCATCGCGTGAGTAACTAAGCAGCGGGGAAGGGACGATCGGGTTTCTCGACGGCTCCCGGCGGCTTGGGTCGGCGGGCAATGGCTTAATCTCGGACCGTTTTCTTCGCCCGTGCGCTCGTGGTTGCCGCATCGGAGTCCAGTGCGACACGTTGTTACTACCATGGTTCCCACGAGGTGAGAGATGACCCAACTGTTGTTTACCGCTTTCAGCAACCGAGCCGATGCGGTGGATCTCGCGGTGGCGGCCGGGCTTCAGTTGGAGGACTCGGGAATAACTAACTCGCTCTTCTTGCTCGATTCCGAAGCGGCGCCCACCCTCGACTCCTCCACCCTGGTGGTGAGCCTTGGCGGCGATGGCACGTTCCTCAAATCCGCCAGACTGGCCCACGAATTCGGCGCCCGGATCCTCGCGGTCAACCTGGGCCGCCTGGGTTTCCTGCTGAACGTACCTCCCAACGAATTGGTCGACGACGTCAACCATTCTCTCGCCCACGATTACGTGGCGGAGCGCTTGGCCCTCAAGATTGCGTTCTCGGACGCGGCCGACGAGGAGTTCGCGCTCAACGAGGCGGTGGTCGAAAGGGCGCAGGTCGGGCACATGGTCCGCGTGAAGACCATGATCGACGGCGACGAGTTCCTCACGTACTCGGCGGACGGCGTCATGGTGGCCACGCCCACCGGCAGCACCGGCTACAACTTCTCCGCGGGAGGCCCGGTGGTCGACGCCACGTTGCCGGTGATGATCGTGACACCCATCGCACCTCATTTCACCATTGACCGGTCGATCGTCGTGCCGGGTGAGAAGGTGGTTCAGCTGGTCGTGGCTGACAAGCCAGCGGTGGTGGTGGCGGACGGCCGCACAATCGGCACCCTGCAGCCGGGTCAGTCGATTGAGGTCCGACGAAGCCCCACGCCGGTGCGCGTCGTGGCGACGCGGAGCTTCGAATTGGGCTTTCGCCTGCGCGAGAGCCTGCGAGAGGGCCATGCCTAGTTCGCAACTTTTGGAGTTGTACGCGCACGGTGTCGGTGTTATTGAGGATGCTCGGGTGGAATTCGGACCGGGGTTCAACGTGCTCACGGGCGAAACGGGCGCCGGCAAAACGTTGCTGCTGGACGCACTGGACCTCTGTCTCGGGGGTGACGCCGCGACGTCACGACACGCCATCGTGGGCGACATGCGTGCAGCGGCCGTCTTCCTCCAGCGAGACGGACGCGAGGTCGTACTGGCGCGACAAGCGGGAGCCAACGGACGGCTGCGCAGTTCGCTGGACGAATCCGCGACCAGCGCCGAGGCGTTGCGGGTGACCGCGAAGGACCTCGTCGTGATCCACGGCCAGCACGATTCACTCACCTTGCGCAACCGGCACGAGGTCCTCAAGATCATCGACGTCAGCGGCTCCGTCGTGACGGCTGAACTCAACGAGGTGCGCGCCTTGTTGCGGGCCGCGCGGGCCCTGCGCGACGGCAACGGTGGTGACCAGGGCCAGCGGCTTCGCGACCTGGACTTCGTGGCGTTCCAGATCGACGAGCTCGAGGCGGTCAAGATCGCCTCCGGCGGCGAGCTCGACGAGACCATGGGGGAGTTGGCCCGATTGAGCCAGCTACGCGACGGCCAGGCCGCGTTGGTCTCCGTGCTCGAAGAACTGGACGGCGACGGCGACGATGCGGTGCTGGGTCGTTTGGCGCGGGCCATCGGACGTCTGCCCGACGGCGAGGCGTATCGATCGTCGCGCGACGACCTGCGCGGGGCGCTCGAACTGGCTCGAGACAGCGTACGCGAACTCCATTCCTACGCCGATCCTGACGCATTTGATCCCGGCGCATTGGTGGCGCTCGACGAGCGGGTGTCGACCCTGCAGCAGATCGCCCGCAAGTTCGGGGGCTCGCTGCCGGCCGCCGTGGCCATGCTCGAAGAATTGCGGAAGAAACTGAAGTCCCTGCGGGACGACGCCGAACGTCTGGTCACGCTCGACGGCGAAATTGCCGGGTTGGAGGAATGCGAGGCGGACCTGGCGAAGGCCGCGCGATTCGACCGCGAGGCCGCCGCGCACCGACTGACCAAGGCCGTGGGTGAGCAGTTGCCGCGCGTGGCGCTGCCGCACGCCACCCTGCGTTTCGAGGTAGCCGGCCACGACGGTTCGGACGCGCGCATCGTCTTCAGCGCAAACCCGGGACTGCCCGAGGGGCCGCTCCAGGCCTTGGCCAGCGGGGGTGAGCTAAGCCGTGTGCTGCTCGCGCTATCACTCGAGACGGTTCACGACGACGTGGTGGCGGTGTTCGACGAAGTGGACGCTGGTGTCGGCGGGCAGGTGGCCCAGCAGATCGGTGACTGCCTGCACGAGCTAGGTCGCAAGCAGCAAGTGTTGGCGGTGACGCACCTGGCGTCGGTGGCCGCCAAGGCTGATCATCACTTCGTGATCGACAAGAGAGATCGTGATGGCATCGTCACCACATCGATTCGACAGGTGAGTGGCGAGGATCGTGTGGCCGAGATCGCACGAATGCTGGCCGGCGACGACTTGACGATCGAATCGCGCGCCCTGGCGCAACGATTGCTCGAAACACTGCGTTAATAGAGCCGGCCTTCGATGGGCGCCGACTACAATGAGTATCCGTGGACACGGCAGTTTGCGAATGACCAAATTCGTATTCGTAACAGGTGGAGTATCGAGTTCTCTGGGAAAGGGGCTCACGGCTTCATCGCTGGGCCGACTCCTTAAGTCTCGCGGCCTCAAAGTCACCATGTGCAAGCTCGATCCGTACCTCAACGTCGATCCGGGGACCATGAATCCTGGCGAGCACGGCGAGGTCTACGTCACCGATGACGGGGGCGAGACCGACCTCGACCTCGGCCACTATGAACGGTTCATCGACGAGTCGCTGTCGCGCATGTCCAACACCACCACGGGTTCGATCTACTCCAACGTGATCGCCAAGGAACGGCGCGGTGACTACCTCGGCAAGACCGTCCAGGTGATTCCCCACATCACCGACGAGATCAAGGAGCGAATCCGCCGCCTGGGGACGCTCGGGGCCGACGTGGTCATCGTCGAGATCGGTGGCACCGTCGGGGACATCGAGATCGTGCCCTTCATCGAGTCGATTCGCCAGTACCGCCGCGACGTCGGCCGCGACAACGTCTGTTACGTGCACCTCACGCTGGTGCCCTACCTGGCGCCGTCGGGCGAGCAGAAGACCAAGCCCACCCAGCACTCGGTGACGGAGTTGCGCTCGCGCGGCATCCAGCCCGACATCATCGTCTGTCGCAGCGACCAACCGATCTCTGAGGGTCTCAAGCGCAAGATCTCGTTGCTGTGCGACGTGCCCGCCAACGCCGTCATCTCCGCGGTTGACGTCAAGAGCATTTACGACTTGCCCCTCGAGCTCAACCGTGAGGGCTTGGACACGATCGTCTGCAACACCCTGGGCATCGACGTAGAGGAGCACCCGATTGACCTCAGGGCCTGGGAGGAAGTGGCGCGCCGCGTGCACACCACCACCAAGACCCTGCGCGTCGGCGTGATCGGCAAGTACGTCACCATGCCCGACGCCTACCTGTCGGTGGCCGAGTCCATCCGTCACGCGGGCTTCGCGGTTGGCGCCACCACCAAGATCGAATGGCTGGAGGCCGAGCGGGTGCCCAGCGAGATCGACACCGAACGCATCCGCCAGCTCGACGGCATCATCGTCCCGGGCGGGTTCGGTGAACGAGGAGTCGAGGGAATGATCGCGGCGTCGCGGATCGCGCGCGAGTACGAGATCCCCTTCCTCGGCATCTGTCTGGGCATGCAGGTCATGGTGGTGGAGTTCGCCCGCCACTGCCTGGGCCTCGCGGACGCCCACTCCACCGAGATCTCCCTCACCACGTCGGCGCCGGTGATTGCCCTGATGGCGGAGCAGATGGACATCACCGACCTGGGTGGCACCATGCGCTTGGGGGCCTGCCCGGCCATGCTCGACGAGGGTTCCGTCGTCGCCGGCCTCTACGGCGCCACGGTGGTCTCGGAACGCCACCGCCACCGCTACGAGTTCAATTCGAGGTACCGCGGGCAGTTCGAGGCGGCGGGCATGCGTTGCTCGGGCACGTCGCCCGACGGTCGGCTGGTGGAGTTCGTGGAACTGTCGGGGCACCCCTTCTTCGTGGGGACCCAGGCCCACCCCGAGTTCAAATCACGGCCCGACCGACCCCATCCGCTCTTCCTGGGGCTCATCAAGGCCGCCGCCGCACGCGCCGAGGGTCGCGAGCCGCACATCATCGATCCCTCTTCGGTCGACGTCACCCTGTGAGCGACTCGTTCGAGATCGAGCGAACCGAGACAGTGTTTCAGTCCAGGGTCTTCGACGTGGAGCGACGCACCATCCGCCACAACGGGACGGCCTTCGAACGCGAGGTGGCTGCCCACAAGGGGGCCGTGGCGATCCTGGCCATCAACGACCAGGAGGAGATCGGCTTCGTGCACCAGTACCGGGCGGCCTTCGACGCCCAACTCTGGGAGATCCCCGCGGGCACCCAGGACGTCCCGGGAGAAGAACCGCTCGAGACCGCGCGGCGCGAGTTGCGTGAGGAACTCGGCTGTGACGCCCAGCACTGGACCCTGCTCGGTCGGTTCATGAACTCACCGGGCTGGACGAATCAGGTGATGACCATCTTCGAAGCCCGTGGCATCACGCAACTGGAGCGCCAACCCGTCGGGCCCGAGGAGGCTGCTTCGTCGGTTCATTGGCTCTCCCTGGCGGACGTTCGAGCGACCCTGCGCCAGCAAGCGGCGATCGACAGCACGACGACCGTGGCGCTGCAACGAGTGTTCGGGTCATTCCTTGACGGCGACTGACAAATTCGTCACGGAGTACATCGCGTGGCTGAGCGTCGAGAAGGGGCGCAGTCCCGCGACGATCGAGGCCTACCGACGCGACATCGCCGGATTTCGAGACTGGATGTCGCATCATCGACTCTCGATCACGTCGGTGCGCGACGCCAAGTTCGAGCAGTACTTCAACGAACTTCGCAGCAGCGGACTAGCGGACAGTTCGATCGCCC
Source organism: Acidimicrobiales bacterium (assembly GCA_049793015.1). Classification (GTDB taxonomy): domain Bacteria; phylum Actinomycetota; class Acidimicrobiia; order Acidimicrobiales; family RAAP-2; genus RAAP-2. The sequence continues at coordinate 13,935 of JBARBL010000075.1, read as the reverse complement.
GCGCCATGTCGTCGCTGCGAGGGTGGTTCGGCTTCATGGTCGACGAAGGTCACCTGGAGAGCGACCCAACCGCGCGCCTGAAGGGTGGTCATCGCGGGCGCACGCTGCCCAAACCGCTGGGCGAGCAGGAGGTGGCCGACCTGCTCGAGTCGCTGCCCATCGCGACGCCGACCGACCTGCGCGATCGAGCCCTGCTCGAACTGCTCTACGACACGGGGGCGCGGGTCTCCGAAGCGGTGGGCATCGACCTGTCGGACCTCGATTTCGACGAGGAGCTGATCTTGGTGACGGGCAAGGGTTCCAAGCAGCGGCTCGTGCCGATGGGCGCCACGCTGCGCACGGTCCTCGTCGACTACCTCGGCGCCGGGGGACGAAGCGAGATCCCCAACGCCAAACGAAGCACCCGGCTCTTCCTCAACGCGCGCGGGGGACCGTTGTCGCGCCAGGGCATCGACCTGGTCATCCACAAGCGGGCGCTGGTCGCCGGCATCGACCACTCGCGCATCAGTGCCCACGTCTTCCGCCACAGCTGCGCCACCCACATGCTGGCCCACGGCGCCGACATTAGAGTGGTGCAGGAGCTCTTGGGTCACGCGTCGATCGCGACGACCCAGATCTACACCGCAGTGTCGGTAACGTCCCTGCAACGCGAATACCGCAACGCGCATCCGCGCGCGCACGACTAAAGGACAGGTGGCGGTGGATAACTTCTACTTTTTCCTGGCCATCGTGCCCGCCATCGTGCTGCACGAAGTGAGCCACGGCTACGTGGCGTACCTGTTCGGCGACCCCACGGCCAAGGAGAACCACCGGCTCACGCTCAATCCCATCCGCCACGTCGACCTCTTCGGCACGATCCTGCTACCCGCGCTGCTGCTCATCAGTGGCTTCCCGGCGATCGGCTACGCCAAACCGGTGCCGGTAAACATCTCCAGGCTGCGCAAGCCCCGCTCCCAGGCCCTCTACGTGGCGTTGGCCGGCCCGGCAACCAACATCGTGTTGGTCGTCCTCTCCTACTTTGTCTTCAAGGGCGTGGTGCACCTGGGCGACTCGAGGCCCGTGGTGATCGTGCTCTACGCGTGCTACTACTTCGGGGTCGCCAACATCCTCCTGGCGGCGTTCAACCTGCTGCCGATCCCGCCGCTGGACGGTTCGGCCGTCATCGAACGTTTTGTGCCCCAGCGTCACCTGCCGGCGTACTACCACTTCCGGGCCCGGGCCCTGCCGGTGCTGATGGTGCTGATCATCCTCAACGCCGTGGTGTTCCACGTCGGCACGAACGCCTTGACCAGCCTCGAGAACTGGTGGATCAATCTGCTCAACTAGAGCAGGCCCATGGCGTGTGCGGCGCGGTGATACACCGGCCCGGAAACGAGGGCCGCCTTGGCCGCGCCGTTTTCCGCGATAGCCGCCAACTGCGTCGGGTTGGCGCGCAGTTCGGGGTAGCGCGCGGCGATGGGGGCGAGGGCCTCGATCACCACGTGGGCGAGATCGTCCTTCAGGTCGCCGTAGCGGGAGTAGCGCGCGGCGATCTGCTCCGGCTTGTCGCCGGTGAAGCTCGAGAAGATTTCCAGGAGGTTGGAGAGGCCCGGCTTCTCCTCCCAGTCAAAGCGGACCTCGTTCTGCGTGTCGGTGACGGCCTTCTTGATCTTCTTCTCGATCTCGGCCGGCTCATCGGTGAGGAAGATGGTGCCCAGGGGGCTCGAGATCGACTTGGACATCTTGCGCGTCGGCTCCTGCAGGTCCATGATGCGCGCCCCGGCCGTGGGCTGCACGGCCACCGGCAGCGTGAAGATCTGGCCGAAGCGGTTGTTGAAGCGCTCGGCGATCTCTCGGGTCAGCTCCAGGTGCTGGCGCTGGTCGTCGCCCACGGGGACCTGGGTCACCTCATAGAGCAGGATATCCGCCGCCATCAGGACCGGGTAGGTGAAGAGGCCGGCGCGGTAGCCGTCCTGTCGCTGCGCCTTCTCCTTGAAGGCCGTCATGCGGCTGAGTTCGCCGAAGGTAGCGACGTTCTCGAGCAGCCCCGCCATCTGCGCGTGGTAGGGCACGTGGCTCTGGACGAAGAGGGTGCAGACCTCGGGGTCGAGCCCCGCCGCGATGAGCGACGCCATGGCGTCGACGGTCTGCTCCAAGAGCGCCGCTGGTTCGATCTGCAGGGTCAGGGCGTGCAGGTCGACGACACAGTAGAACGAATCGGCGCTCTGTCCAGCCACCCACTGCTTGACGGCACCCAGGTAGTTGCCGATATGCATGGCGCCCGAGGGCTGTATTCCAGAAAAAATCCGCACACCGCATTCTAGGGGACCGCCCAACGCGCGATGGGAGTCAGGTAAGGTTGCGCCGTGACCTTCGTCGTGACGACGCCGTCCTTCAGCGGCCCCGTACAACTGCTGCTGCAGCTCATCAGCGCGCACGAGTTGGACGTGCTGGACGTGGCGCTGGCGCCCATCGTCGACGAGTTCGTCGCCCTGGTGCGCGACGAGAACGTCAAGGTCGACGCCAACGACCTCTCGGAGTTCCTGCTCATCGCCGCGATCCTCTTGGAGATGAAGAGCCTGAGCCTGCTGCCGGGCCGTGACGACACCGAGCCCGACGAGGAGTTCGTGGGCTGGGAGGAGCGCGACGTCCTGCTCGCGCGGCTGCTCGAGCTGCGCACCTATTCCGGGCTGGCCGACGCCCTGGTGTCGCTGTTCGAACGCGCCGGACGGGCCTACCCGCGGCTGCGCGGCATCGACGACGGGTTCGTGGTGACGGCGCCCGACCTTCTGGCCGGGGTCACCACGGCCCACCTGGCCCTGGCGTACTTGCGCGGCATCGAGGAGAAGCCCGTGCCGGTCGTGCGTCTCAACCACGTCACCGTCGACGCCGTCTCGGTGGCCGAGACGGTGGTCTCGCTCTCCCAACGCCTTCCCGCGCTGGGCAGGCTCTCGTTCCGCTCGCTGGTCGAGGGCTTCAGCACGAGGATCGAAGTGATCGTCCACTTCCTGGCCCTGCTCGAACTCTGCAAGCTGGGCTACGTCAACCTGGGCCAAGGCGCGACCTTTGGTGAGGTGCAGATCGAGTGGGTGGACGCACGCGTCGGCCTCGATGTCGGAAGGGTCGACAGCTATGAGGGATGAGTTCTCGCTGGAGCAGAAGCTCGAGGCGATGTTGACCGTCGCGCTCGAGCCCATATCGGCCGAGGAGCTGGCCGACGTCGTGGAAGTCGACGCCCAGGACGTGGCGTCGGCGCTGCGGGCCCTGCAGCAGGAGTTCATCAACGACCGGCGGGGCTTCCAGGTGATCGAGTTGGCCAGCGGCTGGAACATGCAGTCCTCGCCCGACGTCGCGGAGTGGGTGGCCAAGTTCGCCAACCGCGACGTCTCGCACCGGCTCAGTTCCGCGGCCCTAGAGACGCTGGCGATCATCGCGTACCGCCAGCCGGTCTCGCGCGCCCAGATCACGGCCCTGCGGGGCGTCAACGTCGACGGCGTGTCGCGACTCCTGGAGCAGCGCGGCTACATCGAGGAGAAGGGCCGCGCCAGCGGACCGGGACAGCCCATCCTCTACGGCACCACCGAGCTGTTCCTCGACCGCATGGGCCTGGCCAAGCTGTCGGACCTGCCGCCCATCGAAGAGTTCATGCCGCCCATGGAGACGGCCAACGCCCTGGCCGAGGAGATGACCCAGAGCGCGCGCGAGCTGGCCGAGGAGTTGTAGTTGGACGAGGGCGAGCGTTTGCAGAAGACCCTGGCGCGTGCGGGCTTCGGTTCGCGGCGCTCCTGCGAGGTCTTGATCACCGAAGGGCGCGTGACCATCGACGGGCGCGTGGCCGAGCTGGGCAACCGCGTGCACGGCGACCGCAACGTCATCTGCGTCGACGGCACCCTGGCGCCCACCGCGCAGAGCAGCGTCTACTACCTGCTCAACAAGCCCGACGGGGTGGTGACGACCGCGTCCGACCCCCAGGGCCGCACCACCGTGCTCGACCTGGTGGAGTCGTCCGTGCGGGTCTTCCCGGTGGGCCGTCTCGACATGAACACCGAAGGCCTGCTCATCCTCACCAATGACGGCCGGCTCGCGCATCTGCTCACCCACCCCAGCTCGGGCATCGCCAAGGAGTACCTGGCTCGGGTCGAGGGCGACCCGTCGCCGGCCGCCATCCGCCGGCTGCGCGAGGGCGTCGAGCTGGACGACGGCCTGACCAGCCCGGCCCAGGTGAGCCGCGTCAGCGAGGGGCTGCTGCGCATTGTCATCCACGAGGGACGCAACCGCCAGGTCCGTCGCATGTGCACCGCCGTCGGACACGACGTCACGCGACTGGTGCGCACGCGCATCGGTCCCCTGCAGGACGCCACGCTGACGCCCGGGTCCTCTCGCCAGCTGTCGCTTGGCGAAGTGCGCCGACTGATGGAAGCCGTGGGGATGAGCGACGAGATCGCGTCTACGATGCCGTCATGACAACGCCCATGGTCCGAGCGGTCCGCGGCGCCATCACCTGCGAGCACGACACCCCCGACGAGGTCAACGAGGCCACGCAGGAACTCCTGCTGGCCATGATGCAGAGGAACGAGCTGGCCCACGACGACGTGATCAGCATCATCTTCACGACCTCGATCGACCTGACGTCCGCCTTCCCGGCCACCTGCGCGCGCGGGATCGGCTTCGGCGACATACCGCTGCTTTGCGCCAGCGAGATCAACGTGCCCGGGGCCATGGCCCGGTGCATCCGCGTGCTGCTGCACGCCTACACCACCCGGGCGCGGGGCGACGTGCGCCACGTCTACCTGCGCAGTGCGCAGTCACTGCGTGATGACCTCCCCGGCTAAGCGCTCCGCGCACGTCGTCGGGCTGGGCCTCATCGGCTCCTCGGTCGCGCTGGCCCTGGGAGCGACGGGCTGGCGGGTGACCGGCGAAGACCTCGACCCCGAGATCACGGACGCCGCACTCGCGGCCAAGGTCATCGCCGGCCGGGACATGAGCGACGAGCACGTGCTGTTGGTGATCGCGACGCCGGCGGGAGCCGTGGCGGGCGTGGCCCGCGACTACCTCGAACGCTTCCGCGGTTCCCAGCTCATCGCCACCGACGTGGCGGGCGTGAAGAGCTCCATCGTGTCGGGGGTGTCCGACGCCCGGTTCCTGGGCGGGCACCCCATGGCCGGATCGGAGCAGCGCGGCCTCAAGGGCGCGCGCCTCGACCTCTTCAGCGGCTGCACCTGGGTGCTCACGCCCACTCCCGCCACCTCGCCCTCGACCTACACCACGCTGCACGGGTACCTGCGCGACGTGGGGGCCAGTGTGGTGGCCATCGACGCGAACGACCACGACCGTCTGGTGGCCCTGGCCAGTCACGTACCGCACCTCTTGGCGGGAGCCCTGATGAACGAGGCGACCAAGACCGCCGAACAGGACCCGGTCCTCCTGCAATTGGCGGCCGGCGGGTTTCGTGACATGACCCGCATCGCGGCGGGCGACCCCGCGATCTGGCCCGACGTCCTGTTCGAGAACCGCGAGGCCATCGACCAGACCCTCGAAGCCCTGGAGGGCCGATTGGAGGCGCTGCGACGGGCCCTCGCCACTGACGGGCGCGCGACGATCGAGGACAGCCTGCATCAGGCGTCGGTCGCCCGGCGCCAGTTGCCCGGCCGGGCCCTCAGCTCGGAGAACCTGGCGTACCTGCGCATCGTGGTCAGCGACCGACCAGGCGTGCTGGCCACCGTCACCAAGGCGGCCTCGGACCTGCAGGTCAACATCTACGACATCGAGATCGCCCACGGCATCGAAGGGGTGGGCGGCACGCTGCTCCTGGCCGTCGACGCGACGTTGTCGGAATCCCTCGCGGACTCCCTGACCGCGTTGGGCTTCCAGGTGGCCCGCGAGCAGTGAGCACCCGGGAGATCCCGCGCGCGAGCGCGCTGCACGGGGCGGTGCGCGTACCCGGCGACAAGAGCGCGTCGCATCGCGCCTTGATGCTGAGCGCCCTGGCGTCCGGGGAGAGCACGATCGAGGGGCTCTCGCCCGGCCACGACGTGAGGGCGACCAGCGTCATCGTCGAGCAGCTGGGGGCGACCCGGGTCGACGGCCTGGGCCTGGTGACCATCGTCGGCCCGGACGACGGGCTCTCGGCCAGTCCCCACGAGCTCGACTGCGCCAATTCGGGCACCTCGATGCGCCTGCTCGCCGGCCTGGTGAGCGCCATCGCGGGCGTGCACGCGCTGGTCGGTGACGAGTCGCTCTCCAAGCGCCCTATGGACCGCGTGGCCCGACCGCTCGCGCTGATGGGCGCCACGATCCACGGCCAGGGTGCCCCGATCACTGCACCGCTGCGGATCGAAGGTTCGTCGCAGCTGCACGGCATCGACTACGCCGTGCCCGTGCCGAGCGCGCAGGTCAAGTCGGCCATCCTCTTGGCGGGGCTGGGCGCCGCCGGCGTGACCACCGTGCGCGAGGAGGTGCTCACCCGCACGACCACCGAGGACATGCTGCGCACGGCCGGCCTGCAGGTGCGTTCGACGCCCGAGCGCGAAGGCGCCACCATCACGCTCACCCCGGGTCGACCCCGAGCCACGTCGTGGCGCATACCGGGCGACCCTTCGCAGGCCGCGTTCTTCGCCGTGCTCGCCGCGGTCCACGACTGCGCCGTCGTCGAGGTGCCCGACGTCGACGGCGCCCCCCAGCGAATTGGCTTCGTCGACGTGTTGGTGCGAATGGGTGCGAACGTCACGCTCACCCCCGGCGCCACCGGCGTCACGCTGGTGAGCCAGAGCTCGGCGTTGCAGGCCACCGAGGTCTACGCCCACGAGATCCCCTCAGTCGACGAGGTGCCGATCCTGGCCGTCGCGGCGGCGGCGGCTCATGGTGTGAGCGGCTTCTTCGACATGGCCGAGCTGCGCCTCAAGGAGTCGGACCGTTTCAACGGGTCCATGGAGCTCGTCCGGTCCCTGGGGTGTCGGGTCTGGGACGAGGGCGACGACTTCTTCGTCGAGGGCCTCGGATCGGCCACGTCCTTCGCGCCCTTCACCTTCGACGCGCAGCTCGACCACCGCATGGTGATGGCCAGCGCGGTGGCCGGGGCGGCCGGGGCCGGCTGCAGCATCGGCGGCGCCGACACCGTGGCCTCGAGCTATCCCCATTTCTTCGACGACCTGCTCGCGCTCTATGAGTGACCAGATCGTGGCCATCGACGGACCGGCCGGGTCGGGCAAGTCGACCGTGGCGCGCGCGGTGGCCGAGCAGCTCGGCTGGTCCTTCCTCGACACCGGCGCGATGTACCGAGCGGTGACCTGCGAGGCCTTCGCCCGCGGCGTCGACATCCACGACGAGGCAGCCATGGGCGCCCTGGCCGACACCCTGACGCTCACGACCACGCCGCGGGTCAGCGTGAACGGACGCGACGTCCAAGACGAGATTCGCCGCCCCGAGGTCAATGTCGGGGTCTCGACGGTCGCCGCCAACCCCCTGGTGCGCCGGGCCATGGTGTCGCGCCAGCGCGAGTGGGCCATGGCCCAGCCCCTGGGTACCGTGGTGGAGGGACGTGACATCACCACGGTGGTGTTCCCCGACGCGACCCTCAAGGTCTTCTTGACCGCGTCGGCGCAGGAGCGCGCCCGGCGCCGGGGCGACGAGAGCGCCGAATCGATCGCTCGGCGCGACGAGGCCGACGCCTCGCGAGTAACCTCGCCTCTGCGCCAGGCCAGCGACGCCCTGTTCTTCGACACCACCGGGCGAAGCGCAGACGAGGTGGCGGGGGAGATAGTGCGATGTCTGAAGACGCGTTCAAACTGAACCCGAAGAAGACGCCGGATTACTACGTGGTGGCCACCATCGTGTCGAGCCTGTCGCGTCTGCTCTTTCGGCCCCGCGTCAGCGGACGCGAGAACATCCCGCTGGAAGGACCGGTGCTGATCGCGCCGATCCACCGTTCGAACGTGGATTTCGCCTTCACTCTGTTCATCTCCCCGCGCAAGGTCTTCTTCATGGCCAAGGACGGGCTCTTCAAGGTCAAGTGGTTCGGGGCGATCCTGAGCCACCTCGGCGCCTTTCCCATTAACCGCAGCGCCGCGACGGATCGCGAGTCGATGAAGGCGGCCGAGGCGGTGCTCGACCAGGGCCAGGCGCTGGTGCTCTTCCCCGAAGGCACCCGCAAGGAAGGCCGCCGGGTGGAGACGCTCAACGACGGCGCGATGTTCATCGCCGCGCGCACGGGAGCGGCCGTGGTGCCGGTGGGCATCGGGGGCAGCGACAAGGCCATGCCGATGGGGGCGAGGTTCCCGCGGCCGGCCCGGATCCGCATCATCATCGGCGAACCCATCATGCCGCCCACGTCGACAGGGCGGGTCTCGCGTTCGGCCATCACGGCCAAGACCGAGGAGTTACGCCAGGCCCTCGAGGCCGTCTACCTGGAGAGCCTCAAGGGCTGATCAGCGCTCGCGCCACCAGGTGCCGAAGACCACCTTGGCGTAGCGGAAACCGAAGAGCCAGTTCTTGCCCTTCTTGGTGGTGCCGGAGAAACGCGGGTGCCACACCGTGGGCACTTCCGCGGCCCGCCACCCGCGCTTGAGGCAGGTGATGAGCAGTTCGGCCGTCTGGTACTGCTCCTGCTGCAGCCGGTCGATGACGTCCGCCAGCATCGTCACGCGCAGGGCCCGATAGCCCGTCGAGGTGTCGGTGAGCTTGGCGCCGGTCATACGGTTCATGATGAAGGAGAAGAAGAAGACGCCGGTCTTGCGGATCCGGTCGGACGTCTGGTCGATGCCCAGGCGGCGACTGGCCACCACGAAGTCGGCCTGGTCGGCCAGCAACGGCGCCAGCACCTGGGGGATCTCCGCCGGGTCGTTCTGGCCGTCGGCGTCGAGGGTTACGACGTACTGGACGTGGTGGTCGATGCAGTAGCGGTAGGTCACCTGCAGGGCGACGCCGTGGCCCAGGTTGACCGGGAACTCGATGACGATGACGCCGGGATAGGAGCGCGCGATGTCGGCCGTCTTGTCGTCACCACCGTCCACCACCACCAACGTGGTGTAGGGCTGGCCGTCGATGGCGGTGGGCATCTTGTCGAGCACGCCGCCGATATTGCCCTCCTCCTCGTACGCGCAGATCGAGGCCACGATCGATTCGGGGGTGAAGTTGGGGTGCTCGAGCTCGAGGCGCTCCAGTGCCTGGCCGATCACCATCGCTCGCAGGCGCTCGATGCGGCTCTGCTGCAGCTCGTCCTTAGCCATGGTGCTCCTTGTGGCGGGGGCCTTTAAAATGCGCACCGGACAAGGTCGTCGGGCGCACGCGCGCCACGGGGTGCGCGCCAGGGATTGAATTCACTTAAAAATAATAGCCTTTGGACCGTTGCGGCTCGGCCCTAGCGCACCGCGGCGGAAAGGACCTGGGCGGCCGTGAACTCGCGGTCGGCCTGGCCGTCAAAGCTCGACACCGCGGGCGTGGCCAGGGTGAGGTCCAGAATGGCCGAGAGGGTCTTGAGGATCTCGCGCAGTTCGGGCGGCGGCGGGAAGTACTCGTCCTCGACCGTCACCGAGCGCACGTCCACGCCGTTCTCGGGGTCGAGTCGCTCTAACACCTCGTTGACCAGCGATTCGGGAGCGGACGCCCCGGCCGTCACGGCCACGACGCCGCTCAGGTCATCGGGCAGCTCGCTGGCCCGGTTGACGCGCAGCACCCGGTCGCATCCCGCGGCCAGCGCCACGTGGGTGAGCGCGACGGTGTTGGAGGAATTGGCCGAGCCGATGACCACGACTGCGTCGGCCCGCGCGGCGATCGAGCGCAGGGCCGCCTGGCGGTTGGTGGTGGCGAAGCAGAGGTCGCTGCGGTTGGGCATCCAGATGTCGGGGAACTTCTCCTGCGCGTATTCGCGCAAGTACTGCCATTCGTCGAGGCTCAGCGTGGTCTGGCTCAGCAGCGCGAAGGGGCCGGGCTGACCGGTGAGGGCGTCGATGTCCTCGATCGACTCGATGAGGTGCACCGAGTCGGGCGCGACCGCCATGGTGCCGACGGCCTCCTCGTGTCCCTCGTGCCCCACGTACAGGACGGTGTAGCCCTTGCGCGAGCGCACCTTGAGCTCGTGGTGCACCTTGGTGACCAGGGGGCACACGGCGTCGATGACCGTGCCGCCCGACATGCGGGCTTGCTCGATCACCTGGGGCGGCGAGCCGTGGGCGCTCAGCATCAACGGCGCCCCGTAGGCCGCGTCGGCCACGTCGTCGATGAAGATGACCCCGAGGGACCTGAAGTAGTCGACCACGAAGCGGTTGTGGACGATCTCGTGGTAGCAGTAGACCGGGGGTTCGAAGATCCTGGTCATCCAGTCGAGCGCCTTGATGGCCTTCTCGACCCCGGCGCAGAAGCCGCGCGGCGCGGCGAGCACTACCTGGTCGACCTTCATGCTTCAAGCCTAGTGAGGGTTATTTGTGCGAGTGCCTAGGCTAGAAGGGTGTCGGGCGCCCTTATTTCCTCCATCGCGGCCGGTTCGCCGGCCGCCTCCGCCGACCTCGCGGTAGGCGACGAGCTGGTGTCGGTCAACGGCCGCGAGCCCACCGACATCATCGAATACCAGCAACTGATCGACGGTGAGCGCGTGACGTTGGTCGTCCAACGCGAGGGCGAGGCGCTGGCGCGCAAGGTGACGGTGCACAAGACGCAGGGCCAGCCCCTCGGGCTGGCCATCGATTCCGCCGTCTTCGACCGGATCCGCACCTGTGACAACCATTGCTCCTTCTGCTTCATCTACCAGCTGCCCAAGGGCCTGCGCCGCTCGCTCTACGTGAAGGACGACGACTTCCGACTCTCCTTCCTCTACGGCAACTACACGACCTTGACGCGCTTCACCGAGTTCGACCTCGAGCGGATCATCGAGGAGGGCCTTTCGCCGCTCTACGTGTCCATCCACTCGACCAATCCGGAACTGCGCGCGTCGATGCTGCGCAACCCTCGCGGCGCCACCAGCCTGCGCTGGCTGCGTGAGCTGCTGCGCGCCGGGATCGAGGTCCACGCCCAGGTCGTCGTCTGTCCCGGCGTCAACGACGGCATCGAGCTTGAACGCACCCTGCGTGACGTGCTCTCGCTCTACCCCGAATTGGTGTCGGTGGCGTTGGTGCCGGTGGGCGTGAGCGCGTTCTCGCTCGAGGACACCATGCGTTCCCACACCCAGGAAGAGGCCCGGGCCGTCGTCGCGCTGGCCGAGCGTTACCAGTCGCTGACGCGCGAGCTCTTGGGACGGGTCAGCGTCTTCGCCAGTGACGAGTTCTACCTTGTCGCGGGATTGACGCCACCGTCCGCGACCACGTTCGAGAGCCTCGACCAGGCGGAGAACGGTATCGGACTGGTCGCGGCCTTCATGGAGAGCTTCGTCGAGCGCACCACGATGGCCAAGCTGGGCACGGGCTTCTTCCAGTCGGTTGACGGGGCACCCGCGATTGGCTATCGCGCGCCGCGCGGCGGCGACGAGCGCCGCGGCGACGTTGACCCTGGCGGCGCCGACGTGATGGTGGTCACCGGTGAGTACGCGGCGCCGCTGCTGCGCGCGCTCTTCGACGACCACGGCTTCGCCGCCGTCAGGGTCAAGGCGGTGAAGAACTCCTACTTCGGGGGCAACATCAAAGTGGCCGGTCTGCTCACTGGCCAGGACCTGCGGTGCGCCCTCCAGGACGTGCCTGACTCCACCGTGCTGTTGTTGCCCGACGTCTGCCTCTCCGAGGGGCGTTTTCTCGACGGCCTCACCTTGGACGACCTGGACCACCGCGTCACCACAGTCCCGACGACCGGCCAGGACCTGCGCCACACGCTGGAGTCGGTGCTCGAGAGGGGCCTGGTGTCGTCGTGAGAAAGCCCCAGGTGGTGATCGTGGGGCGACCCAACGTCGGCAAGTCGTCGTTGGTCAACCGTCTCGCCGGCAAGCGCATAGCCGTGGTCGAAGAGCAGCGGGGTGTCACACGCGACCGCAAGGCCGTGGAGGTCGAGTGGCGCGGGCTGACCTTCGACGTGATCGACACCGGCGGATGGCTGGAGTCAGGCAGCGTGCTCGAGGGCAAGATCTCCGAGCAGGCCGAAACCGCCCTGGCCGGCGCCGACCTGGTGCTCCTGGTGACCGATGTCACGACCGGCATGGTGGACGAGGACACGCACGCGGCCCGGTGGGCGCTGCGCAGTGGCCGCCCGGTGGTGCTGGTCGTCAACAAGGTCGACGACACCCAGCACGAGGCCAACAGCTGGGAGTTCCTGAGCCTCGGCGCCGGCGATCCCTTCACGGTGAGTGCCCTGCACGGGCGCGGCGCCGGCGACCTGCTCGACCATATCGTTGACCAGTTGGGCGAGCAGATCGAGGTCGACGAGGCGGCCGCGGCCGACGACGACGGCGCGCTGCGCGTGGCCATCGTGGGGCGGCCCAACGTCGGCAAATCGACGCTCTTCAACCAGTTGATCGGCGAGGAGCGCTCGGTGGTGCACGACCTGCCCGGCACCACGCGTGACGCCATCGACACGGTGGTCCAGACCGAGGTGGGCCTCATCCGCTTCATCGATACGGCCGGCATGCGGCGGCGCGCCAAGACCGAGGCCGGTCTTGAGACCTACGCGGTGTTGCGCAGCCTCGACGCGCTCGACCGCGCGGACATCGCCATCCTGGTCATCGACGCGACGCTGGGCGCGACGGGCCAGGACCAGCGCCTGGCCGAGCGCATCTCGGCGGCCGGGTGCCCGTCGCTGGTGGTGCTCAACAAATGGGAGCTGGTAGCGGTGGAGGAACGTGACGCCGTGCTGGCGACGGTGGGTGAGAAGCTGGCCTTCCTGGGTGACGCGCCGGTCATGAAGACGACGGCCACCTCGGGCAAAGGGGTGCACCGGATACTGCCCGCGCTGTCGATCGCCGCGGCGGACTACGTCAGGCGCGTGCCGACGGGCGCCCTCAACCGGGCGATCCGCGACCTGCAGATCAAACAGCCCGCCCCGACCGGCAAGATCCGCTACGCCGTCCAGGGAGCCATCGAGCCGCCGACCTTCACCCTGTTCGTGGCGGGGCGGCTGCCCGCGACCTACCTGCGTTACGTCGAGCGATCGTTGCGCGAACGCTTCGAGCTGGGAAGCCAGCCGCTTCGCGTGCGCGTGCGAGTGGAATAGTGGCCCGGTGGTGCGAGACCTGCGACCGCCCCGTCGAGGGCGAGGTCTGCGAGGTCTGCGGCAATTCCGTCGAAGAGCCGACCCGCGTACCCATACCGTGGCGGTGGCGATTCTTCATCGTGATCACCGTCATCTACGTCATCTGGCGCATCTATCAGTTAGTTTCGTGGCTCAGCCACCACTAGGAGGACGTCATGCCCATCTACGCGCTCGGTGACCGGTCACCGGACATCCATCCCGACGCCTTCGTGCACCCCGATGCCGTGGTGATCGGCGACGTGCGCATCGGCGCCGAGTCGTCGGTCTGGCCTGGCGCGGTGCTGCGCGGGGACTACGGCACGGTGATCGTGGGGGAGCGCACGTCCATTCAGGACGGTGCCGTCGTGCACGCCGTCGCCGCGTTCCCCACCGTCATCGGCAGCGACTGCGTGGTGGGGCACATCGCCCACCTCGAGGGCTGCGTGGTCCACGACGCGGCCCTCATCGGCAGCGGATCGGTCGTCCTGCACGAGGCGGAGGTCCTAAGCGGGGCCACCGTCGCGGCCGGCGCGGTGGTGCGCAACCGCATGCGGGTGCCGGCCAACGCCGTCGCCCTGGGGGTGCCGGCGCAGATCAAGGCGGACTCGAGCAGCGCCGAGGCCATCCGGATCCAGGCCGCCTCGTACGTCGCGAACGCCCGGCGCTACCGGGAGGAACTCCGAGCGCTCTAGGAGTTCGAGATCGAGATGAGGCGCTCCAGGGCGGCGCCTGCGCGACCTTCGCGCACGCTGGCGCTGGCCACGTCGAAGCCCTCTTCCAGCGTGGTCGCGCGACCCGCCACGATGAGGGCCAACG
>JBARBL010000074.1:0-15674 GCA_049793015.1 Acidimicrobiales bacterium | reverse complement strand
GAGATGGGTTGGGGGCGTACAACCTAATTGGCAATCAAATGTTCTCCGCCGTCACGCCATTCAACTTCGTCTCAGAGCCCCGCTCGATAAGCAGGGCAGGCAGGACGTCAGTGATGTCGCCACGTAGGCACAGTGCGTGAGCGTCGAACTTGGTGGGTGCTGCGTTCACTATGACGAGACTCGCTCCGTAATCGAGGGCCAAGGGAACCAAGGCGGCCGTGGGGTTGACTGAAAGCGTCGAACCCACGCACAAAAGCAGATCACACTCCTTCGCGGCCCGCTTAGCCCGGTGCATCTCAGCCAAGTCCGGTTGTTCACCAAATCGCACGATGGTCGTGGCGAGCACGCCGCCGCAGGGGCGACCCTCCACCAGCGAGCGGCAAGGAGGATCGGCCTCACCATCGGCGACCCGCTGAAGCACCTTCCCAATCGGTTGACGATCGTCGCAGGCGAGACAGCGCACGGTGCGCACGTGGCCGTGAATCTCAATCAAGCGCTCGGGCGATGTCCCGGCCGCCAGGTGAAGTCCGTCGATGTTCTGCGTCACGATCAGATTGAGTCGGCCGGTGCGTTCGTAGCTCGCCAGCGAGCGATGAGCGGCGTTGGGTCGGGGAGGTTCTTCGGCGCGAGTCAAAAGACGACGCCAAGCCGCCAGGCGAACGTCGGGGTCACGAGCGTAGACGTCGGCGTACGAGGCTCGCTCAGCCGCCGGATCCAGAGTCCACACACCCTGCGGTCCCCGATAGTCGGGAATGCCGCTGGCTGTAGAGATGCCGGCACCCGTGAGGACCATGACCCTTGACGCGCTCGCCAGCTCGTCTCGAGTTTGTTCTAGGTCTCCGATTGGCACGCACCTATTGTGCACCAGGACCACAGGCGATACGCAGCCTCTCGGACGCCACGAATCTCGATCCGAGCATCTGCAACAAGAGGTCGTGCCAGATTAAGCGACGTTCTTGTGAACAGTCTCGGTGAGGCTTTCAATCAATCCAAGGCCGATGGATCAAGGCTGAAGGCCCCGCGAGGCACCGAACTCCTGACACGCAGCCGACCATTCGTGAACGAACCGAACGCGTTGTCCGGGCGCAGTCAAGTGCGCCCGGTCAACCGGCATTCGATTTGGAAAGCTAGCCCGGCAACACTTCCGGACCTGCGTCGCCGCCACCCGCAACGATGTCCAGTCGATTGAGATAGAAGTCCCAACCTTCAGTGTGATCGGACACCGCGTCCTCGGGCAACCCTCGATGCGCGAGACGAACCCGAGTCTTTTCGCCCTCAGGGAAGAGGGTTATCTCAACGACGGTCGAACGGGGAGGTATCGGGTGGTTGGGCTCGTCCCATCCGAATGTGAAAACCACCTTTTCGTTAGGCACCACTTCTGTGAATTCACCGACTCCCGGATGCACGCCCATCGCGAGGACCCGATAACGGCCCCCTGGACGGGGATCGAGCTCGGCCTCGGTGCCCATCCACAAGACGTGTTGGGTCGGGTCGGTCAGGAAGGGAAAGATTGTGGCGGCACTGGCCCCAATAACTACTTCTCGCACCACTTCAGCCATGGGTGTTTCCTTTCTCTAGTTCGGCCGATTCGGCCACATAACGCAAACGCGCCAAGCTCTCACTCCAGTACTCCTCGAGAAAGTGGCGAAGCCTGTCCATCTCGGTGTGGTTGGCCCGGTACAGGCGGCGAACACCGTCGCGGCGTTCGAGGATCAATTCGGCCTCGCGCAGCACACTCAAGTGCTGGGAAATCGCCGATCGGGTGACGTCGCCGAAGCAGTCGGCGATCGCGGTGGCGGGGAGTTCATCAGACCAGACGAGCTTGAGGATCTCTCGACGGCGAGGTTCTGCGAGGGCTTTGAAGGCTGCGTCCATGATGTTATATTAGCACCTACTTACGTAAGTGTCAACTAAATAATAAGTCAGTTGGAGCAGCGAGAATGAGCCGACCCACGATGATCCACTGGCCGCTCGCGCCAGTGCTACGACCGAACCGTCAATGCAGCCGTCCAAGGCGCTCCACCGCCTCCACGAGCACCTCTTGTCGCTTCGAGAACATCCAGCGCACGAAGGGACGGCCGGCAACCTGGTCATCGTAGAAAACCGAACTCGGGATCGCTACAACACCGCACCGCTCGGGGAGCTCCAGGCAGAACTCGTAGCCGCCCTGGTCCGAGAGCGACGAGATGTCCGTCGTCAGAAAGAACGTGCCACGAGAGGGAAGAACCTTGAACCCCACCGCGACGAGCCCCGCAGAGAGAAAGTCACGCTTTTGCCGCAACACCTGAGCGGCCTCGATCAGGTACTCATCGCAGGTGGCGAGGCCCTCGGCGATCGCGTGCTGGAAAGGTGCCGCATTCACGAAGGTGAGGAACTGCTTCGCCGAACGGATGGCCGCGATCAGCTCCGGGCGGGCACACGCCCACCCGACCTTCCACCCGGTGACGGAGAACATCTTCGCGGCCGACGAAATGGTGATCGTGCGCTCGGCCATGCCTGGAAGCGACGCCAACGAGACGTGGGGCGACTCGTAGACGAGGTGCTCGTAGACCTCGTCCGTCACGGCTATCAGGTCGTGACGCCGGCACACGTCGGCGATCACCTCTAGCTCGGCGAGACTAAACACCTTGCCGGTCGGATTGTGAGGAGTGTTGAGCACGAGGAGCCGCGCCCGCTCGGTGACGGCGTCCTCGAGTTCCTCGGGCTCGAACGACCAGTCGGGAGCACGAAGTTGCACGACGCGACGCGACGCACCGGCCATGGCGGTGCAGGCCGCGTACGCGTCGTAGTAGGGCTCGAACATGACGACCTCGTCGCCGGTCTCGCAGAGCGACAGGAGGCACGCCGCGATCGCCTCGGTCGCCCCGGCGGTGACCAGGATTTCGGTCTCCGGGGAGAAGTCCAGGCCGTTGTAGCGCCGCTGGTGACCCGCGATCGCCGAACGCAGCTCGCCGATGCCGTTCACCGGCGGATACTGGTTGTGCCCGGCGTCTATCGCGCGGATGGCGGCCCGCTTGATGGAGTCCGGACCGTCGCTGTCCGGGAACCCCTGGCCCAGGTTGAGCGAATCGGTGGCTAGAGCCAAGGCCGACATCTCGGCGAAGATCGTGCTCGTAAAGCCCTGGAGACGGGCGTTGAGGTACGGAATCCGGGCACTCATGCCAGTACACCCTACCGAGCCGCTGCGGCGCAACATAGTGCCTGCCCTGACGGCCCGGGCCACGGTCTGCGCCCGCGGGGGCGTCACAATTCAATCAGTGAAGCCGATGGCCCCATGAGTGCCGTCGCAGAACGGCTTGTTGTTCGACCCCCCGCATCGACACAGCGTCACGCGATTTCGAACCTCGTAGGTCTCGCCGTCGGCGCTGGTGATCGGTATGCCTCCACGCACCCAAATCGGTCCGGCCACTCCTTGCGAGGGGTCCTCGATGAGTCCGACGGAGGGCTCGAACGTGGGTTCGAGGGCTACGTTGGTCTCCTTATCCCACACCACCAATCGACCGGAGGGACACAGACAGGCCTGGCGGGAAACGAGGCCAGCTGCTTCGGCGCCCTCCTGCTTCACGAGGTGCCACACGTCACCGTGGGGGTCGCAGAACCTTCCCGACGCGCACAGTGACGGCAGGTCCGTCATGTTCCACGTCGGACCTCGCCGCACGCGGGCTTGGTCCAGGTACGGCGACCGGCTGGCCGTCTCCGTCCCGTCAAAACCCAGCCGGGCGTGCGAGCCGTCGCAGAACGGCTTCGAGATGGACTGTCCACAACGACACAGCCGGTACGAGGTCCGCGCTTCGAACTGTTCACCCTCCAGCCAGTCGACGGAGTCGCCAGCGTCGTCAGTGACGATCGTCTGCCTCGCGAGCGGCACCGAACCCTCGACCACGTAGGGACCATTTTCTGTGACGGTGATCTTCATGTCATTGGCTGGTTTCATGGTCATCCCCCATCAAACGCTTCACTTCATCGGCACTCACCATAACGCCGATCGCCTATCAATTCGTCAGATCATCGCTCCCCCGCCTCGAGCGCCGGCCCGTGAGCTGAGGAGACCTCTACGTCGTGTCGCCGCGCCGTTTCTGGCACTCGAAGGCATCGAGTGCCAGATTCTCGAAGCACGCCTATATGCTTGACGTCCCGAACACACCTTCGGCCGCCTGGGTTGGCCCCGGAAAAAGGGCCAGTCAGACGGGAATGGGCTTGTGGGCCAGAAGAACGACCGTTCAAGTGCATTCGAACACTCGAAAGGGAATGACAATGACCAACCAGAACGTGACCCTTCCTCTCCTCCCCCTGACCTCGGGTGTGGTGCTGCCCGGCATGGTCTTCACCATGGCGCTCGAATCAAACGAGGCCCGCGTGGCCGTGGACGCGGCGCGATCGGCCGGCGGACACCTCTTGCTCGTACCGCACATCGAGGGCCGTTACGCCAGCGTGGGCGTGATCGCCGAAGTGCTCGAAGAGGGCTCGTTGCCCGGCGGGCTCGAGGCCATCGCCATCCGAGGGGACCAGCGCGCGACGATCGGCACGGGCGTGCCGGGGACCGGCGAAGCCCTCTGGGTGGAAGCGGAACCGATCAGCGAGGGCGAGGCAACACCCGCGGCCCTGGAGCTCGCTCGCGAATACCGCGCGGTGCTGGAGAACATCCTGCTCAGCCGCGGCGCTCGCCAGGTCGCGGCCCAGCTCCGCGAGGTGACCGAACCGGGACGACTGGCCGACGTGGCCGGCTACTCGCCCGACCTTTCGTTGGCCCAGAAGGTCGAAGTGCTCGAAACCCTCGACGTCGAGACGAGGCTTCGTCTGGTCCTCACCTGGGCACGCGACACGTTGGCCGACCTCACCTTGCGCGAACGGATCAAGAGCGACGTCGAAGACGGCATGGAGAAGACCCAGCGCGAGTTCCTGCTCCGTCGACAGCTGGAAGCGATCAAGAAGGAACTTGGTCAGCTCAGCGACGGCGACGAAGCAGACCCCGATGACTACCGGACGAGGATTGCCGAGCACGACCTCCCCGAGCACGTCCTCAAGGCCGTGCTTCGCGAAGTGGACAAGCTGGAGCGAACCAGCGACCAGAGCCCCGAAACGGGCTGGATCCGCACGTGGCTGGACACGATCTTGGAGATGCCCTGGGGAATCGAATCCGAGGACCGCCTCGACATCGGCGAAGCTCAGCGAATCCTCGACGCCGATCACGACGGGCTCTCGGACGTCAAGGACCGCATATTGGAGCACCTGGCCGTCAAGAAGCTGCAGTCGGAACGCGGGCTCGCGCTCGTCGATGGTCGCGGGTCGGGTGCCATCCTCGCGCTCGTCGGGCCTCCCGGGGTCGGCAAGACCTCGCTCGGACAATCGATCGCCAACGCGCTCGGACGAAAGTTCGTGCGCGTCGCGTTGGGCGGCGTGCGCGATGAGGCTGAGATCCGCGGCCACCGGCGCACCTACGTAGGCGCGCAGCCGGGCCGGCTCGTCCGCGCGCTTCGAGAGGCCGGCACCATGAATCCGGTGATCGTGCTGGACGAAGTGGACAAGATCGGAGCCGACTATCGAGGCGACCCCTCCTCGGCCCTGCTCGAGGTCCTTGACCCGGCCCAGAACCACACCTTCCGGGACAACTATCTCGAGGTCGACCTCGACCTCTCTCGCGTCATGTTCGTCGCTACCGCCAACGTGGTCGACACGATCCCCAGCGCCCTGCTCGACCGCATGGAGGTGCTCAGGCTCGACGGCTACACCGAGACCGAGAAGGTCGCCATCGCGCGCCACCACCTGCTGGGTCGCCAGCTCGCTCGCGCGGCCCTGCGCGAGGACGAGATCGAAATGGACGACGAGGCGTTACGCGCCATCGTCGCCGACTACACCCGTGAAGCGGGGGTGCGAAACCTCGAGCGCGAAATCGGTCGATTACTGCGCAAGCTCGCGACCGTGCTCGCCTCCGGCGAGCGCCAGGCACCGATCAGCGTTCAGGCGAAGGACCTGCGCGAGTGGCTCGGTCGGCCGCGCTTCTACTTCGAACCCGCCGATCGCACCAGCGTGCCGGGCGTCGCGACGGGGCTGGCCGTCACCGGTGCGGGCGGCGACGTGCTGTTCGTCGAGGCCAGCATGGCCGAAGGGGCCGAGGGTCTCACCCTCACGGGCCAGTTGGGCGACGTGATGAAGGAGTCGGCGCAGATCGCGATGTCCTACGTGCGCAGCCACGCCCAAGAGCTCGGCATCGATCCGAAGTCCTTCTCGGACAAGAGCTTCCACTTCCACGTGCCCGCAGGAGCCGTGCCCAAGGACGGGCCTTCCGCGGGCGTCACCCTGACGACGGCGCTCGTGAGCCTGCTCCGTGGCGTGCCGGTGCGTGCGGTCGTTGGCATGACCGGCGAAGTGACGCTGCAGGGCCGGGTGCTGCCGATCGGCGGCGTGAAACAAAAGGTCCTGGCCGCGCACCGCGCCGGACTGACCGAGGTCATCCTGCCCGAGCGAAACGGCCCCGACCTCGAGGACGTTCCGCAAGAGGTTCGCGGCGCCATGACCTTCCACCTCGCGGGGACCATCGCCGACGTGCTGGGCCAGGCCCTCGCGGCCGAGGGTGCGCCGGACCATGAGATCCACTACTCGGCGGTGGCGTAGACCCGGCCGCGGGGCGACACGGGTAGACCCCGCACCCGAGTGCGACGAGTCACCGTTGTCGAGGGCGAACGTGCCGCTGCCGTCGTCGACGCAGGGTCGTAACTACGCGGCTATAGGATCGAACGCCCCGACGACGAGCAACCACGCGGCCGTGATCATGTAACACGTGTTGGTCACGATAGCGAAAGCGGCGATATAGAGACCGAGCAGGTGGCCATAGAAAAATAGGGCCGCCCCCAACATCTCAGCCAGGTGCACGAGGCTTCCGCCCACGATTCGAGAGAGTCGTAGACCATTGCCCATCCTGATCGCTTTGACGTAGCCCCTGACAAAGACGACCGCCGAAACGCCAGCGACGACGAATAGTTCCGCACCTATCGACCTGTGGTCTTGCGCTCCCATAAGGACCAGCGCACAGCGCATGAAGACCAGTGCCAGCCCAGAGAGCGTGTTGATGGCGCGATTGCGATGGGTTGCGTCGACGGCGATCACTTTGAGGTTGAGTGACATCGCCACGAAAACCAGG
Source organism: Acidimicrobiales bacterium (assembly GCA_049793015.1). Lineage (GTDB taxonomy): Bacteria > Actinomycetota > Acidimicrobiia > Acidimicrobiales > RAAP-2 > RAAP-2. The sequence continues at coordinate 8,536 of JBARBL010000074.1, read as the reverse complement.
CCGGTGAGGGTGACGGCGCCCGTCCCGACCAGGAGAAAAAAATCGGACCACTGCCCGGGCCTGAAAACGGTGGCCGCAATCATGGCCCGATTGTAACTTGTACGAATCGCCCTACGCAGGGCCCAGGCCACGCTCGCCCGCCGGGGACCGACGATCACCATGGGCGCGACGGGGCGACCGGGAACTCGAGTTCTTTCTCGACTACGACAGTTCAGGCACGAACCTGCGCCAGCTCAACCTCGTCCGAACCAGTTTGTTTCGGAGCGGGGACCTGACGGGGAGTGCCAACCCACCGTGCGGACGTCACAATCTCGCCCGGGAGTTGTTCCGGCACGACACCGCGCCCACCCGAGTGCACGCACCGGTCCGTGCCACGCACGCGAGGCGAGCGAAGAGAGACGAGGAATCACGTCACCGACATCGCGGCCACGAGTGGCCAGCACAGATGATGCTCGTCACGATGATGATCATCGCCACCCGTCGCCGCATCTCGTTCGCGAGATAGTGAATCGGGGATCGTCACCGAAGAGCCTCACCGCCGTCACCGTGATGCGTGACTACTGCCCGGATGATGCGAGTCGCCCCAGAAGTTCCAGATCCTCTGGACTACCGAGCACCATCAGGTGGTCGCCAGCCTTGATCGTCGTACCACCGGTCGGGCGAATGACGTCGCGCCCGCGCTCGATGGCGGTGATCACTGCACCGCGGGGTATCGACGACGAGCGAAGCGTCAGGTCAACGAGCGAAGAGTCGCTCGCCACCGTGATGTCAGAGATGCCGGTGGGCCCTCCCAACTCCGAGGCTCGACGCATGTTGGCCTGCATCGTTCGGCGATAGTTGCGCACGATGTCGGTAATAGCGACCGTTCCCACGACCCTTCGCTCGTCGTCGATGACCGCGGCCCACGTCTGGGGCGTGGAGGTCAAGGTGTCGAGGACGACGTCCAGATGCACCGATTCGTGGATCGGCGCATAGGTCGAGTCAACCAACATTTCGACGTCCAAGTCGCTGGATTCACCAGCCACCCTCTCAAGCGCCTCCAAGGTGACCACCCCGACGTAGCGACCTTCCGTATCCACGAGCGGCGCGGCGTTGACCTCGTCTTCAGCCATCTGGGCAAGAAACGTCGAGTAGTCGCCGGGTTCGACCAGCACGCATCGTGCCGGCGCCATGGCCTGCGAGACGGTCACCATGGCGAGTAAGGGTAGGCCGACGAGGATGCGGTGGGCCGGAGACTCGGCTCGGCTGCGCAATTGACTGCGGTAGATGGTGTCGTCATTGCGCCGCACGATCAGCGTCGCCAGGCCAACGGCCAGCATCGCCGGCACGATAAGCGACAGCGTTCCCGTCATCTCAGCCACCATCAGCATCACCGCGAGGGGCGCCCGCGAGATGCTCCCGAAGCAGGCCATCATCCCCACGATGACGTACGGGGCGGGGTCGTGGCCAAGGCTCGGCACTACCGGCTCCAGCAGGCGCCAGACCGCAGCCCCGACAAAGGCGCCAATCACCATGCCCGGACCGAAGATGCCGCCCGAACCGCCCGAACCAATGGAGAGCCCGGTCGTCGCGATCCTCGCGAAGGGCAGGATGAGCACGATCCAGAGAGGAATGTGCATTAATTGGGCTCCGAGGCCTGCTTGTATCCATCCGTACCCGGTGCCGAGCACTTCGGGGATCGCCAGGGCGATGCAGCCAACGATGAGGCCGCCGATCGCCGGGCGGACCCAGCGCGGGATGGTGAGGCGGCTGAAGAAGGCGGCCATGCCGTAGAAGCTCTTGGCGTAGAGCAGACCCACCAGCCCGCCGATGATGCCAATTATCCCGAACCACCCCAACTGCACCGCGCTGGTGAGCCGGTAGTTCCCGACGTAGCCGAAGAGCGGACCAAATCTTTCGAAGGATCCCCACACCGAGTAGCCCACGATGGACGCAATGAACGAAGGCAGCAGGGCCTCGACCTCGAAATCGTCGCGGTACAGGATCTCCGTGGCCAGGATGGCGCCTCCGAGGGGTGCGCCGAAGATCGCCCCGATGCCCGAGCCGATCCCGCTCGCGACGGTGATCCGGGCGTCCGAGGGGCTGAGATCGAGGAACCGGGCGAGGAACGATCCGAACCCCGCACTGATCTGACCCGTTGGCCCTTCTCGGCCACCCGAGCCACCAGAGCCGATCGTGAGGGCCGAGGCCACGATCTTGACGAAGACGGTGCGCAGTCGCACGCCTCGAGGATTGTGGTGCACCGCGGCAATAGCCGCGTCCGTGCCGTGACCTTCGGCCTCGGGCGCCACCGCGAAGACCAGGGTCGCTCCGGCCAGCGCGCCGACGCACGCGACAAGCGGTATGGCCCAGGGACGCGCGAAGTAGGAGGACGCCACTCTCCCGCCCTCGCTCGCGGGAAGAGGAACCCGGTAGCCAGCCAGTACCTGGAGGAAGACGTACGTGGCGAGGCGCAGCGCTTCGTAGAAGACCACGGCACCGAGTCCCGCGATGATGCCGACCACCGAGCCCAGGACGAGCCATTTTTGGGTGTAGGTCGCCGACGCCAGCCACCGCCCGACGCGTACCTGGATGGAACGCATTCGTCGCTGCCGCGGGCTCGACGCGAGGTTGCTACGTGGCATCTAGAAGTCCCACCCGGTTGACCAGTCCTGCTCCGGAACTTCTCCCGCCGCCGCCGCGAACTGGCTCAGCGCCTGTACGAGCACGATCTGCTCCCCGAGGCCAATCTCGCTGAGGATCGCCGCAATCTCACGACGGCGACGATCAGTGACGGCACCGACCAGCGTGTGACCTTTTGCGGTCAGTGCGAGGCGGATCTGGCGACGGTCGTCCCGTTCGGACTTTCGAAGGATCAGCTTCTTCTTCACCAGTCGGTCGCACATTCGGGTCGCCGTGGCCGGCGTCACGCCGACGGCCTCGGCTAATCCGACCAGATTCTGTGGTCCCCGCGACGCCAGCACCACGAGGCTTCGGTACTGGGTGAGCGTGACTTCCTCGGCGACGTCGGACAGTGACCGAGCGGCGACCGCGACGAGGACCCGACTGGCCGACAGCACCGCGTCGACCACAGAGTCGGCTGATGCACGGCCATTTGTATTCATACACTAATTATTGCATATACTAAGGACCTGCGTCAGATCTCACGGTTCAGATCATTGGCAGCGCCGTACCCTCTTGACCATCCTCGTGTTCGTCGACAAGTCGATACCGCTAACGTCCACCCTTGAGGAGCGCGCCGAATGAAGTCGTATCGTTGGACCGCTTTGCGGGTCCTCAGAGAGGTAATCCCGGCGCAGGGACGTTTAACCGGGACTCCCAGCGGTTAGGGGACGAACTCCGACGCGAAACTCTTCGTGGCGAGGAAACCGTAATGAATGGACGTCGCACGATTAGAAAGCGAGCGTCCGACGTGATAGTGCCACCGTCATAGGCGCCAGAAGACATCGGCGTTGTCGTCTCGACGATCGTCAATGTGAGCGTCCCAAGAAATCGCGCTCGAGTTCCATGGGCACGTTAGTTACGAGGGGCCGGGCGTCACCTGGTTGAGCGGGATGGACTTATGAGCACAGCGACGTTGATCATGGAGACGCGTCACCCTCAGAGCCGCGGACGAGTGACGCCGTGGTTTCGGCCATCACCTGGAAATGATCGATGTTCAACAACCGAATCCAACTCTGCTGACCCATGGTCAACGCTATGAAACATGCCAATTCAACTAGTTCTTCCTCAGAGAAGTGCGAATACAGTCGGTCCCAAAAGTTGTCGTCAGGCTCGAGCCGCCACGTGATTGCCTCGGCGTACGAGAGGGCGGCACGCTCGCGTTCGGAGTAGCGAAGCGACGCCTCGAAATTCATCAGTTCATCCAGCTTGCCTTCCGACAGGCCCGTTGACCGAGCCGCTTCGCTGCGTTGATTGCCGCAATACTCGCACTTGACCGAACGCGACACGTAAACCCGAGACAACTCCTTGATTGAGTGATCAACCACACCGTGGCGAAACAATCTCTCCCATGCTTCGTCAAAAGCCCAGAACGCCGCGGGCGAATGGGCGCGAACGGCCGAACTCTCCGGGCGGGGTGTGCCCTCTTCGGCGCAGCGTTTCATCACCTCCAACATCCGGTCATCCATCTCCGACAACGGAAAATATGAGATTCTCTGCTTCGATTCGGCCATCGCGTTCCTCTCGCCTGCACTTCTTACCCTTGGAGCAATTGGGGGCACGGAGACCGCCCACGGACCACGACTATTTGCCGCCGTCCTCGCCTCCAGCCATCAATCTACCCCCAACGTGGGTTCACGACTTACCGAATCGCTGCCTCACTTTGACCGTGAATGTCATGAAAGATCATGGCATCAGGGACCCGAGGCGAACCCCGACGGCCTTCGCGTCTCGTTCGAAAAATCGTGACCGAAGTCGCACACTGGGCATTTTGACGTCGATAGCCCAGTGGCTTGTCGAGAGGGGTGGAATCCGCTCCCTTCAGCACGAAGGCCCAGGCTGCACCTGGACCTTCGATGTTCGTGGCGGGGGCAAGATTTGAACTTGCGACCTTCGGGTTATGAGCCCGACGAGCTACCAGACTGCTCCACCCCGCGATGGCTTAACCATGTTAGTAGACCAGGTGGTAAGTAATCAAAGGCCCCCGAATGAGGGTGTTGCGACTCGCACCTAGTGACATTCGGCCCTACACCGCGGAGGTGGGGTCGCGCCAAGATGACTACGACGCTGGTAGCGCATCAGTGATCGAACAGAGGGGCTCGCTATGGCGACGGACGTGGCAATCTACGAAGTTCCGTGTAGCGATCCAGCGTTCTCCAACATGACACCCCGCCACCACCCAATGCGTCGTCCGGCCACTATCCCCCCCACGGCAGCCCCCAACGCCGCCGCGACGAAGTAGAGGACGGACAGCCGAATGTTCCAGATCCGCTTCCACGGTCGAGGTGGCCAGGGTGTGGTAACCGCGGCGGAGATGCTCTCCATGGCCGCCTTCGCCGAAGGCCGCTTCTCCCAGGCGTTCCCGAGCTTCGGATCGGAGCGCACCGGAGCCCCCGTCGTCTCGTTCTGTCGCATCGACACCGTACCCATCCGCAGTCGCGAGCCGGTGATGAAGCCCGATGCCCTCATCATCCAGGACGCGACGCTCATCCACCAGGTCGACCTTTTCGCCGGTCTCTCGAGCGAGGGCTACGTCTTGATTAACACCTCGAGGAGCTTCGACGAACTGGGGCTCAGCGACTATCTGGGCACCTTCCACCGTGAGCGCCTGCTCACCTGTCCGGCGACCGAGCTGGCCTTGGAGCACCTGGGGCGCCCGCTGCCCAACGCCGTCCTGCTCGGCGGCTTCGCCGCGCTCACCGGTCAGGTCACGCTCGAGTCCATCGCTGCCGCCATTCACGAACGCTTCAAGGGGGCGACCGCGAAACAAAACGTCGCCGCCGCCGCGGCGGCCTATCAGCTGGTTGTACAAGAACAAGAGGAGCTCACCCGTGCTGCGACAAATTGAGGGATCGCTCGGGGTCGCCGAAACCGTGGCGCACTGTCGGCCCGAGGTGGTCTGCGCCTATCCGATCTCGCCCCAGACCCACATCATCGAAGCCATCGGGGCGATGGTGAAGGCAGGCACGCTTTCGCCGTGCGAGTTCATCAACGTGGAATCGGAGTTCGCCGCCATGTCGGTTTCGATCGGCGCGTCCGCCGCCGGGGCGCGGGCCTACACCGCCACCGCGAGCCAGGGACTCTTGTTCATGATGGAAGCCGTCTATAACGCGGCCGGTCTGGGACTTCCCATCGTCATGACGCTGGCGAATCGAGCGATCGGCGCGCCCATCAACATCTGGAACGACCACAGCGACGCCATGGCCGCGCGCGACACCGGCTGGGTCCAACTCTTCGCCGAGACCAACCAGGAAGCGGCGGACCTGCACGTCCAGGCCTTCGCGCTGGCCGAAGAGCTCTCCATCCCAGTGATGGTCTGCATGGACGGCTTCATCCTCACCCACGCCGTCGAGGGCATCGACGTGCCCGAACAAACCGACGTCGACGCGTTCCTGCCGCCCTACGAACCGCGCCAGGTCCTCGACCCCGCCCACCCGGTCTCCATCGGCGCCATGGTGGGGCCCGAGGCCTTTACCGAGGTGCGTTACCTTTCGCACCTTCGCCAACAGGACGCCCTGGCGCTCATTCCTTCCTTGGCGTCGCGCTTCGCCACCTCCTTCGGCCGCGAGAGCGGCGGGCTGCTGCATTCCTACAAGACCGACGACGCCATGACCATCGTCATGGCGCTCGGCTCGGTCCTGGGCACCATCAAGGACGTCGTGGACCAGCGCCGGGAGGCGGGCGAAGCGATCGGCGTGGTCGGTCTCACCACCTTCCGGCCCTTCCCCTTCGACGCGGTGCGTGACGCCCTGGAAGGCGCGACGAAGGTCATTATCGTGGAGAAGGACTTCAGTGTGGGCTTCGCCGGCGTGCTCTCAACCGATGTGGCCATGGCCACGCACGGTGTGGACGTCTCGCTGCATACCGTCATCGCCGGCCTGGGCGGTCGGGCGATCACGCAACATTCGCTGAACGCCATGTTGGACGATGCCGCGAACGACCGGCTGGGCCCCGTCACCTTCCTCGACCTCGACCTCGGGATCGTCGAACTCGAGCGGGCCCGGATCTCGGCCCAGCGTCACTCGGGGCCTTCCGCCGAGAACGTGCTCTCCGACTTGGGCGCCGTCGCCTCCAGGATCGGCTGAACCATGACGCAACGACCAATTCACTTCTATCAAGTGGGCAGTTTCGCCGTCGGCAATCGTCTGGTGGACGCCGCGGATCGCACCGTCCAGTCCGATCCGAACCGCTCAGATTCACTCGACAGCGGCCACCGGGCCTGCCAAGGCTGCGGCGAGGCCCTCGGCGCGCGTTACGCGCTCGACGCAGCCATGCGGGCCACCAACGGCCGACTCATCGCGGTCAATGCCACGGGGTGCCTCGAGGTCTTCTCGACCCCCTATCCGGAGACCTCGTGGCGAATCTCGTGGCTGCACTCCCTCTTCGGGAACGCTCCCGCGGTAGCAACCGGCGTCGCCGCGGCGCTTAAGGTCAAGGGCAAGGTTGACGTTCGCGTCGTGGCGCAGGCCGGTGACGGAGGGACGGTCGACATCGGCTTTGGCTGCCTGTCGGGCATGTTCGAGCGCAACGACGACGTCCTGTTCATCTGCTACGACAACGAGGCCTACATGAACACTGGCGTGCAGCGCTCGGGCGCGACGCCGCCGGCCGCGCGCACCGCCACCACCGTTGCCGCGGGTGCCGATCCTGGCAACGTCTTTGGACAGGGCAAGGACATGCCGCGCCTGGCCATGGCCCACGACATCCCCTACGTCGCGACGGCCACCGTGGCCGACCTGCACGACCTCGAGAACAAGGTGCAGCGAGCGATGCAACTACACGGCGCTCGCTATCTACACATCCTGGTCCCTTGCCCCCTTGGGTGGGGATCGGCCTCGAAGGACACCATCAAGGTCGCTCGGCTGGCCCAGGAGACCGGACTCTTCCCGGTCTTCGAGGCGGAGCACGGCGTCGTCACCCACGTCTCTCCGATTCGCCACCGCACGCCGGTCGAGCCCTACCTCTCGATCCAGCGGCGCTACGCCCACCTCTTCGGCGACCATGGTCGTCCCGACATCATCGCGCGCATCCAGGGAATCGCCGACGAGAACATCGCACGCTACGGTCTCCTGACCGACGCCGAGGCGCCAGCGGAAGCCTGCGAGGTACCGGCATGACCGAGCTGCCCTTCGCCATCACGCTCCAGGTCGGTTCGAGCCGGGCGAATCACACCGGGTCCTGGAGGGTCGAGCGGCCCGTGTACGTCGACCGACTCCCCCCGTGCAACGACGGGTGCCCCGCCGGGGAGAACATCCAGCGGTGGCTCTTCGATGCGGAGTCGGGCGACTACGAGACGGCGTGGCGCCAGCTGGTGGTGGACAACCCGTTCCCGGCCGTGATGGGACGGATCTGCTATCACCCCTGCGAGAGCGCGTGCAACCGCGCCCAGCTCGACGAGGCGGTCGGCATTAACGCCATCGAACGATTCTTGGGCGACCTCGCCATCGAGCGCCACTGGCCCCTGCCGGAACCCGGCCAGGACACCGGTAAACGCGTGCTCGTCGTCGGGGCCGGCCCCGCCGGCCTGAGCGCCACCTACCACCTGCGCCGTCTTGGCCACCGGGTGCACCTGGTCGACGCCGGCCCCCAGCTGGGCGGCATGATGCGCTACGGCATCCCCGCGTACCGGCTGCCCCGCGACGTGCTCGACGCCGAAATCGACCGCCTCGTGGCCCAGGACGTGGAGGTCTCGCTCAACCACACCGTGCACGACATCGAGGATGAACGACGACAAGGCGGCTACGACGCGGTGTTCCTCGGCGTGGGCGCCCAGCTGGCCCGCCGGGTCGACATCCCCTCGGGCGACACGGCGCGGATCCTCGATGCCGTGTCCTACCTTCACCAGGTGGCCAGCGACGACCCGCCCCTCCTGGGC
>JBARBL010000073.1:0-31824 GCA_049793015.1 Acidimicrobiales bacterium | reverse complement strand
AGGTGTTCCAGTATCACTGAGCGGCCGTCGAGGATTACCGACTGCCAGAACGCACGAAGGGTGATGTCGCTATCGCAATAGACGCCGCGGTATTCATCGGAGAAGAGACCAAAGTGACGATAGAACGCGCGGGAAATTATGGGATGGCGAAGCAACGTATCGTTCCGGTAGGGCGAGTCGGTGATCTTTATCGCGAAGGGCACAACATTGCCGTCAAGTTGACCGACCAAGGTCGAGAGCGCTGCATCCCATCCGGGCGGGGGAAGTAAGTCGTCGGCGATTACCATCAAGAGGTCGCTTTGCGTCGTCGTCGTTGCTGCTGCGGAGTTCCAGTTGCGAACGGCGGTGACCGTGCCATCTCCGGATGGGTTTACGACTCTCGGATGCCCTTCTGTCTGCGACACGGTGGCGTCGTCGTCCGCGTCCATCGCGAACACGTAGTCGATGAGGTCCGGCCGTTCCGCTCGAGCGAGCCACGTCTCTTTCACGAGGAGCGGACCTGACTCGCTATGGAAGGTCGCGTGAAGGATGGAGATCCTTGGCGGCATCTGCCTTGTCCTCAGCGGTCACTCGGCGGGCTGGTCGTGATGAGCTGGCACCTGGATGATGTTAGCGAGCAATGATCGAATGCTTCTGCCGGGCCGACTCCTTTAACCACAGTCCCCTCTTCGTGCTACGTGATGAGCTCGATTGTTTGAATGTTTGATCACTTCACGGTGAGAGCATTTATCATGAGGCTGCTGACCGTCTCAAATCGGTGCGGATAGTGAAGGACTACTTGGGTCATATTGGAGGTAAATCGGAAGGATATTCTCAAGTAACGACATCTGAAAATTAAGGCAACTCGTGGCGTGACAAAATTTTCGATAATCATTCCTGCATTCAATGAAGAAGCGTCGATTGGGTCGTTGCTCTCGGTTTTGAGTGGCGCAGATTTCCTTCAGATTTGCGAGGTGTTCGTAATCTGCAATGGGTGCGATGATGCAACCTTCGAGATTGCCAGCTCTTTTACGGGCCTCACGACGAGCGAGAGCGCACCCGGGAAGACGCACGCTCTCAATCGCGGCGACCTGCTCGCAGGAAATTTGTTTCCGCGACTCTATTTGGATGCTGACGTAACCATCTCCCAGGACTCTGTGCTCGCTCTCCTGAGGGCCCTCGATACGGATGTCGTTGGGGTTGCGGGCCCGAGGGTTGAATACGACTTCGCCCGTCGCCCGTTCATAGTTCGTCGTTTCTTTCGTGCCTATGAAACTGTGCCGGGATTGCTGCACTGGCGTCTCTCGCATATGGAGGGTCGTGGCGTGTATGGAGTTAGCCGCACTGCGCGCGCTCGGTTCGGAGAGTTCCCCGATGTACGAGCCGACGACGCCTTTTTCGACCGTCAATTCACCTATCAAGAGAAGCAGAACGTTGATGACGCCCTCACAATAATTTCAGTCCCAGAGTCAATGAAGCAATTAGTTCGAAGTGAGGTTCGAGTTGCGGCCGGCAACAGAGAACTTTTATCTCGTTTTCCTGACCTGAAACCGCGACCGACTTCAAACAGACCAAAGTGGATTGCAACGTGGCGCGATCCGCAACTCGTAAACCTCGCGATCTGGCTGGCGGTTCATCTTTGGGTTCGGTGCCTCGTCGTTCTTCGGAGCGGAGCGAACAGGCGCGAGCCGTGGCGGTGACACCTTATTGTCGAGGTCTGTTGTCGTTTTCGTCTTCCATATTGGCGATGAGCGCACCAATTGACAATGCGCCGTCAAACGTTCATCAATAGAGCGTCAAGTCGGAAATTTTTGAGAACTGCCATGGAATGATGCCTCGGTACCCCGATTTATGAGGGGTCGGTTCTCAGTTCTCGCTGAGGTGGTTCTTCCAGCATGCCCTTGCATGGAAGAGCCACGTCCATTCTCAGTTTTGTCAGTAATTATGTGTTCTCATTGGCTGGAGGAACGGCGACCATCTGATATTGGAACTTTTCGGCCTCGTCAGATCGCCGCTGCGCGGTCATTCGCCCTTGATCATTTTCATCGATTTCATTTCCGCGAATGATCTTCATCTACCAATTGGTGTGCACTCGGCAACGTGGTCGAGCTTGCAATTACGTCTCCGCATCATCCTCACACCTCTTGACGATGTGCCGAATGTTTGCCAATGACCAAGAGGTAAATGAAACGACCTTACGGTACTCAAATTATTGAATCCACTGGAACAGGCCGGCTGCGGCCAAGAGCGACATTCGCACCGGCTGCGACAAGGGGAAATGTGACCACGTCACTCCAACATTACTTTGACGAACTTTCGACTTTCGTACTAGGTTTCGCACATGAGATTAGGGAAACTTAGGGCAAAAGCTCCCGGATGGCCCGTAATTGTGGCTTTGGTGATGGTGGGGGTGGTCGCAGTTTCGCCATCCGCTGAAGCTGTGGACGCCGTTCTCTACCAGGCGTCCCCGACGTCGGGCACCGTCACCGCCATTCTCTCCAGCGCCTTCACGGACCAGCTCGCGATGACCAATGAGTCCGGGACCCCTGACTTCGCCCCCGGCACCGTGACAACTGGCTTGGTCATCTCATCTTTAGGCGCGATCTCCACCACCGGCGCGCTGGCGGCAGGTCCCTACAGCGCCTCGGGAACGTTCAGCGATTCAAGCGGCGACACCGGGAACTGGTCCTACGCGCTCACCGTCACTGGCGCCGTTCTCTCCCAGGCATCCCCGACGTCGGGCACCGTCACCACCATTCTCTCCAGCGCCTTCACAGACCAGCTCGCGATGACCGGTCAGTCCGGGACCCCTGACTTCGCCACCTCCGCCGCGACAACTGGCTTGGTCATCTCATCTTTAGGCGCGATCTCTACCACCGGAGTACTGGCGGCAGGTCCCTACAGCGCCTCGGGAACGTTCAGCGACTCAAACGGTGACACCGGGAGTTGGGCTTACACGCTGACCGTTGGCGGGGTCGTAATTACCCAGGCAACCCCATTTAACGGTACGGTCACTGCCACAAACTCAATCGGATTTACTAGTCAACTTGCCACGACCGGCAACATTGGTTCCGCCACTTACCTCACCGCCGTTCCGATTGCCGGATTGAACGTTTCATCCTCGGGCGTGGTGACTACCACAGGCGCGTTAACGGCCAACAACTACACAGTCTCCGGAACCGACTCGGACCCCCTTCACGACGCCGGCACGTGGAGCTTCACGCTTATGGTGACCACCGCCTCGGGCGGTGGAGGAGGGGGTGGATTCTCCGGCGGCACTCTGAGGCAAACGTCTCCATTGTCGGGGACCACGACACCAGGTGCGTCGTCATCCTTTGTCATCGCCCCGATCACGGTTGCAAACGCCTCCGGATTGCTGACATTCATTACCACTACTTCAAATGCGGGATTGACGGTCGCTAATAGCGGCGCGATCACGACGACCGGCAGTTTGGCGGTGGGGAGTTACACGGTTGCTGGGACGGTGAGCGACGTCTCTGGCGATACCGGCACGTGGACGTACACCCTCACGGTCAACAATCCCGCGACGACCGTCACCTTCGAGGCCAACTTGGGGAAGGGCACGATGGCGGCGCAGACTGGGGATGCGTCGACCGCTCTCACACCCAATCTCTTCACTCGTGTCGGTTACAAGTTTGAAAGCTGGAATACGGCGGCTGACGGTTCGGGTACGAGCTACGCGAATGGCGGCACTTACTCGTTCGCTTCGTCGGTGACGCTCTACGCGCAGTGGACAGCTTCTAAGACGGTGACCCCCTCCCACACGGTGTCGTTCAACGCCAATGGTGGCGTCGGTTCGATGCCGCCCGAAACGAAGAACGTACTGGCAGTGCTGACGCTCAATCGATTCGTGCGAACCGGTTACACCTTCGCCAGGTGGAGCACGTCAGCGGACGGTTCGGGATCGAGCTACGCCAATGGAGGCGCCTACCCCTTCGACGCGTCCGTGACGTTGTTCGCTCAATGGTCCGCCGCCCCGACCTTTACCGTGACCTTCAGCGCCAATCACGGCGTCGGCTCGATGCCGCCTGAAACCAAGAGCGCCCCCGCCGCGTTGAGGTCAAATATCTTCACGCGGACCGGGCACGACTTCATCAAATGGAACACCGCCGCTAATGGAACGGGGACGAGCTACGTGAATGGCGCACGGTATTCGTTCACCGCGTCCGTCGTTCTCTACGCGCAGTGGAAGAGCGTGAAGGTGGTGACCCTTCCTGCGGTTGATGCGGCGGTGACGTTGAGCCCTTTTGCAGCCAACTCCTCGCTTCTCTCGGCCGCACTAAAGTCGCAGATCACCCAACTGGCACGGGACATCAAAGTGAACCGGGATACGAAGATTGCGCTGGTCGGCTACAGCGGGAAATTGGCGGCGGGTAATACCTTGAACGAGGCGGCGTGGGCGGCCAACTTGAAGATAAGCGGCGAACGTGCCATACAAGTCGAGGCGTATCTTCGACAGCAACTGGCTGCCCTCGGTGTGCGGAGTTATTCGATCACCGCCGTTGGCACGGGACATTCCGAACCACCAGGTTCGCTCGCGACTGCGGTGAGTCAGGCGAAGAATCGTTGCGTCATCGCGACGATTACGTAGGTCGCTGGTCGAACTGTACGTTTCGTCTTGAAAGTCTTCGTACGAAAATTTCGAGACGTTCGAGGTTCGCATCGAGGAGTCAATCGATGGTGCCTGAAGCGCTCCGCAATATGCTTCGTGCGTCGAGCGCGTCCGATTAAGTCACGTGCCGTCTAATTAAAGCTATGCGTGGTAGTGGCGCGACAAGCAGATCGACCAACCTCTCATATTGTCGCTCTCATGATCGCACTTACTTTCGGGTGATTTGTGGTACCAACAACTACGAGTAGCGACACTCACCATTAACTACGCGTTTCATCGAATGACTCAATCCGTTGGGGAAGCATTGATTGCTGTATGTGATCGGTGTGCAATCCAGGTTTTTGATGCGTCACACCAGGCGAGCTTGAACCAAGTTGGGTTGAAGTTGAGATTGCGTAGACGCCAGGGTGATGTCGCCCAGCGAGCATCTGATTTATGCAGTTCATGCAAGGGCACCCTAACGAAAAGTACTTCGCCTCTTTGCGTTCGGTTTCGCCCTTCCAATCGGCCCGCAGTGCCTCGAATGTCCGCTTGGTCGCTCTGGCGCGCACTGGTTCGTTGTTGCTATTACTCGGCATTTTCTTTGCAACAGTAACAATCGTGTCGGTCCCGGCGGCTGCGCAACGAACGATCTTGCAAGGTGAGCGCGAATCTACGCAACCCCCTTCCATAACGACCCTTCGCCACGCTCATGCGTCTCTTTACTCAACGACCGAATTGAGAGTCAGGCAAATAGAAAAGACCACCGCAACGTCTGCTCAGAATGGCGCCGAGGTCTCTCATAGGACCCAGAAGCCATCGCCGCCCGCAATGGCTTCAAGTGCCATGACGGCGCTGCGCAGTGCGAAGAGGCGTCCGCCAAAATCCTTGGCGAAGTCAACGCGCGTCCCTACGATTACGGCTGCGCCCGCGTCACAGACCGTGGCAAATCCCGTGGCCAACATCACGCCAAGTCCCGATTTTCTCCAATCTGGTGAATGCACGAGTGCCTATGGCGTTTCGTCCTGCGTGAACCCTTGTGTTACGAACACACTCGGGTGGCCTTCGTACAACGATGACCCGGGATGCACAAACTACGTTCTTGCTGCCATTAATTCGGCGCGCGCCGACGAGGGACTCGTCGCCATGGTGCTGCCGACCAACTGGTACTCTCTCGATCAGGAAGAACAGCTCTTTGTCGTGGCCAACCTTGAGCGCACCGCTCGAGGGCTTCCTCCCTACGTCGGCATCAATGAAGCATTGAGCACCGAAGCCCAGCACGCGGCAGCCACGAATTCCGATCCTACTTTGGCGTCGGGATTCGCAGTCGGAAAAGACTCACAGGGCGAGCCCGGTATGGGCGGGGCGTGGGCAGGCGGCTTCAGCGTACTGACCGCTGATTACATGTGGATGTACGACGACGGATGGGGTGGCAGTGTCGCGGCAACCTCTAATGTGGCGTGCACGTCGTCGTCGGCCGCGGGTTGCTGGGCGCATCGTGACGAGCTTCTCGGCTCCGACCCTGGATTCGATCCCGGCGTTGGACTCAATTGCACAGACTGCGAGATGGGCACCGGCTACGCCCTCGTCGGCGGATCATCATCCTTCGTCGACGTAATTGAAGTTCCTAAGGCCGCTCCGCCGACCATGACGTTCACGTGGTCGTACGAACTCGCCGAGGGCTTCTCGACAGCCGAATGAGGCCACCAACGATTGCGGTCTTTCGACATCGCGTGACCCGTCTTGACGTCGTGGCTAAAGCGGCCTAGACCTAACGGTAGGAGTTGGTGGCGCCCGTCTGCCAGGTGGAACAGGATGGTCGCATTGGACACGACAGTTGATTCGTTTCGGGCGGCCCGGGACTTCCTACTGGCCAATCGCCTCGAATACGGTACGGCTTATGACGGTTTCGTCTGGCCTCGACCCGAGTACTTCAATTTCGCCCTCGATTGGTTTGACGCGGTGCTCGCCGTGGAGAATCCCGACGGCGTCGCACTTCGGATAATCGAAGACGATGGCCGCGACAGCTCGTACACGTTCGCCCAAATATCTAGCCGCTCCAGCCGGGCCGCCAGTTGGCTACGGCGCTGCGGCGTTCGGCGGGGTACCCGGGTGCTCGTGCTGCTAGGCAATCAGGTTGAATTGTGGGAGACGATGCTGGCCGCCACGAAGATTGGCGCAGTCATCGTGCCAGGGACGACGCTTCTCACGTCGAGCGATCTGCGCGACCGGATCAATCGCGCGAATGTGGGAGCGGTGATCGCGCGGTCCGACGTCGCGCCCAGATTTGACGACGCCACTGGTGAGTTCGTGCGCATCTGCGTCGGTGAACCGGTCGAAGGGTGGTTTTCCTTTGGGGAGTCTGAGACCGAGATGCGGCCGTTCACTGCCGGGGGACCGACCAGAGCCGAAGATCCTCTTCTGGTCTACTTCACCTCAGGGACCACGGCACTGCCCAAGCTGGTTGAACACACGCACGTAAGTTACCCGATCGGTCATCTCTCGACCATGTACTGGATCGGCCTGCAGCCGAGCGACGTGCATCTCAACGTGTCGAGCCCTGGTTGGGCCAAGCACGCCTGGTCGTGCGTCTTCGCGCCTTGGATCGCGGGGGCGACCATCTGTCTGTTCAATTACGACCGCTTCTCGGCGACCGCGATGCTCGACGTGTTGCGCGACGCCCGGGTGACCACCTTCTGCGCTCCTCCCACGGTGTGGCGAATGCTGATCCAACAGGACCTCTCGGCGTGGTCGATGTCGTTGCGTGAGCTGGTGAGCGCTGGCGAACCGCTCAATCCCGAGGTCATCGAGCATGTTGGACGTCACTGGGGGCTGACCATTCGTGATGGTTTCGGTCAGACCGAGACCACGGTGCAGATCGGGAACTCTCCCGGTCAGAGCGTCAAGGCCGGTTCGATGGGCCGTCCCCTTCCCGGCTACGAGGTTGTGTTGGTGGACCCGGTGAGCGACAAGGTTTCCGAGGACGGCGAGATCTGCGTGCAATGCGAACCGCAGCGCCCTGTTGGTCTCATGGTTGGTTACCGATCGGAACACGGACTCGACGACGATCGAAACGGCCGTGCGTTCGCAGGCGGTCGTTATCATACGGGCGACGTCGCCAGTCGCGACGAAGACGGCTACATCACGTACGTCGGACGTTCGGATGACGTGTTCAAAGCCAGCGACTATCGGATAAGCCCCTTCGAGCTCGAGAGCATCCTTATCGAGCACCCGGCCGTGGCGGAGGCGGCGGTCGTACCCGCGCCCGACGAGATTCGCCTGGCCGTGCCCAAGGCCTATGTCACGCTGGTCGCCGGGGAGGTCGCGAGCAGGGAGCTGGCGGGCGACATACTTCGTTACGCTCGAGAGCACCTGGCGCCGTTCAAGCGGGTACGCCGTCTCGAGTTTGCGGAGCTGCCAAAAACGATCAGCGGCAAGATCCGTCGCGTCGACTTACGGGTGTTGGAGGAAGAACGCGCGGGCCAGAGGCCTGAGGGCGAGTACCGCGAGGAGGACTTCGACTAAGCCCTTGAAGATGCTTTCGCCAAGATGACTACGGCGATACGAACTCGGTCAGCAGCCTTGTGGGGGCCTGGTTCAGGGTGAGGAGGATCGCGTCGGCCAGGGCACGCGCCGACGCGGGGTCCAACTCGAGAGCGATGCGGGCATCGGGCCCTTTGGACGGATTGGTCACGTCGATCATCAGCGCGTGACCAGCCGAGAAATGCACCGGGTGGTCGAAGTAGACCGTCGCGTCGGTCACCTTCATCCAACCCAGGCGCGATTTGCCGCTTCCTCGAAGGTTGACTCGTTCAGTTTGATAGGTGCACATGGGATCCTTTCCGAACCTACGAGATCGTTCGGCCGAGAAAATCGAAGATGACGCCCCAGGCCTCCTTGGCCGTTTCGGGGCGGTAACTGGGTCGGCTCACCCAGAAGAAGGCGTGACCTGCCCCCTCGTAGGTGTGGAACTCGTGTGCCTTGCCGGCCGCGGTAAGCGCGTCGGCGAGCACGGCGACCTGCTCGGGAGTCGGGTTCTGGTCTTCGGTCCCGAAGAGCCCGAGGACCGGGGCCGAGAGACTCGCCGCTTCGCCGACCACGGCCTT
Organism: Acidimicrobiales bacterium; assembly: GCA_049793015.1. Classification (GTDB taxonomy): domain Bacteria; phylum Actinomycetota; class Acidimicrobiia; order Acidimicrobiales; family RAAP-2; genus RAAP-2. The sequence continues at coordinate 23,127 of JBARBL010000073.1, read as the reverse complement.
GAATTTGAACGGCATCTCCGCTGGCGCGTCCAGGGTTACGAAAGCGCCGTAGCAATCGATGACGGCGTCGAGCGGCAGTCGACAACCCGAGAGGAACGACTGTCGACCGCCCGAACAATAACCAATGGAGGCGACCTTTCCGTTCGAGTTGGGAAGCGACGTCAGCCGCTTCATGGCGGCCTCAACGTCACCCACCAAGCGTTCATCCGGTACGCCACCGTTTGCCCGCACGGTGGCCGCAGCGTCGTCGGGATCGGCCCCGGGCGCCTCGCGCGAGTAGAGGTTCGGCATGAGCGCGTTGAAACCACGAGCCGCGAACGTACGACAGATCTCCTTGGTGTCCTCGTCGTAACCCGGCATGTGGTGGATGACAACTATAGAACCAACCTTGTCAACGTCAGTGGGCTGGGCGAGGTAGGCCTCTATCTCGTCGCCTCCGTGCGCGGTCAGCGTTATGGTTTCGGCAATCGAATTGTGCGTCATGTGTTCCCTTCCATGAGAATCGGGTCATTCAATTCTACAAAATCATCACGAAGGTGGAGGAAGATCGGGTCGCTACGGCGTTAGCTTGGGACGTCGGATATACGTGGCGCACACGGTCACGCGTGGGAGACATTGCGGGAGGTGATCGCATATGTGGTGGTCGCACCAGCAGCTTTGCGGATCATTGCAGCGTATTCCTGTCTCGATGAAGCCGGGAATCGGGTTGGTTCAGCCGCCGGAGATAGGGGGCAGCACCGCCACCTCGTCAAGGGAGCCCACCTCGGAGCTCCTATCCGCTGGCTCGCCGTTGACCCACACCTGGCTGACGGCGAGGATCAATTCGAACTTCTCCCCGTAGCGTCGCACCGCGATCTCGAGGACCTCGGTGACCGTCGACGCGTCGATGAAGTCGCTGGACGTTCCCGCGGTCTCGCGTGCCGGGCCGAAGAGGAGAAGGCGCGCCACTTTACGCCGATGCTGATCCGAGCGGGGAGTCGTCAAGGAGGATCGCCAACGCGGGATCGCCGACGTTGAGGCCGTCGCCATCGGGGAGCGTCACGAGCGCGTTGCCGCTCGCGACCGCGTTCAGAAGATGCGATCCCTGACGCGCGGCGCTCACCACGTGCAGTCGTCCGTCCTCGTGAAATCGACACACCACGTGCACGAGATGTAGTCGCCCGTCGCGTTCGCGGGTGAGTGGGATGTCGAGCACCACGTTGATGGTCGGACGCGCGAGCTGGCGGTGACCGGCCAGTCGACGAAGGGCCGGTCGCACGAGCAGTTCGAAGCCGACTCGCGTGGAGACCGGGTTGCCAGCCAACCCGAACAGCGGGGTGTTGGCCGCACCGGCGACCCCGAAGGCGAAGGGCTTGCCGGGCTTGATCGCGACCTGCATCCAGCGGGCGCGGCCGTCGCAGATCTCGGCCAGTACTGACTTTACGAAATCGACGTCGCCCATGCTCACGCCGCCCGTGGAGATGACGGCGTCGCAGGTCTCGACCGCGTCATGCAAAGTGTCCTTGATCTCGATGGCGTCGTCGCTCACGATCCCCAGGTCGACGGGCGCGAATCCCGACTGGCGCAGCAATGCCACCAGCATCGGGCGGTTGGTGTCACGAATCATCGCCGGACCCAGCGTCCCGCCGGAGCCCGAGAGTTCATTGCCGGTGGACAGCACGCCCACGCGTGGTCGCGGCTGGACCATCAGCGACGTCAGACCCTGTCCGGCGAGCACGCCCAACTGCGTGGCGCCAAGTCGGTCACCCCGCGACATGAGTGTCTGGCCGATGGCGATGTCCTCCCCGGGGTGGCGAACGAACTCCCCCACGTTGATGGTCCGGGTGATGAGGACCGACGTCTCGTCGGGATCGACCTCCACCTCCTCGATCATGCTGACTGCGTCGGTGCCGTCGGGCAGCGGCGCCCCGGTCATTATTCGCGCGGCTTCCCCGGCCTCCAGAGCCCGGTCGGCCTTCCCGCCGGCGAGGACCGTGGCGGCGACGCGAAGTCGAACCGGTCCGTCAGCGGTGTCCGACGCTCGAAGCGCGTAGCCGTCCATCGAGGAGTTCGGGAAACCGGGCAGTGCCTCGATGGCGACGATGTCCTGCGCGCAGACGCATCCGAGTGCGTCAGCCACGCGAGCCTCAACGGGGTCCAGCGCTCTGAGGCTCTCGAGCACGTAGTGCTGCGCCTCTTCCAGGGGGATCATGGCCATTGGTTTCAGACGTCCTGGGCTTTGAGTATCGGCTGCACGTCGCTGCTCCAGGCTGAACCACCCGGCCACAGCTCGCGTTTCCACAGCGGCACGGACTTCTTCACCGCTTCGATGCAGAACTCCGCCGCGACGAACGCCTCGTGTCGATGGGGGCTCGACACCGCCACGACGACGGCGATCTCGCTCAATTCGACCCGCCCGGTGCGGTGGTGAACCGCGATGGCCTCCACCATGGGCCAGCGACGTCGGGCTTCGGCGATGACCTCGGTGATGCCGCGTTCGGCCATCGCGGGTTCGGTCTCGTATTCGAGGGCCTGCACGTCGCTAAGGTCCCCCGACGTGTTGCGCACCGTGCCGCAGAACGTGACCACGGCGCCGCAGTTCGCGCGAACCGCCCACGCGGTCAATTCGCCCGGCGACAGGCTCGTCGGCGAGACGGTTATCCAGTCCCTGGAGGGATTCGGGTCCACAATTTTCATCCTACGGGGGACCAATGTCTCGGCTCGGGCCGGCTCCTTAGCCACCGATCATCGACATCGAACGCGCGGGTCGCAGGAAACCTGGTTCGTTGATGGCGTGTCCGGGAAACTTGGCCCATACGGCCCGGCGCAGCATGAGCTCGATGGTGGCGTCGGGTTGGGCGTCGCGCAGGGCGTCGCGCAGTGTGTACTCGTCGTCGGAGAAGAGGCAATTGCGAATCGATCCGTCGGCTGTCAAGCGCAGGCGGTTGCACGTGCCACAGAACGGCTGCGTGACGCTCGAGATCAGGCCGATCTCGCCGTGCCCGTCGGCGAACCGGAACCGCTCGGCGGGCGCCGATCCCGTTTCGCCGATCGCCTCGAGTGCGAAGACCTCAGAAATCCGCTGGAAGACCTCCTGACCAGGCACCAGTTGGGACCGGTCCCACTGGCCCTGGGCGTCGAGCGGCATGAACTCGATGAAGCGAACGACGCGGCCCGTCTCACGCGCAAAGCGAGCGAAGTCCAGGATTTCATCGTCGTTACGGCCTCGCAGCAGTACCACGTTGATCTTGATCGGCCGCAGTCCGGCCTGCTCCGCGACGTCCATCGCGTGCAGCACCGTGGCCAGTTTCCCGCGTCGGCGGATCGATTCGAAGCGGTCGGCTCGCAACGAGTCGAAGCTCACGTTCACCCTCGTGAGCCCCGCCTGGGCCAGCGGTCCCGCCGCGGCGGCGAGCAGCATGGCGTTGGTCGTGAGGGCGAGGTCCTGGAAGCCGATCCTTGTGAGCCCCGCGACCAAGAGGGCTAGGTCCTTGCGCACCAGCGGCTCACCACCCGTCAGTCGCAGGGCGTTCACGCCGAGGTGGTGCGCGACCCGGGCGACCCGGATGATCTCGTCGTAGGAGAGAAGCTCCTTTCGCGGCAGGAAGGTCATTCCCTCCTCGGGCATGCAGTAGACGCAGCGCAGGTTGCATCGGTCGGTCACCGAGATGCGCAGGTCGTCGTGGATGCGGCCGTATCGGTCGACCAGGGGACCGTCGAGGGGCATGGCCACCTCGGAGGTGTCGTGGGCGGTCTGGCCGAGTGGCGCCGACGCGCCGCGGTGAGGTTGGACCGAGACGGCGACCGGAGTCGCTGAAAAGTCCTGTTCACGTGTCACGTTGGCCCATCCCCCATTTGATTTTCACTATATCGGTCTTTGTAATTCCCCACCCTGAAATGACTGGGGAACGCTCAGAGGTGATCTAGTGAGAATCGTCAACCAATCGGCCCCAGTCGCCGGATTTCCCACCGGTCTTTCGCAGCAGCACCAGGTCATCTATCTGCGCGTTGGGGTCGACGCGCCGCAACGAACCAACGATGCTCAAGGCGGCGATGGCGCAGGCCGTCAACGCCTCCATCTCGACGCCGGTGCGGTGCGTGGCCCCGACCGTGGCGGAGATGGCGATGTGACCAGGCTGCACCTCCACTTCGACGTGGATCTGGTCGACGTCAAGGGGGTGACAGAGCGGAATGAGGTTCGAAGTCTGCTTGGCTCCCTGGATGCCGGCCAGGCGCGCGGCGTGCAAGGGATCCACCCCGTTTAGACTGAGACCGAGGGTTGAGACGTCGGCCACCGTCGTCACGATGCAGCTCGCCAGGGCCTGACGCTTGCTGGGCCGCTTTCGCGAGACGTCGACCATTCGAAGTTTTCCGGCGCTATCGACGTGTGTGGACCGTTGTTCCATGCCACCTCCATGCTCGTGTCGTGAGGCCCTGAAGTTCTTTGATTTTGGCTGATTCATTGGCCATCGTACCGCTGGCAGTGCTCGCAAGGAGGGGATCGCGTTCGTCAGGCTCCCGGAGGCGTCGCGACAAAACGCCTTCATCTATTTACCTACGGTGCGACGGCCCTTTCTCCCGCGATAGGAGACATTAAAACCCGGCGTTTCACCGGTCTTTGCAACGTTTGATGGGTCCAAATTGGGTCCATATTGGGGTTTTGTGGGTACTGAATTGATTGTGGCTTGAAATGCTAGTTCCCATGTCGGTAACCAGGTATGTTGCAATTAATGGAACGTGGCGGCGCGCCCGATGATGCCCATGACTGAAGACAGGCGTCGCGGCGGGCGGGGCCGGATCGCGGTCGCACCCGTGAGCCCTGACGTCCTCGATGCCGCCCCCCAAATTTCCGTGCCTGTCGTGGCTTCTTCGTCGGCCGAGACCTTGCCAGCAACTCGCCAACGATCGGTCTGGCCGACCTACGCGATTCTCGGGACGCTCCTGGTCGCGTACGTTATTTCGGTCTTCCTTCGCAACGCCAACCAGCAGTGGCTCTGGCTCGATGGCTGGACGGTGACCGCCTTTGAGTTGGTGGCGTCGTGCCTGTGCATAGCCAGGGGACTCGATCACAAGCCGGGTCGCGCGGTCCCTCTCGTCCTCGGCTTCAGCCTGCTTTCCTGGACGATTGGCGATTTCCTCCTCACTGCCGAGTCGGTCGGCGGCGCCACCCCTCACACACCGTCGGCGGCGGACATCTTCTACCTGCTCTTCTACCCCTTGGCCTACGTGGCGACCGTTCTCCTGCTGCAGCGCGGGCTTGGACGGCTCTCCCGGCCGAACTGGCTGGACGGCCTGGTCGCCGGCCTCGGGGCGGCGGCCCTGTGCGCCGCCTTCGCCTTTCACAGCATCATGCACCTGACGGGCACCAGCAACCTCGCCACGGCCACCAACATGGCCTACCCCGTGGGCGACCTGTTGATGCTGCTGCTGGTCATCGGCGGCACGGTGCTGCTGTCCGGTCGCGGCACGGGCCAGTGGTATCTCCTGGCCTGCGGGCTCTCCGTCATCGTCATCGGCGACACCTTCAACCTCTTTTCCACGTCCAAGCAGTTCTCGCACTACGGCGCTTTCGGCAGCGACATCAACGCGTTCGCCTGGCCCACCGCCATATTCCTCATGTCGCTGTCGGTATGGCTGCCGGCGCGCTACCTCGACCCGTTGAGGCCCCAGAAGACGTCGGGCTTCCTCCTGCCCGGGCTCGCCGCAGGCGGTGGCCTCATCATCCTGGTCACGGGCACGTTGGAGTCGATCAGCCGTGCCGCGCTCTGGCTGGCGGTCGCCACCCTGCTCACCGTGGGCGTGCGCCTCGCGATCTCGGCGCGCACCCTGCGCATACTCACCGAGGAGCGTCACCGCCAGGCCCACACCGACGAGCTCACGAACCTGGGCAACCGTCGCCAGCTGTTCCACATCCTCGACACCTTCTTCGCCGATCAGGCCCTCCTGGTCGAACCTCGCGAGATGGCGTTCCTGTTCGTCGACCTCAATCACTTCAAGGAGATCAACGACTCCTTCGGTCACCCCGCCGGCGACGAGCTGCTGCGCCAGCTGGGACCGCGCCTCACGGGAGCGGTCGGGTCGTCGGGCTCCGTCGTTCGATTGGGTGGTGACGAGCTGGCCGTGGTGTTGATGGACGCCGACGCCGATCAAGCCGTCGTCGTCGCCCAACGCATCCTCGGCGAGATCGAGAAGCCCTTCGTCCTGCACAAGATCAACGCCAGCGTCGGCGCCAGCATCGGCATCGCCCTGGTGCCGTCCAACGCCTCGGACGGCCCAGGTCTGCTGTGGTGCGCGGACGTCGCCATGTACCGGGCCAAGTTGGGCAATACGCCCTTCGTCTTCTACGACCAGGACCTTGACGGCGGCGAAGACCAGCCCAACCTGCTCGACGAACTGCGCCTGGCGGTGCGCGAAGGTTCGTTCGTCCTGCACTACCAGCCCCAGCTCGACCTTCGAAGCGGAGAAGTTCTCGCGGTCGAGGCGCTCGTGCGCTGGCCCCACCCCAAGTTGGGCCTGGTGCCGCCGATGAAGTTCCTGCCCCTGGCCGAGGAGGCGGGCCTGATGTGGCCGCTCACCACCTGGGTGCTCAACGAGGCGCTGGCCCAGTGCGCCGCCTGGCGGGCCGAAGGACGCACGCTCGCCGTGTCGGTCAACGTCTCGACGACGGACCTGCTGGAGGTCGGCTTCATCGAGCTGATCGAGCAGCTGCTCGAGCGTTACGGTCTTCCCGCCCAGGCCCTGGTCATCGAGATCACCGAGACGGTCATCATCAACGACTTCGTCAAGGCCCAGGCGGTGATCCAGGTCCTGCGCGACATCGGGATCATCGTCTCGATCGACGACTTCGGCGCGGGCTTCACCTCCCTGGCCTACCTGAGCAGCCTGGCGGTGGGGGAGCTCAAGCTCGACCGTCAGTTCATCATGCAGTTGAGCTCCGATGGCAAGGGGCGCGACCTCGAGCTCGTGCGCGCGACCATCAACCTTGGTCACGACATGGGACTGCGTGTGGTGGCCGAAGGCATCGAAGACGTCGAGACCCTCGACCTTTTGGGCGACCTGGGCTGTGACCTGGCGCAGGGCTACTTCATCAGTCGACCGACCCCGGCCAACCGGCTGGCCTTCAAGTCGGCCGGCGTCGAGACTCCCGCGATCACCTCGGGTCGACTCGTCACGCGTCTCTAGTCGACCCACCTCGTTCTCGACTCGGTGCCGCTACGCGGGTGCCAAGGTGCACTCCACCATCTCGTCGACCCTCTGGTAGCCGAGGCGCTGGTAGACGGCGTTGGAGGTGGGGTTGGCCGCGTCGGTGAAGAGCATCACACCGTGGCCCTGGCCGACGAGCAGTGACGACACCGCATACGTGAGCCGGGCGGCGTAGCCTCGACGGCGCTCTTCCGTCGGCGTGTAGACCGGACCGATTCGCGCGACGGTTCGCTCGGGCGTCGCGACGACCGCAGAGTGCGCCACGACGCAGACGGGCCTCGCGTCGAGCGTCCATACGTGGACGCGGCCTTCACGTAGTGACGTCGAGAGGCCGTCTTCGAGGCCGTGGCGCTCGAGTCTGGTCTCCTCGGTGAAGTCTCGCCACCACGTGATCAGTTGGTCGAAGGCGCCGGCGTCACATTGTCGAATGGATCCGGCCACCGCGGGAGGAGCGAGGAGCTCGTCCAGCACGTAGACGAAATGGTGGCGTCCCCCCACCGGGCGCAGCCGACAGCCGGACCGCTCCACGTAGAGCGCGAGGAACGCGTCGACCAGCGCCCGGGGTCCTAGGGCGCCGGGGATCTGCGCTTCGCGCTCCAACACGGCATCGACCGCGAATCCGACGGCTTCGAGAGGCATGGGCGAAAGGACGAGAGGGTGGGGGGCCGTGCGCATCATCATCCCCACGACGTCGTTCGAGTCCTCGACGACCCACCACGACGACGTCTGGTAATGGCGTTGGCCGTTCGCCACGGACGCCGCGGTGCTGCCCATCACGTTGGTGAGGTAGGGCTCGCTGGCACGGAGCCGCTGGGTGCGCTCCAGGAAGGCGGCCGCGTCGGGTAACAGAATTACCTTCATTGAAGATTCTCTCACGGGCGAAAATCGCTCGTCAACTGCGTTGGCGCGGCGACCTGCCTCGCGGACCGGTCATGACGTCTCGCTAACAGTGAAGGCGGGCGAGCGCAACCACGTGCATGCTCGACGCGGGGTTGCCGCTGGACGGGTACACCGATTGACTCCACACGAGGTCCGTTGGCGTCACTCTCATGGAGGTCACGGTGGCGCCCGCGACCCAATGAAGGGCGTTGGGCACCTGGCACCACGAGGTGGCTCCGGGTTGCAGGCGGAAGAGTTCCTGCCGCGTTCCCGCGGGGATGGTCAACGTCGCGAAGAGAGAACCATCGGGGGCCATGAGCAGGTAGTTGCTCTGGGGCACGCTGTCCGCGCCGTAATCAAATCCCTTGATCGACGGCAGCAATCGATACGTCCAGGTCCGGCCCGAATCGTTGGATTGCAGCAGGGGGTATTGGGACGAGGGATCGAGCAGCACGAGGCCGTGGGCCGAGGTGGCCACGAGCTGCTGGGAGAAGCAGCTGTTGAGGTTGGTGATCCACGTCGAGTCCGTCCACCTGACACCGGCGCCGCCGGTCGAGTGCGCAGGACCAACGAGCAGGGGTTGGTCGGCGCCATTCATCGCGCAGTTGCCCCATTGGTAAGGGCCGAAGGTCGCGCAGGGTCCGCTCGGCGGGCAGCCGAGGGTGGAGGTCGACCACGTGGCCCCGCCGTCGGACGTCACCTCGGCGGCCACCCGCCCGGCGACGGTTCCCGGAGGGAAACGCTGGTCTTGGTAGCTGTCGGCCCCGGCGAAGAGCGCGAAGACCGAGGCTCCTGCGCCGCGGAAGCCCCCGAAATCCTCGATGGAGAATCCGGCGGGGACGGGTACGCGACGCCAGGTGGCGCCGCCGTCCGTCGTGTACAGGCCCGCGATGTAGATCGGCGGAGCGCTGTCGTCAACCGCGGCGTCGAAGCCGGCGAAGATCGAGTCACGATGGTGCGGGTCCATGAGGACTGTCGTGCATTGGGGATTGGACGCCGGTGAGGAGAACAAGGTCAGGGGCGTGCCGACCAACGCCGCGGCGACCCCGTGCGTCGCGACCTGGACCGGCGAGGAACCGCCGGTGACGACCAGCCCCGATGGCCGGCACCACGCGATGAGGCCGGAGCTCGCCGACGGCGTGACGGGCGATGGTCCGGCGAAGCTCGAGGACACGTAGGTCACTCGGCCCAAGCTGGCCCACGACCTGCTCGGCGTCACTCGCAGCACCCGCGGGGTGAGCACGACGTCGAGGCCGCCGCCTTTCGGGTTCTGCCAGTACGACAGCGCCGGGAAGTCGCTGCGCTGCGGCGCCTTGGTGATGGAGAGCTCGTAGCTGAAGGGCTGCCCGATGATCGTCTGCAGGGGGGCCCATCCGCTTACCCGAATGATGTCGCCGACCTGGGCCGTGGCCGCGCTGAGCCGGAGCGTTTCGCACTTCGTAGAACTCACGCAGCGCGAGGGCGACGGCGCCATGAGCGCAATCGTCGTGTCGGCGTCACCCGAACCCAGCGCGCAGCCCGAGATGTTCCCCAGGCACTGGACCGCGACTTGGTAGTTGCCGGACACCAGCGGGTGTGCTGAGACGACGCCGTGGCTGACCTCGAGCCAGGCCGTCTCGGGCACCTGAAGCGTCGTGGTGAAGGTCTTGTGCGAGATCCAGAGCGCCGGGACTCCATCCTCCTGGAGTCCGTTCTGGCATCCATCCCAGCAGATGTTGACGTAGGTCTGGCGGGGCGACGGCGGTTGGCCGACGTAGTGACCCGTCACCTTCACCCTTTCTCCGGGGGTCGCGTGACGTGTGCCCAGCGTCAACGTCAGATCGCCGCTGGGGGATGACGGCATGGTCGTGGTGGTGGGGGCGGACTTGAACCCGTCGTCGAGATACGCGAACATCGAGACGAGCAGGGAGGAACTGTGCAGGTCGGGCACGCGAAAGCACCCGGTGATGTCGCCGTTGAGGGACTGCTTGAGGAAGTCCTGGCTCGACGGACATATTGAGGTTGGTGGTACGTAGGATGAGGCGATCGCCTCACTCTGCGACGACGGCATCTTGATCGTCGTGCCAGGAGAGCCGCAGCCGGCGAGCACGAGTGCCACGACGAGCACGGCGCCCAGACGACGAAGGGCGCCGTTCGGACGTACGTTGAACGCGGCCATGGGCTAACTCCGAGCACCGGTGTTGTCGGTCAAGCACCGGTCCCCCAACCCTAACGAGCGAGTCGTCGACGCGGAAGGGCACCACACGGAGGGTCCGACCCAACCTTCTTTCCTCCGTCACCGTCGGTTGGGGTGTTCGCGGGCCTATAACCGGAGACCCTGGGATTCCCGTGTGTTCGAATGCTGGCGATTACTGCGGCGGGCCCGAACCGAGCTGGAAGGTGGCGGTCGCGGCCGTGCCGCTCGGGTCGTTGTAATCGATGGTCACCGAATCGCCCGGCTTCAGTGCTTCGAGAATCGTGGCGAGGTCGTTTGGCGTGGTGACGGCTTGTCCATTGATGGACGTGATCAGGTCGCCGGCGGCCAGCGCGGACTTCGACGCGGACGTGCCCGGGAGGATCTGCACGATGACCGCGCCGCTGGTGCCGCTTTGAGCGGCGAAGGCGAAGCCCGTGGCAGCGGCGTTCGCCGTCGACTCGGCCTCGATGCCGACGAAGGCGGTGGTTCCGATGTGCACCGTGGAGGAGGAATCACCATTCTCGATCGACTTGGCGACGGAGAGCGCGGCGTTGATGGGGATGGAGTAGGCCTGCGTGAGCGTCGCGGTCTGGCCGTAGCTGAGGCCTTCGTCGTTGGTGGAGCCGGCGGTGTTCATGCCCACCACCTTTCCCTCCTTGGTGACCAGTGGTCCGCCGGAGTCGCCCGGCTGGATGTTGGCGTTGGACTGGATGGTGCCGGTCAGCTGTTCCGCGTTGGCCACGCCGCCCTGATCGCCCGCGGTGATCGTCTGGTCGAGCGCCACGATCTTGCCGGCCGCGACACTCGGCGAACCGCCGATGCCGCCGGCGTTGCCGATGCCGATCACCTCCTGCCCGACGCTCAGGGAGGACGAGTTACCGATGGTGACGGTGGTGAGGCCCGACGCGCCCACCAGCTTGAGCAGCGCGATGTCCTTGGTCACGTCATAGCCCACGACCTTGACCTGGTAGGTCTTGCCGGTCGCCACGTCGCGGGCGGTGATCGACGTCGCCCCGTCGATCACGTGGTTGTTCGTGAGCACCAGTCCCTTGGCGCTGATGATCATCCCCGTGCCGGCGGCCGCTTGGCCCTGGTAGGAGAGGTTGGTGTTGATGTCGACGAGCCCCTGATCGACCGACTTGGCGACCTTGGCCACGGCCGGACTCACGGCGGGCCTCTGCGATCCAGTGGAGGGGAGCAGGGTCGAGGGGAAGCGATTGCCTTGATTCCCGAAGGGGAACGGAAGCTTGGAGGACGTCGACTTGACGGAGCTGCCGGCGGGCTTGAATACGTCGTGGCCGACGAAGATGCCGAGTCCCAGCGACAAGATCACGAGGAGGCAGGCGACCACCACGGAGCCCAGGTGCAGGCGGTGGACGTGGCGCACGGGCGCCAGGGCTACGGGTTCAGCGGCCTCTTCGATTTCATCGGGCGGAGTCCAGTCCATGAGATCCTTCTTTCAAGCTTCTTGCGTGCCCTCATTATGGGCGTCCATCCTTAGTGCGGCTTAGGGCTCGGGTAAGAAGGTCCTAAAACTGGTTGGGACGTTGCTCAGGACGCTGCCTTGTGCGGGGCGATGAGATATTTCTCGCCGGTCGCCTGCTTGGCGTACACGGTGAAGGCCTCGGGCTGCAGGGCCTCGGCCAACGAGACCTCCTGGGTGTAGTGGCTGGCGAAGGTGGTCGTCAGGTCTGAGGCCACCCGATCGCGAAGCGACTGGAAGAGCGCCGGATCGATGCTTTGCAGGAATGGCGTGAGCAGCCAGCCCCCCAGGCCCCAGGCCATGCCGAACCCGCGCTTCAACACCGTGGGGCTGGGGTCGAGGCCGCCGTAGATGTAGACCTGCTTGTGGGTGGTGGACCCGTACCGGCTATAGGCCGGGGCGGCGGTGAGTGACGCGGCCTCCATGGCGCTGAGGATCTGGCCGGCGAGCTTCCCTCCGCCGATAGCGTCGAAGGCCAGCGTGGCCGACGTCTCGGCCAATGCCGCGATCAGCTCGGTCATGAACGAGGGCGAGGTGGAGTTGCAGACGTACGACGCTCCCTGCTTTCGCAGGATCTCCTCCTGCTCGGGCTTACGGACGATGTTGACGAGGGCCACGCCCTCCTCGAGGCAGAGCCGGTTGAGCATCTGTCCGAGGTTCGATGCGGCGGCCGTGTGCACCAGCGCGCTGTGTCCCTCGCGGCGCATGGTCTCAACCATGCCGAGCGCCGTGAGGGGGTTGACGAACGATGACGCTCCGACACTGGCCGGGGTGCCGTCGGGAAGCGCGAGGCACTGGGCCGCGCTGACGCATCGGAACTGCGTGTACATGGCGCCAGCGGCCACGGCCACGGTCTTGCCCATCAGGGCCCGAGCGGCGTCGGACTCTCCCGTGGCGATCACCGTGCCCGCGCCTTCGTTGCCGACCGGCATCGAGGTTCCCACTCGACCCGCCAGGGACCTCATGGATCCTTCGACCAGCGAGGCCGTCACCAGCGGTTGACCCGACGTCACGGACACCTGCGCTGACGCCATGTCCGCGCCGGCGAGCAGCAGGCCGAGGTCCGAAGGGTTTATTGGTGACGCCTCGACCCGGATCAACACCTGATCGCCTTGGGGCAACTCCACAGGCACCTCCACCAGCGAGAGCTGGAGTGTGCCCTCGGGCGTCACCAATGATCGCAACTCCTGTCCGGTTTCGGGTGTCCCTGCTGTCATGGTCGCCGCCTCACTTCAACTAGATACGTCGAGAGACCTCGCCGACCCCTCGAAGTCACCCTACAAGTCGGCGTTGCGTCAACCGCCAGTTCGAGGGAGCCGAACAGGGACGACAACTCAAGGCGGGGCGTCCACGTGAACGAGAGGTGAACTCTGGAGCGATCGAGGCGCGAAGAGTCGCGGCCGCAACTCGAAGGCTTCTCCGGCGAGCCAGGTTCAGCCCACCTGCACGAGCTCGCGGTCGAGGCGGTCAGCAAAGGCGACCCGTGCCAGCTCTCGAGCGGCCTGGCGCTGCGCGTGCGCGTCGATTGGCGAAGGTTTATCTGCGGCAATTCGCTCACGCTCACGGGACTGCGAACGAACGGCGAGCGCCAGCGGCACGAAAATCACACTCAGAGCGAGCGGCACCATCACGACACTTCCCAGTACAAGCACCATCATTGTTCTCTCCTTACTCTCTAGGAACCCGAAGCGGTTTCAGGCTCTCTCTCAAGTTAGGGAGTCAACCTAAGGGCACTTCAAACTGTGTTTCAACAAGTCGGAAGACTTTGCGCCGAGGCCGCGTCGTCATCGTTCGTCCGACTTCACGCTGGCGTGAAGTGGGCCTGTTCGCGACAGTGCGTTTGGGATATGCTCCCCTCGACGAAGTGCCAGGGTACCGGGAGGGCGGACGGGATCCGTCATCACACAGTGAATTGACACAACGATAAGGGAGTGTGGAAATGCGTAGCAAGTGGTTCACGGTTTCGATCGTGGCGGTGGCCTTGTTCTTCGTTGGTTCCCAGGTGGCGTCGGCGGGTTCCGTGTCCTCGAAGCAGCTCGCTTCGTTCAAGGCGCTGGACGGACCATTCAGCAAGGCCGACAACAAATGGACCAATGCGCTCTCCAGCCTGAGCAGTAAGTCGTCGGTCGCTCAGGTGTCCAAGCCGTCGCTGGCCTTCGTGCCGGCCCTTAAGACGTTCGACGCCGGTTTGACGAAGATCGGCTTCACCGGGAACGCCGCGACCCAGGCCGCCGACGTCGTGAAACTGAATAGCCAATTGGTCACAATTCTGAGTTCCATCAAGAGCGTCAGCTCCCTCCAGTCCCAGTTGGGTGCCCTGTTCTCCAAGTATCAGGGCGTGCAGGACGCCTTGGCGAAGGACCTGGGCGTGCCCGCGGGCGACGTCGTCATCTAGGAGGTCGACGTCGCAGGGCTCCAAACCGCGATTAGTGGATGTCGAATCGATCGAGGCTCATGACCTTGTCCCAGGCCGTCACGAAGTCGCGAACGAACTTGGCCGGCGAGTCGCGGCAGGCGTAGACCTCGGCGATCGCCCGGAGCTGGGAATTGGAACCGAAGATCAGGTCCGCGCGGCTGGCGGTCCACTTCAGGGCGCCGGTCGTTCGATCGCGTCCTTCGAACGTTGCTCCCGACGCGGATGACGCGCTCCATTCCGTGCCCATATCGAGCAGGTTCACGAAGAAGTCGTTGGTCAGGGTCCCGGGACGCTCGGTGAAGACGCCGAGTTCGGATTGGCGGTAGTTCGCGTTGAGCACTCGCATGCCGCCGAGCAGTACCGTCATCTCGGGAGCGGTCAACGTCAACAGGTGCGACTGGTCCAGCAGCAACTCCTCCGCCGCCCGACGGTGCTCGTGGCCAAGATAATTGCGGAACGCGTCGGCGGTCGGTTCGAGCACGGCGAAGGATTCAACGTCGGTGTGCTCCTGTGAGGCGTCGGTTCGCCCTGGCTCGAATGGTACGACCACGTCGTGCCCGGCGGCCTTCGCGGCCTCTTCGATCGCTGCGCATCCTCCCAGCACGATGAGGTCGGCCAGCGAGACCGATGACGCGCCATTCGTCGAGCCGTTGAACTCCTGCTGGACTGCTTCGAGGGTCGAAAGGACTCGGGCGAGCTCGGCCGGGTCGTTGACCTCCCAATCCTTCTGTGGGGCGAGGCGCAGGCGCCCCCCGTTGGCCCCGCCGCGTTTGTCGGTGCCGCGAAAGGTCACCGCCGAGGCCCACGCCGTCGACACCAGCTGCCCGATGGTCAGACCCGACGCGAGCACCTTGCCCTTCAGGTCGGCGATCTCCGCCGACCCGATCAGGTCGTGCGTGACCGGGGGCACGGGGTCCTGCCACAGTTGCGGCTCTGAGGGGACCAACGCGCCGAGGCCTCGCACGTAGGGGCCCATGTCGCGGTGCGTCAGCTTGTACCACGCCTTGGCGAACGCGTCGGCGAGCTCGTCGGGGTTCTCGTGGAAGCGCCGCGAGATCTTCTCGTAGACCGGATCGAAGCGCAGCGCGAGGTCGGTGGTCAACATGGTGGGAGCGTGCGACTTTGCCGGATCGTGCGCGTCCGGCACGGTGCCCGCAGCCGCACCGTCCTTCGGCTTCCACTGGGTGGCGCCGGCGGGACTCTTCACTTGCTCCCACTCGAAGCCGAACAGGTTGTCGAAGAAGTTAGTGCTCCAGCGCACCGGCGTGGTCGTCCAGGCGCCTTCCAGCCCGCTCGAGATCGTGTCGCCACCTCGGCCAGTGCCGAAACTGTTCTTCCAACCGAGGCCCTGCTCCTCGATGCCGGCGCCTTCGGGTTCGCGCCCCACGTACAGGTTGGGGTCGGCCGCACCGTGGGTCTTGCCGAAGGTGTGGCCGCCGGCGATGAGCGCCACGGTCTCCTCGTCGTCCATCGCCATGCGCCTGAACGTCTCGCGGATGTCCTTGGCCGCGGCGAGCGGATCAGGATTGCCGTTCGGCCCTTCGGGATTCACGTAGATGAGCCCCATCTGCACGGCGCCCAGGGGATTGTCGAGTTCTCGGTCGCCGCTGTAGCGCTCGTCGCCGAGCCACGTCTCTTCGGGACCCCAGTAGGTGTCCTCTTCCGGTTCCCAGATGTCGACGCGTCCTCCGGCGAAGCCGAACGTCGTGAACCCCATTGATTCCAGGGCGCAGTTGCCGGCGAAGATCATCAGGTCGGCCCACGAGATCTTGTTGCCGTACTTCTGCTTGACCGACCAGAGCAGCCGGCGCGCCTTGTCGAGGCTCACGTTGTCGGGCCAGCTGTTGAGGGGCGCGAAGCGCTGCGCACCCGACCCCGCGCCGCCGCGTCCGTCGCCGATGCGGTAGGTGCCCGCGCTGTGCCACGCCATTCGGATGAAGAACGGGCCGTAATGGCCGAAGTCGGCCGGCCACCAGTCCTGCGAGGTGGTCATCACGTCCTCGATATCCCTCTTCAAGGCGTCGAGGTCGAGCGTCGCGAACTCCTCGGCGTAGTCGAAGTCCTCGTCCATCGGGCTTGACTGGGTGGAGTTCTGGTGCAGGAGCTTCAGGTTCAACTGATTCGGCCACCACTTCTCGTTCGGCTGGCTTCCCGCCAGTTGGGTGTTCGCTCCACCCGTCACCGGGCACTCGTTTTCGTTCGTCATGATCTCTTCCTTTTATGCGACATCGTGTCAATCACGAGGGATTTCCCCGCGAAGGTGTGGTCCGATTGATTGAATCTTGTCCCGTGGCCCCGTGCGAGCCTCGACGCTGTCACGTCGAGACCACGAATCGGGTCGAGTCCTGGTCTTCAGTTTGGCACTCCGGACAAAGACCCCAGTAGACGACCTCGGCCTCGTCGATGGAAAAGCCCGCGTCGTCGGCCGCCGTGAGGCACGGGGCGTGGCCGATCGCGCAGTCGACGTCGACCAGTCGGGTGCAGGAGCGACATATGAGGTGATGGTGGTTGTCGTCCACCCGATCTTCGTAGCGAGCCGGCGAGCCGACGGGCTGGATCCGCCGGACGAGGCCGTTGTCAACCAGGACGCCCAGGGCGTCGTAGACCGCCTGGCGCGAGATGGCTCCGATGTCCACGCCGGCTATCGCGGCCACGCCGTCGGCCGTCACGTGCGGTCGGCTCGACACCGCCCGAAGAACGGCCAGACGCTGGGCGGTGACGTGGATGCCGTGTTGGCGCAGAACGTCGGATGAGCTGGGGGCCACATCTGGACTCTATCAATATCCGGAGTGAGTCCAGAAACGAGGGAGCCCTTCTGATTGGAAGTCCCATTCGGCAGGAACGAGCTCGTGCCCCACGGGCTCGACCTAGCGAACTTCGATACCTTGTATCTCGCTGGGGTCTTCCCGCGGATCTGTCGAGGAGTTCGGAGAAGATGGGTGCACAAGAGATGAGTGAGTTGAACTCGGCATTGGTTTCACGTCTCGACGAGGTCCTCGAAGCCCGCGTCACCGAGCTGCACTGCCCGTCGGTGGTCGCGACGCTATTCCAAGGTGAAGCCGAGCTTTGGCACGCGGGCTCTGGTCAAACGAGCATCGGTGCCGGTCCGCCCGGTCCCGACACCGTCTATCGAATCGCCTCGTGCAGCAAGAGCTTTACGGCGACGGTGCTCCTGATTCTGCGCGACCGCGGGCTAGTGAACTTCGACGCCCCGATAACCGACTTCGTCCCTGAGTTCACCCAGGCCGTCGGCGAACGTCTCTACGACCCGCCGACGATTCGAATGCTGATGTCGATGTCGGGTGGGCTGCCCACCGACGACCCCTGGGCGGACCGCCAGGAGTCGATTACGAGCAGGGACCTCCGACGTATAGTCCAGGACGGCGTTCACCTCACCACCGCACCCGGGACGAGGTTCCAGTACTCGAACCTCGGTTACGCGCTGCTGGGTCAGGTCATCGAAGCGGTCACGGGCCGGCCATTCCGTGACGTGGTGAACGAGGAGGTGCTGTCGCCGCTGGAACTCCACGACACCGGCTACGAGAAGGAGATCGTCGCGGATGATCGACTCGCCCGCGGATATCGCCAAGGTCCAGACGGGTGGGTGGAGCTGGCCTATTCGAATCCGGGTGCGTTTTCCGGCATCGGTGGTCTATTCAGCAGCGCACGCGACTTGGCCCGATGGGTGAGGTGGCACGCGTCGGCATCCGATCATGACGCCCCCGGGTCCGGCCCGCTCTCGAAGTCCTCCCGGCGCGAGATGCATCAAATCGTGACGGCGATCAGCCACCCGGAGGACCTCGCGGGGACACGGGCCAATCATGAGAGACACTTCGGTTACGGCCTCGGATTCTTCAGCGAGTTTGACACGCGCCTTGGGCAGTTCGTGTCCCACTCGGGCGGCTACCCGGGCTTCAGTTCCCACATGCGTTGGCACCCACCCACCGGCCTGGGCGTGGTGGTCCTCGAGAACGCCACCTATTCGGGCGCGTGGGACACGGCGACTGGACTTATGGAAGCCGTCCTCGAGGCAGCGGACTTCCATCTGCCCGGCGAGATGGCGTGGGAGATGACCACTGAAATGGCGCAACGGGCCAGCTCGCTCATTCGACGGTGGGACGACGCGGCGGCGGCAGTGGTGTTCGAAGAGAATGTCGCCCTCGACATCCCCTATGTCGAGAGGAGGGCGCAGATAGAAGGGCTCGTTGCCGACGTCGGCGGCCTGCGAGAGTTAGACGACGCGCGTTTCCACGACGTCAGGTCCGATTCGCCGCTTCATATGACGTGGACGATGCCAGCGGAGCGAGGATCGCTCCGCTGCGAGATCAGGCTGAGCCCCAGGACTCCGTCGCTCATTCAAACTTTCAAAGTGTCGAAAGTCGCGACCGAATCGCTGGATGAATGATCCGCAACGTGAAAGGACTACGTCACTCGCTTCGGGTCAAAAGCCGGGATCCTGACTTGCGCGGAAGCCACTGCCTCTCGCACAGATAACATCGCCGGCATCGACTCTGTTGCCAACCCCGACGCCCTAAGGCGAGTCGTGCTCTTCGGTCTGGGCGGAACGATCGCGTCGCTGCCAACCGAGGACCCGACCACTGGCGTCGTGCCGCGACTCGACGCGAGCGAGCTCGTCCGGTCGGTACCGGGGCTCGAGGCTCTGGCGAACGTCGAGGGGCGCACCTTTCGCCAGACGTCGTCGGCGAACTTCTCCTTTGGCGACCTGGTCGAACTGGCCCACGCGATTGCCGACGCCTTCGCGAGCGGCGTCGATGGGGTCGTGGTGACCCAGGGAACGGACAACATCGAAGAGACCTCCTTCGTCCTTGACCTCCTCGTTGATCACGAGCGTCCGGTCGTGGTGTCCGGGGCGATGCGTAACCCGTCGCTCCCCGGGGCGGACGGGGCGGCCAACCTCCTCGCCGCGGTCGCCGTGGCCACGTCGCCGCTCGCGCGGGGCATGGGATCACTGGTTGTCATGAACGACGAGATCCACGCGGCGCGTTTCGTACGTAAGGTGCACGCCTCGAGCCCATCGGCCTTCGCCTCACCGCAGTCCGGCCCGCTCGGCACCATCGTCGAAGGGCGTGTCCACTTCTACGCTCGCGTGGAGGCCCTCCCGGTCATTCGTCCTCGAGGCGATTTTGTGCCAGTGGCACTCGTGCGCTGCGCCCTGGGCGACGACGGACGACTCGTGTCCGCGCTCTCGGGACTTGGTTACCGCGGGCTCGTCGTCGAGGGATTCGGCGGGGGTCACGTTCCAGAGGCGATGGTCGAGCCGCTGGTGGCACTCGTGCGGACGATGCCGGTGGTGCTGGCGTCACGCACCGGCGTGGGGGTCACGCTGGAGTCGACGTACGGTTTCGCGGGCTCGGAGATCGACCTCATCGGGCGCGGGCTGGTGTCGGCCGGCGCTCTCGACGGACTGAAGGCTCGTGTCGCGCTATCCCTCGTGTTGGCTTCGAGCGACGGTCACGCGGAGGCGGTCGAGCACTTTCGCACCATCGTCGACGCGGTTGGTTGAGTCAGACGTCGCCATCGAGCCGTCCAACCAAGTGAATCGCGACGGCATAAATAATCTTCCGGGATGACGAGATGGAACCAAATGACGAGACGCGGTTGGCGTCTCCGGGCCTAACGCCGGGAGTTCTCTCGAAGGAAATTCGACACGAACTCGAGATGGGCGCTCATCGCCTCCTGGGCGCCGCGCCCGTCGCGATTGCGCAGCGCCTCGTAGATCGCGGCGTGCTGGACGTACGAGCAGTATCGCCTCTCGTGCGTGTCTCCTCGTCGTTTCATCGAACCCCATAGATCGCCCTTGCGCGCCGCTTCGATGAGCTCATACATGCGTAGCAGCAGGGGATTATGGGTGGCTTCGATCAAACTGCGGTGGAAGGCGAGGTCCCAGAGTTCGAACTCGTCATAATCCTTGGCCCGCTCGCACGCTGCGACGGACCGGGCGATCTCTTCGAAATCCGACTCCGTGGCCTCGACGACCGCCACGAACATCGCCATCGGCTCGAAAGCCTGACGGGCGGCCATCACGTCGCTCGGGCCAATGTCGTTGAGTACCGCCCCATCGGCCGCGACGTTGCCGTCGAGGCTGAACATTGCCGAAAGCGGATCGCACTTGAGGTAGGTCCCACGCCCCACCTCGCGCGACACCACGTCCACGGCTTCAAGTAGCGAAAGGGCGCCACGCACCGCGGAGCGCGACGACGAAAGGGCGTTGGCAAGCGCTCGCTCGGTCGGCAATTGAGAACCGGCGGTGAGCCCCCGTTCGACGGCGTCGCGCAGGATTACCTCGGCGACCTCGTGGATCTGGTCTTTTGAGAGTGTGAGCACTGTCCTCCTCGATATGTTTCAAACGCAACCAATGGTACCAATACATCAGCGACTACGCGAATCTCTTTTGGTGATTTCTCCTATCATTACAGGGAAATCAGAGATGAGTTTCAGAACATCCTCGTTTCTGGTCTTAGAAAAATGCAACCATTATCGCCAATATCTGGCCCATTGACAAATTTTTACCCTAAAAATGGCCCCCCTGCATTGACAAAGGCTACCGCAGGGAGTAGGTTCGCTCAGAATAAACGTACCAATGCGACCTTTTAAGCCAATTTCAGGGGGTGGGCGTGCGCTTCGCATCTGTTCGGACTGACCGGGGCCTGAGGCTCCACGTAAAAGGGACCGAAGGCTACGTTGACGTCGCCGATGCGACGGGCGAGGAGAAGCTGTCGACGCTCGCTGGTCTCGCCTACGCCGGTGACGCTGGACTCGACGCAGCGCGTCGCGCGTCGGAGCAGAGCGGCGTCGTCGTAGAAAAGCAGCAGTTCGGGCCCTCCACTCCGGACACTCCCAGGATTCTCTGCCTCGGGGTCAACTACGCCGAACACGCCATTGAAGGTGGACGGGACGTGCCGAAGTGGCCCGAGTCCTTCGTGCGGGGCATGGGAAGCGTTATCGGCCCCTACGACGATCTCGTCGCCCCCGCGCTGACGGAGCGCTTCGACTTCGAGGCGGAGGTCGCTGTTGTCATCGGCAAGGGCGGCCGTTACATTCGCGCGAAGGATGCCTTCGAAGCGATTCTCGGGTATTCGGTCATGAACGACGGTTCCGCGCGTGAATGGCAACGCAAGGCATCGCAGTGGACGCCGGGCAAGAACTTCGAGGGCACGATGCCCATCGGACCAGAGGTGGTGACCGTCGACGAGGTCGACGTCTCCGACCTGGCCATCCGCTCGACGCTGAACGGCGAGGTCATGCAAGACGCGCGCACTTCGATGATGATCGTGAACGTTGCCCGCGCCGTGGAATACTTCTCGGGCTTCACGCGCCTGCGACCGGGCGACGTCATCGCTTCCGGCACGCCGGGAGGCGTGGGCTTCGCGCGGACGCCTCCGGTTTGGCTGACCCCCGGCGACGTCATCGAGGTGTTCGTCGAAGGAGTCGGAACCATCTCCAACAAGGTGGTGGCCGAGAAGGACGCGCCGGCCGACTGGCCCTGGCGCCCGTTGGAAGTGGATACCACGAACTTCTAACGGCGTAGATCTGCGTCAAGCAGGGAAAAACCATATTAGTAAAGGGGGCAGGATGCGGTTTTCAGAGATGGCACGACGAGGGGGACTCGTCGAGCGCAGCAGAAGGCGACTTGTTCTCGTCGCTTCCGTGTTGGCACTACTCACCTCGACGGTGGTATTGCCGGTAGTGGAGGGGACGGCGGGCGCGACGTCGTTCAAGGGGTCGATCACCATCGCCGCGGTCGCACCCTTCACCGGGGCCGACGCGGCACTAGGTCCGAAGTACGAGACCGCGTGCTACGCGGCGGCGCAGGCGATCAACGCGGCGGGCGGCGTGCTCGGTAATCAGGTCAAGTGCAAGACGGTTGACACCCGAGGCGACCCCGCGGATGCCGTACCGGCGGTGCGCCAGATGTACGCAACGACGTCGAACCTGGCGCTGGTGATCGGATGCACCTCGGATGAGGCGGCCACGGTCGTGCCGATATTCGGTGCCCATAAGACGGTGTCGTTCTGCATGACGGGACAGTCCGAGTTCGATGCGGTCCACTTCCCATACTTCTTTCGACTGGTCCCGCCCGATGCCGCGGACTCGGTCGCGATGGTGCAGATCGCCAAGCGTCACGGGTACAAGAACATCGCCCTGGCCTTCGGTAACGACGCGGGCAGCCAGACCTTCGTAACGCCGGCCCTCGCGGCTATCAAGGCAGCGGGGATGACGGTGGTCTCCAACGAGACGCTTGACATGACGGCGTCGACCTTCCAGACGGAGGCCGAGGCGATCGTCCAGGCGCACCCGGACGCCATCCTCATGGAAGCGCTCGGAGCGGCGGGCGTCGCCCTTCTGACCGAGGTCTACCAGCTCAATGGGAACAAGATGATTCCGACGATCGGAACCTCGGCCATGATCGACCCGGTCTTTTTCTCGGGCGTCACGTCGGGCGCGATAGGGACTCAGAACTTCATCTCCAACTTTGACGCCGACAACCAGACGGTCAACGCCTCCGGTCCGGCGTACCCGCTGTACCACAAGTTGGTGCTCGCCCAGGCCGGCAAGGTGCCCGGCGTGCCGAGCTTCCCCGGGCTCCTTTCGGCGAACGGCACGGTTCACCTCTACGACGGCATAAACCTGGCGGCGCTCGCCATGGACATGTCTGGCTCGACCCTGGGGTCGAAGTACAAGGCCGACATCCTGAAGATCGCCGAGGGCCAGCCCGGAGCGGTGAACGTGTCGAGTTACGCCGTGGGAGCGAAGGACCTCAAGGCGGGCAAGAAGATTCACTACATCGGAGTGGGTGGTTCGTATCAGTTCGACTCGTACCAGACGGCCTTTGGGCCGTTCGAGGATGACCAGTTCCTGGCGAACGGCACCACGGTGGCGGTCGGCGGGACTCTCGGGTACTGCAGCCTCACTGAGTGCAAGTCAACGCCATAAGTTTTCCCCAGGCGTGGCCGCGGCGGGACACCGCCG
>JBARBL010000072.1:0-67717 GCA_049793015.1 Acidimicrobiales bacterium | reverse complement strand
GATCTGGAAGGCCGTGCCCTGCAGGTCGAGCGGTAGCGCCGTGGGGTCGCCTTCGCCGCGCACCGCGCGCGCGAGTACCTCGGCGACGTGCCCGAGCCCGTCGTCGTCGCGCTCGAGCACGGCGTTCGAGAACTCGCAGGCCAGCTCCTTGGTGAGGCTCGCCTCGTCGGGGCCGATGGTGACCGAGCACACGCCGTTGGCCGTGCTGGCGGCCAGCACCACGCCGACGGGCGTGATGATGGAGGTGTAGCCAATCCGTTCGCCCCGACCGCCGTCGCGGTAGCGGCCGGGCGTCATACCCAGGCGGGAGGCCCCGTGCTCGTAGAACGCGCGACTTGAACCGAAGCCCGCGTCGAAGGCCGCCTCGGTGACGTTGGCGCCCGATCGAAGGGCCCGACGGGCCCGCTCAGCGCGCTGCGCCCGGATGTACTCACCGATCGAGACGCCCACCACCTCGCCGAAGCGCCGTCGAAGGTGCCGTTCGCTGTAGCCGAGCCGCGAGGCCGTGGCCGCCACGTTAAAGCGGTTCTCCTGGTCCTCGACCTCTCGGCAGACCGCGACGATGGCGCTGACCGCGGGGTCGATGGTTCGTTCTTGCTCGGGCCGGCAGCGCCGACAGGCCCGGTAGCCGGCGTCCGCGGCGTCAGTGGGCGTAGCGAAGAACTCGACGTTCTGGCGCAGCGGCTTGCGAGCGCCGCAGCCGGGCCGGCAAAAGACTCTGGTGCTGCGCACGGCGTAGACGAAGAATTCCGCCGCGCGCTTGTCGCGGGAAATGACCGCGTGCCACCTGACGTCGTCGAGATTCTCCATACGTTGCAATCTAGGGTTGCCGACGGGCCAGCGCTTCCCGGTGACGGACGTAGAACTCCTTGGCCGAGTCGCGCTCGATAAGGTCGTCTCGTGGCCACGACGACCGATCTGGCGACGGCCCGGGAGTGGATCGGCGAACGATTCGCGCCGGGCGGTCCCGCCGCGTTCTTCCTTTCCCCGACGCGCTTCGTGTCGTGTGAACGAACCCCCGACTCGTGGTCGATGACGCTGTCCGGCGAGCAGTGCTACGGGCTGGGTTTTGGACCGGCACCTCCCATCAACCCCGAGTGGACCAGGTGCTCGATCGACGAGTCCCGTCTGGGTGAGCGCCTAGGTCAGCTGGTGGCCCGCGACGCCTGGGATTTCTATTCCCTCGACACCTCGACGCCCCAGGCCGGACCGAAGCCTCCCGCCGTAATCGAGTGCGTCGGCGACGATGCGGCGATCGAGCGGATCCTCCGGGCCAACGCCCCCCACTCCCAGGTCTGGCCGGGCAACGCGGAGATCGTCAATTGGTACGGGGTGCGCGGCGAAGCGGGGCAGTGGGCCTCCATCGCCGCCCTGGTGCGGTGGGAATCAGGCTCCTACGTCCTGGCGTCGATCGCGACGGTCGTAGATTTGCGTGGCCGGGGCTACGTTCGCCAGCTGCTGCGAGGAATCGTGGACGACGCCCGGCGTCGCCACATCTCGTGGCTCGGCCTGGGCGTGGCCCACGACAATGCTGCGGCCAAGCGCTCCTACGAACGCGTCGGCTTCGAACCGCGAGCGAACTTCACGAACTACGCCCGGGCCAGCGACTAGGTCGGCTGCTTCTGGCTGCGGTAGTGCTCTTTCCAGATGAGCCGGTACACGCGGGTCTTGCGGGGTATGGAGCGCAGCCCCGGGATGAAGGGCATGAGGGTAAGTCCGGCCGTCAGCAGGATCATCGTGGCGAGCACCAGGATGTCACCGTTGCCACTCGAGTTGTACGGGGAGATCTGGTAGAAGAAGGTGTAGAGCCAGAGCCACGCCGAACCGGGGTAACTGCCGGTCTCATTCATCACGCCCCACTGTTCGCCCAGGAGGTGCTGCTTGGCGGCCTGGTCACCCAGGTAGGCGCCGTCGGAGATGAACAGCAGGCTCTGGGTGTAGTCGGTCGAGTAGAAGCTGTCCCCGGTGATCAGGGCCTGGTCGAGGGCGCCGCTTCGCGCCATCATCGTCAGGTCGTTGATCATCACCGGCACGGGACCAGCGTTCGTGGCGTTCACCACGACCTGGCCGTCGAAGTACTTCATCTTGCCCGACGCCTTGGTGTAGTTGGCCACCCACTTCGCGCGGGTCGAGGCCGAGGCCTTGGACCATTGGGCCAAGTTCTTGTCGAGCACGGGCTGGTTGGGCAGGGCCTTCAAGGGATCGACCACGAAGTCATTGGTGGTGTTGATCGGGATGTGTACGCCGACCCAGTACTCCAGCTTGAGGGGTCCGAGGGCTTGGCTCGCGTCGGAAGGTTGCACGTTGTAGGGCGCGCCGTAGGAGGCCGTGAGCGACGTGCCGTTGAGTTCCGACAACGCCGTGGTGGCGAAGTCGACGGGCGCGGCGTTGGACCAGCTCTTGATGGTGATGGCGGGCACGTCGGGCGAGCCGAAGAGCACCGACAACAAGACCGTCAGCAATCCGACGATCACGATGGCGATGGTGCCTTCCTTGATGATGTCGTAGGGGGTGTGGCCGCCCTTCCACTCGGGCGCGTCGACATCGGGACGAAAGTTCTTGCTCATTGTGCCGCTCCTGGCGCTACGGGCGCGACCTGCGCGACTGGGTCATCTTCAAACGGCGGCACCACGCCCTTGATGCGGACCATGACGACGTGCACCCCCACCAGCAAGACCAGGATCAGGGGCATCAAGACGATGTGCCACATCAGCATCTGACCGGGATTCAAGAGGTTGAAGAAGGCGCCTCCGCCGGTTGAGTTGATGGCGTCCTTGGCCTGGGTCGAGATCCACTGCGAGTCGAAGTTGGTCTGCGAGACGTAGCCCGTGAGGGCGGTGACGATCGACGCGAGGAACAGGACCATGCCGGTTATCCACGTCATCGCGCGTCCGCCGCGCCACGCGGCCATGAAGTACTTGCCCCATAGGTGGATCACCATGGCGAAGAAGAAGATCTCCACGCTCCACAGGTGCAGCGAGTTGACGAAATGCCCGACGCTCGAGATGTGCCACCACTGGGGGCCGAAGATGGCCAGGACGCAGCCGGTGGCGATCACGACAACGAGGGCGGAGATCGTGGTCACGCCGAAGACGTAGATCCACGACGAGACGTAGCTGGGCTGCGTGTCGGGCAGCATCTTCTCCGGCGGCAACTTGCCGAAGCTCTTGCGGCGCAGCCGCGTCGTCCACTGGCGATCGATTTCAGAGGTGCTCATTGGTTCTCCTTGCGACGGCGCCGCCCGGGGAACGGAAGCAGCAGCGCCGCGACGAAGGTGAGGACCATGAGCACGATCACCGTGGCGTTCGCCGCACTGATTTCAAAGACGTGCCAATGCAAATAATGGCCGGGGTGGTCAAGCGGAAACAGCGCCGCCGTTAAGAAAGAGCCCATACAAAAAATCCATTTCTCTGTACCGCCCCCGCGACATTCTTCCACAAACGCGATGGGCCACCGTAAGGACTTAAGTCACTTGTACAAACATTCACGAGGTGGGGCTTTTGATCCCCGGTTCTCGGTCGCGGGCGTGTTGGCGCAGGTTGAACTGGGTGACCCCGATGGCCAGCGACACCGCCCCCGCCACGTGGAGCTCAACCAGCACCACCGGGACGTGGGTGAGGTATTGGGTGATGCCGATGGCCGCCTGTACCAGGGATATGATGACGAGTCGTCGAACCCCCAGCTGCAACGCCTTGGGCGCACTTGTCTGCCAGATCGAGACCAGCAATCCCACGACCAGTCCGATGAAGAGCAGCGCCATCGCCGAATGCAGCCACACGGCGTTGGAGAAGGCGAAGGGCAGGCGCTGGGCCACCAGCTGGCCCTGCGAGGCGCCGGAGTGGGGTCCCGAGCCGGTCGCCCCGGTGCCCGTGATCGCGAGGATCACGAAGGGGATCCACAAGAGACGGGCTATCCGTTCGAAATGCGGGTCGCGCACGTCGTCGCGCGCGCCCGGGCCGTAAAGGTACTTGGAGTGGTGGTAGAACACCGCCGCGATGACCACCATGCCCAGCGACAGCAGCAGGTGGATCGACACCAGCCACGGGTTGAGCTTGCTGTAGACGACGAACGCCCCGAGCACGGCGTCGACCACGATGCCGACGATCAAGGTTCCTGAGAGGACTATCAGGTCGGTGCGCCGCGGCTGGCGCAGCCAGGCCGCGATGAAGGTGACCACGGTGACCACGATCAAGAGGCCCGTGATCATGCGATTGCCGTATTCGATGAGCGGGTGGATGCTCCAGGAACCCGTTACGCGGCCCTGAAAACAGGTGGGCCAGTCCGGGCAGCCCAGGCCAGAGCCGGTGAGGCGCACGGCGGCTCCGCTGAGGACGATCAGGATCATCGAGAGGAACGAGGTGAAGGCGAACCATCGAAACACCGGCGGGGCGACGCTTCGCCAAGGAGAGGTCATTTTTCCAGCCTAGAGAAACCGGGAGTCCGTAGAATGGCCAGATGTCCGTGACAATTCCTATCTCCCGCTCCGGCGTGGACGTCTTGCGGGGCTACATCGCTCTCACCAAGCCGCGCATCATCGAGTTGTTGTTGGTCACCACCATTCCCACCATGGTCGTCGCAGCGAACGGGATACCCGGATTCTGGCTGATGGTCGCCACGTTGGTCGGCGGCACCCTGGCCGCGGGAGGGGCGAACACCTTCAACATGGTGCTGGACCGCGACATCGACGCCATCATGGAGCGCACCAAGAGGCGGCCCCTGGTGACGGGGGTCATGACGCCTCGCGCGGCGACCATCTTCGCGGTGGTGCTCGAGGCCGCGTCCTTCTCCGCCCTGGCCCTCTGGGTCAACTTGTTGTCCGCGTGGCTCGCCATGGGGGCCACGGCCTTTTATGTCGGCGTCTACACCTTCTGGTTGAAGCGCCGTAGCCGGCAGAACATCGTCATCGGCGGCGCGGCCGGGGCCGTGCCGGTGCTCATCGGATGGGCCGCCGTGACCAATTCGCTCTCCTGGACGCCGGTGCTGCTCTTCGCGGTGGTCTTCATCTGGACCCCGCCGCACTTCTGGGCCTTGGCCGTGCGCTACCGCGACGACTACGAAGCGGCCAACGTGCCCATGATGCCCGTGGTGGCCTCGCTTCGTCGCACGACCTTGGAGATCCTGGTCTATTCGGTCATCATGTGGGCGGTCACCGTGTTGGTGGGACCGGTCGCCCACCTCGGCTGGATCTACGCCGTGACGGCCCTGGTGCTCGGCGCGCTCTTCACCTTCTACGCGCTGCGGCTGTACCGGCACGCGAGGAGCGATCGGGCGGACGTCGGCGAGGCGATGCGGCTCTTCCACTTCTCGATCACCTACTTGACCGCGCTCTTCGTCCTGATGGCCGTCGACGTCCTTGTCCGACACCACTAAGCCCGCCAAGAGCCGTCCGTCGCGGATGATGTTCGTGTCGCTCGGCCTGGGCACGGTGCTGGCGGTGGCGCTGATCGTGGTGGTCTCGATCCTGACGGGCGGCACCGTCAACTCCAACAACGGCCAGCCCACGTCGAACCTGGTGGGAAAGACCGTCAAGGGTTTCACGCTCGCCGGTCTCAACGGTGGCACGGAACACGCGCCGTGGGCGTCGGGCCACGCCGGCGTACTTATCTTCTTCGCCAGCTACTGCGGGCCGTGCCACAAGGAGATGCCCGAGGTGGCGACGTACCTGCGCACCCACGACCAGCGGCCCATCGTGGTGATGGGCATCGACGCGGTCGATGTGCGGGCGTCGGGTCGCGCGTTCGTCAAGAAATCCAAGGCCACGTTCCCCATCGCCTTCGACCCCAACGGCGTCGTGACGACGAACCTCTTCAAGTTCGAGACGGTCCCCGAGACCGTCTTCGTGTCCCGGCGAGGCGTCGTGGAACAGGTGTATTTCGGCGCGATACCCGTCGCTCAACTCAAGAGCGGGCTCGCTGCGTTGCGCAAGGCCTAGTCGAAGCGGAAGGTTCGCGCCGCCAGCAGCGGCGCCAGCACGGCCCACGCGCCCAGTGAGAGCCAGTCGGCCGCCGACGGCGCCAACCCCAGGCCCAGCACGCGGTGAAGGCCGTCGGCCATCGCCCCGGGTGGCAAGCCGACGACGACCTTGCGCAGCACGCCCGGCAATGACGTAACCGGCACGACGATGCCCGAGATCAGGAGCAGCACCAGGTAGAGGCCGTTGCTGGCGGCCAGATTGACCTCGGCTCGAAGTTGCCCCGCGAGCAGCAGGCCGATGCCCGCGCAGCCCGCCGAACCGAGGATCAGGAGCGCGGCCACTTGAAGACCGCCCGCCATCCCTCCGTCGGGTCGCCACTTCAGCGCCAGGGCGACCAGGGTCAAGACAACCACCTGGATGACCTCGGTCACCAGGACGCCGGCGATCTTGGCTCCGATGAGCCGACGTTGGCCGAGCGGGGTGACGTGAAGTCGTCGCAGCACGCCGAAGGACCTTTCGAAGCCGGTGGCGATCGAGAGCGCGACCAGCGAGGTCGACAACACGCAGAGCGCCAGGATCCCCGGCGCGATGAAGTCGACCCGGTGCAGCGTGGGCGTCGAGGTGACGCGGGTCAGAGAGAAGAAGACCAGCAGGAGCACGGGTATGCCGATGGTGAGCAGCAGGGTCTCGCCGCGACGGATCGTCATGCGCACTTCGGCGCGCGTCTGGGCCCACCACGCCCTCATGAGGCCAGGTCCTCCCGCTCGGCGGCGATGAGCTGCAGGTACCGCTCCTCGAGCGAGGCGCGGGTGCGCAGCGAGGTCATCGTCGCGCCCACGCTGGCCAGAAACGTGGTCACGACCGCGATGTTCTCGGCAGAAGCGACCGTGGCGCACCGCAGTCGCCGGGGTCCGTCCAGGACGACGGTGCAACCGAGCAGGGCGGCCAGCTGGTCGGGCTCGACAGATCCGGACACGTCGACGATCATCTCGGGGTCGCCCGATAGCTCGTCGAGCGTGCCTTGGATCACCACGTGGCCCCGGTGCAGGATGACCAGGCGGTCGGCCAGCCGCTCGGCTTCGTCGAGCTCGTGGGTGGTGATGAGCAACGCGCACCCTCGGTCGCGTTCGCCCCGGATGATGTCGCGAATCACCTGTCGGCCCTCCGGGTCCACCGCGGTCGTCGGTTCGTCGAGCACCAGCACCCGGGGCCGGCCCACCAGGGCCAGCGCGAGCAAGGTCCGCTGCTGCTCGCCCCCGCTGAGGCGTCGCCACGGCGTGCGGGCGCAGCGCGCGAGGTCGAGTAACTCGAGCAGTTCGCCGGGCTGGCGCGGCGCGTCGTAGTAGGTCGCGGTCAGCTCGAGCACCTGGATCGGCGTCATCGGGAACCAGACCCCGCCGCGCTGGAGGAGCGCCCCCGTTCGTGCAACCACCTCGCGATGGTCGCGACGCGGGTCGAGCCCGCCGAGACGGACCGTGCCGGACGCGGGTGCGCGGAAACCGAGCAGCGTTTCGACGACGGTCGTCTTGCCCGCGCCGTTGGGTCCGAGCATCGTGACCACCTCGCCGTAGTCGACGCGCAGCGTCACGTCGTCGACAGCACGCAGCTCACCGAAGTCGACCATCAATTTGGTTATCTCGACGGCGTTGCTCACGACCTCTGAACCTACAGCGTTCTCCGGGCCCCACATTCCCTTTCGGTAGGCTGACGTCCATGATTGATCTCGTCCAACTGCGCCGCGAACCCGAGATGGTGAAGGCCGCCCTGGCGCGACGCGGCGTCTCGACGGACACCATGGACGAGATTTTGGCCCTCGATGCGGAGCATCGACGTCTCCTCCAGGAGGCGGAGGGCCTGCGCGCCGATATCAACGACCTCTCTCGACAGGTGGGCGACGCTCATCGCGCCAAGCAGGTCGAGACCGCGCGGGAATTGACGAAGAAGAGTCGGGCCTTGGGGGACCTGGAGCGACAGGCCACCGAAGCCACCGAGGCCACGGGTGACATGCTGCGCGAGATGCTGCTGATGATCCCCAACCTTCCCGCCCCCGACGTCCCCGAGGGCCGCGACGAGAACGACAACGTGGAACTGCGTCGCTGGTGGGTGGGCATGGACGAAGGGCTGCTCCAGCCGACCTACCAGGACTATCAGACGGTCCCGCATTGGGAGGTGGGCGCCCAACTGGGCATCCTCGACCTTGAGGCCGGCGCCAAATTGGCCGGTTCGATGTTTCCGCTCTTTCGGGGCGCCGGGGCCCGACTCCTGCGGGCCCTGGGTTTCTTTGCTCTCGATCGGCACACCGGGGACTACGAGGAGATACGTCCCCCCAGCCTGGCCCTCACCGAAACGATGATGTCCACCGGCCATCTGCCCAAGTCGGCCGACGACATGTACAGCATCGAACGCGACGGGCTCTGGGCCATTCCCACCGCCGAAGTCCCGCTTACCTCCATGCACCGGGGCGAGATCCTCGACGAGGAGAGGTTGCCGATCCGCCTGACCGCTCAGACGGCGTGCTTTCGCCGTGAGGCGGGCGCCGCCGGCCGCGATACTCGCGGGTTGTTGAGGGTGCACGAGTTCGACAAGGTGGAGCTCTTCAATTACTGCACGCCGGAGCAGGCCGACGACGCCTTCAATGACGTGCTCGCTCGCGCCGAAGGGGTGTTGCAGGCACTCGGTCTCACGTATCGTGTGCTGCTGCTGTGCACCGGGGACTTAGGCACGTCGGCAGCGCGCACGCTCGACCTCGAGGTCTTCAGCCCCGGTGTCGATCGATGGCTCGAGGTCTCGTCGGTGAGCTGGTTCGGTGACTTCCAGGCCCGGCGGGCCAACGTTCGCTACCGCACCGCCGACGGCTCGACGGCGCTGGTGCACACGGTCAACGGCTCGGCGCTGGCCTGGGCGCGGATATGGGCGGCGCTGGTGGAGACCTATCGCCAGCGTGACGGCTCCGTGATCCTGCCCGACGTGCTGGCCCCCTACATGGGGGGCCAGACGACGATCGCTACTCGTCCGGCGTGACCTCGAACCGATAGCCGACCCCGCGCACGGTGGATATGCCCGTGGGGTTCTTCGGGTCGTCCTCGATCAGGGTGCGAAGCCGTTTGATGTGCACGTCCAAGGTCTTCGTGTCGCCGACGTAATCACTGCCCCACACGCGGTCGATGATCACCTCGCGCGTCAGCACCCGGCCGGGGTTCTCCAGGAGGAGACGAAGCAAGGCGAACTCCTTCTTGCGCAACCTGATCTCCTTGTCGTCCAGGAAGCATCGACGGGCGTCGACGTCCATGCGCAAGCGGCCGACCTGGATCACTTCCTCCTCTCCCTCGGGGCGCTCTTTCACCTCTCGCCTGCGGATCACGGCGTGGATTCGCGCCACCAGTTCGCGCAGCCGATAGGGCTTGGTGACGTAGTCGTCGGCCCCCAGCTCGAGCAGGAGCACCATATCGACCTCTTCGCCCTTGGCACTGACGACAATGATGGGCACGTCGCTGAGCGCGCGCATCGCGCGGCAGACGTCGAGCCCGGACAGCTTGGGCAGCATCAGGTCGAGCAGCACGACGTCATAGGCGTTCTTGTCGAAGAGCGTGACCGCCTCTTGACCGTCACGGGCGATGGTGACCTCGAAGCCCTCGCGATTGAGCCCGACGCTCAGGGCATCGACGAACGACTCCTCATCCTCCACCGCCAACACCCGCACGCGCTGCTCGAACTTGGCTTTCTTGCTCACGGGTGGTTCATCGGTAGTTCCAGCGCGAACGTGGAGCCTTCGCCCTCGCGCGAGTCCACGAGCACGGTGCCGCCGTGATTCTGGGCGACGTGACGAACGATGCTGAGGCCGAGCCCGGTGCCGCCGGTCTCTCGGGCGCGACCCGGGTCGACGCGGTAGAACCGCTCGAAGATGCGTTCTAGGTCCTTGGAGGGGATTCCCATGCCCTCGTCCTTGATGGTCACGTGGACGAAGGGCCCGACGATCTCGCCGTCCTCGTCGGTCACCGCGTCGACCCGCTCGATGTTGACGCGCACCGAACCGCCTTCGGGCGAGTAGACCACGGCGTTCTCGAGAAGCGCGTGCACCGCGGAGACCAATTGGCGTCGGTCGCCCACGATCACGAAGCTGCTGTCGGATTCGGTGAAGTCGAGCGTCACGCTGTGCTGCTCGGCGGCGGTGCGGATGCGCTCGATGGCGTCGGCCACGAAGAGCGAGACCGGCACCGGCTCTCGAGAAGGCGACCCCTCGCTCTCGATGCGCGAGAGGTCGAGCAGGTCCTCGATGATCCGGCTCACGCGG
Source organism: Acidimicrobiales bacterium (assembly GCA_049793015.1). Lineage (GTDB taxonomy): Bacteria > Actinomycetota > Acidimicrobiia > Acidimicrobiales > RAAP-2 > RAAP-2. The sequence continues at coordinate 57,512 of JBARBL010000072.1, read as the reverse complement.
AAGGCTTCGGAATTTATCCGTTGGGCCAATCGATTGGCGACTTCCGGATCGCGCTCGAACTGGAGGGTCTCGGCGAGCAGTCCCAGCGCGCCGATGGGCGTCTTGAGCTCGTGCGAGACGTTGGCGATGAAGTCGCGGCGGATGTCCTCGAGTCGGCGACGTTCCGAGATGTCCTCGATCACGGCGAGCACGCCGAGCGGGCGTCGTCCGTCGTCGATGACCGACGAGCGAATGGTCAGGGTTCGTCGCGGCGGGCCGTAGATCTCGATGGTGCGCTCGGCCACACCGTTGGTCCACCCTTCGGTGAGCACGCCGGTGACGGCTTGGGCGGCGATCGCGTCGCCGTAGCGGCTCGCCATCAGCGCCTCGGCCTGGGTGTTGCGAAACAGCACGCTGCCGCTCTCGTCGCAGAGCACCAGGCCGAGTGGCAGCGAGTCGAGGGAACGGCGAAGTCGGGTGGACTCCGCGCTCGATTCGCCCACCGCGGTGGTGGCCGCGTCGGTCACCTCCTCGAGGAAGCTCAGCGCCGATTCGACCTTGCCGTCGTCCTTATGGGGCTCGACGCCGAGGCGCGCGCCGAGCGCGGTCAGTCGTTGGGCGATGGCCCGGTGACCGCGATGGCGGTTGATCAGGATGCCGAAGATCACGCCGAGTACGACGCAACCACCGGCCGCGGCGTATAGGGCCGCGTCGGGCCATTTCGATACCACATTGGGGAGGGAGCCAACTAACACCCGACCAGTCTCGCAGAAGATGCCGCGTCGATGCAGACAGCGACCGTTGCGTGGCCCCCACTGGAAAGCGAGCCACCCATGTTCTTCGCCGACGTCAACCTCAATCCCTCGACCGCCGACCTGCCCGGCAGCGCGGCCCTGCAGTCGATTGCGAACGGAATTGCGTCGTGGGCCCTCATCGGCACGTTGATCGCGCTGCTCCTGGGTGCCGGCCTGTGGGCGATCGGCAGCCATACGCAGAATGCGCACCAGTCGATGGCCGGCCGGCGCGCCGTCGTCACCGCGCTGGTGGCGGCGGTGTTGATCGGCGCCGCGCCCGCGCTGATCAACTTCTTCTTCAAAACCGGACTCAGCGTCAACTGATGTCCCACCTGCTCTGTCTGGTCAATCTCGTCGGCTGCGCCACGACCTCCATCGCGAAGTCCACTCTCAGCGATCTCTTCAGCGCTCTGACCAACTGGGTGCTCACGAGCGTCGAGTGGTTGCTGACCGCGGTCGGCGGCGTGCTCGCCTCGACCAGCGATCCCACGACCATCGTGGGTTCGGCCGCGCAGGAATTCACGCTCCTGCTCGAGGCGGCACCGATACTGATGTTGCTGGGCCTCCTGGTCGCTACCTTGCAGGCCGTGCGTCACGGTGACGCCTCGTCATTGTGGCGCGTGTACTTCGGGGTGGCCCCGGCGTGCGTGCTGGCGATCGTGATCGCCCGACCGGTCGCGACGCTCGTGCTGCAGGCGGTCGATGAACTGACCAGCGGCGCGTCGTCGACGGTCGTCGCGCACGAGGCGACCTTGATCGACGCGTTCACAAATCTCTCGACGACGTCGACCATCCCGGGCTTCGGGGTCTTCCTGCTCTGCGTCGGCGTGGTCGTCGGCGGGTGGTTGCTGTGGTGCGAGTTGGTCGTGCGCTCGGTGGTGCTGACGTTGCTGTTGGTGCTGGTGCCGGTGATCGTGCCCCTCTCGACCTTCCCGGCGATGCGACGCCTGGGTTGGCGCCTGGGTGAGACGTTCGTCGCGGTCGCCTCGAGCAAGTTGTTGATAGTGATCGCATTGTCCCTGGGCCTCGACGAGTTGGAAGGCGGCTCAGCGACGCAGGCGATCACCGGCGCGGTGACCCTGCTGCTGGCAACGTGCACGCCCTTCGTGCTGTTGAAGGTGATTCCCTTCGTCGAGCAGTCGGCGCTGCATAACCTCGAAGGCCTGCGAAGCCGTGCTACGCGCCTGGTGCAGAACGCGCCCTCGTCGCCTCTGGGCACGGCCGCGCGGGCGCTGATGCCCGACGCGCCGGTGCCCGGTCCGACCCCGCGCACCGAGGACATGGGCTTTGGCATGTGGGAGTCCGACTCCGAGATTGAGACGCCCGAGTGGGATGGCACGACGCTGCCGGCGCCCATCGGTGAGCCGCAGACCAGGGGCGGCCACGTCGCGTACCGGACCGACGATCTCGGGCCCGTCATCGGCTGGCACTTTGACGAGTGAACCGATCGGTCTGGGCGCCGCCGACGCCGACGCGAGATGGATCGGGATTCGCCGCCATCAGGCGGTTCTCGTGGTCTGTGCGCTGGGGCTGGTGGGGGACTACGTGGTCAGCGCCGATGGCCTGTTCGTGGAGCTCTTCTTCGGCCTCGCCCTTCTCTTCTGCGCGGTGCCCCTCTACGACGAGACGACGGCGGGCGAGTGGCTGCTCGTCGCGGCTCGATACGTGATTCGCCCGCGCTGGACGCACGTGCGCGTCGCGGTGCAGGGTCGAGGTGTAACGGTGCAGGGACGAAGCCAGGTCGTGGTCCAGGGCTACGAACTACGTCACCGGGGCCGTCTCGATCTCTCGGGCCATGACGTCGAACGGGCCGACGATCTGATGACCGCGGCGGACGCCATGGCTACCAGCGATCGCCCCTCGCACGTCTCCCTGCACGTCGACGTCACGCCTCGATTCGCGCGCACCCTGCTGACGCTGGAGGAGGGAGCGACGCCTCCCGAGGTCTGGACGTCGAACAACGACCTGGTGCGCGAGGTGGCCGGTGTGTCGTCAAAGGACGGCATGTGGTTGTTGGAGCGCTGGCGCTACGTGCGTTCTTCGGACGGCCTCGCCCGGGTGATACGCATTCGTGATTTCAGCGCGGCGCCCCCTGGCCGCCCCCTGCTCGAGCGCCTCCAGCAGTCGGGCGAGCATGTGATCATCAGCGTGCACGTCGAGGTGGTGGGCGGTTCGAGGGCGCGGCGCATCGCCGAGCGGGCCGTGCATCGCACCGGCAGCGACGGCGCGGCCTCCAGTTCGATTGGCTTTCGACGGACGGCCCGCGCCGAGCGGGGTCTGGTTCGTCTCGCGCAGCGCGAGGCGCTCGTGGCGAGCGGCCGGGCCCTGCTCAAGGTCGGCGTCTACGTGGTCGTTCACGCGCCATCGCGCGCCGAGTTGCGCACGAATGTGGAGGGAGTCCTTCGCCGGGCTCATGACGCTGGACTGCGCTGCGAGCGCGGAGGGGGTCGTCAATCGACGTGGTTCTGCTTCCAGCTGCCCGGGGGAACCGGCCGTTGAGCCGAGCGTGGACCCACTGGGCGACGTCGAGCGATCTGCGCAGCCTTCGACTTCCGGCTCACGACGCCGGAACCGGTCTGACGGGCCGGCCGCTCGGCCGTGCCCTCGGAGGATTCGAGTTCGTCTGGGACTCTTTTGACGCGTACGCGGCGGGCCTCGTGTCGAACCCGAACATGATCGTGGCCGGCTCCATCGGTGCGGGAAAGAGCACGGCCGTCAAGATGCTGCTCGATCGCGCACTGGAGCGCGGACGTCGTGTCGTGGTGGTCGACCCGAAGGGTGAGTACTCGTCGCTGGCTGCGACGTTCGGGGTGTCGCCCCTGGCGCTCGGCCGAGACGGGTGGTGCAGTCCCTTTCCCGATGACGACCGTGAGGCCCGTGATCTCCTTCGAGCCCTCTTGGCGAGCGCCCAGGGCTCGCCGCTCGAAGCCGACGAACACTACGTGGTCGACGAGCTCTGGCAGCAACTTGCCTCGCCGCGACCCACGAGGCTGCTTCGCGAACTCTTTGAGCGGATGGAACACTACATCTCGTGCACCGATCAACCTGTGCCGAGGTCGATCGCCCTGACCTTGTACCGGTTCGTGCACGGCGACCTGGCGGGACTCTTCGACGGGGCGGGCGAGCCGCTGGCCTTTGAGGGTCGCCTGGTCGTGCTCGACCTTTCGGCGCAGTGGTCGTCGAATTCGCTGTCGGTGGCCGCCCTCAGCGCCGTGGCGGCGGCGCAACGGATCGTTTCGACGCAGGGGGAGCTCGGCTACCTCGTGCTGGACGAGGCCTGGGCGCTGCTGTCGGACCCGCACGCGCTTCGCTGGTTGCAGGGCTCGTGGAAGCTGGCGCGCGCCCGCGGCCTCAGCCACGTGCTGGTGCTGCACCGCTGGACTGACGTCGCGGCGACCGGCGACCTCGGCAGTGCGCAACGCGAGAGGGCGCAGGGGCTTCTGCGCGAATGCGAGACGGCGTTGCTCTTCCGCCAGCCGCCGGACGAGGCGCAGGGGATGACGGTGGCGCTGGGCCTTCACCCCCGCGAGCAGCGATATCTGACCGCGCTGCCCAAGGGCGCGGCGCTCGTGCGCTACGGCACCTCGCGTTCGATCGTTCGGATCATCCCCGACGCACGTGATCGCCGCTTCATCGACACCGACGCGGCCATGCGCGAGCGCACTTCGTCGTGACCCGTTGCGATCGGCCGTGGCTCGGACGTCGGGTGTTCCAGGGAGTGGCCCTCGGGCCGCGCGTCATATTGACGCCAAAGAGTTCGCTCTTGATCGTGGGGCCCACGCAAGTAGGCAAGACGTCATCGCTGGTCGTGCCCGCGCTGCTGCGCTGGAACGGGGCGCTCGTCGTCACCAGCGTCAAGAGTGACGTGGTCGGCACAACACGGCGATGGCGGTCGTCCCTCGGCGAGGTGCAGGTCCTCGAGCCCGGACGAGAGTCCGGTCTCACGTGGAACCCACTGGAAGGTGTCACCTCCTTGCGCCACGCCCTGCGGGTGGCGCGGGATCTGACGATCGGATCGAGGGGCCAGGGCGACACCGACTTCTGGAACGCGCTGGCCACCAAGCTCGTGGCGTCGCTCTTCGTCATGGCGTCCGAGAGAAGCCAGAGCATCTTCGACGTGGCCGCCGTCATTGAAAGCCGCTCGTTCGAGCCGTGGCTTGCCCACGCTCCCCGCAGCGACGCGAGCGAGCTGCTGCGTACGTTCCTCGATCACGAGCACAAGACCCTTGACGGGGTCATCACGACGGCTGAGACCATGCTGCTGCCCTGGCGATTCCGCCAACCCCTCGCGGACGTCCGCTCGGTGGTCGCGGGTGCCAATACCCTTTACCTCTGTAGTCCGCGCGCGGAGCAGCAGCACTACGAGTCACTGTTTCGAGGAGCGCTTCGAATGGTGCTCGAGGAGCAGCATCGCCTGGTTGACGAGGGGCGCCAACGACGACTGCTGCTGGTGCTGGATGAGGCGGCGACCGTCGCTCCCTTGGACGAGCTCGATCAGCTGGCCGCCACGGTGAGCGGGTTGGACGTCACGCTCGTTACCGTGGTGCAGGATTTCGCGCAGCTGGTCGCGCGATGGGGACCGCGTGCCTCCACCATCGTGAACAATCACACCACGCGCCTCGTCATGGGCGGTCTGGCCGACCCCACGGTGGGTAAGTACCTGCCCGAGCTGATGGTGGCGAAGGACGATACGCGAACGTCGTCTCTGCGGCAACGTCCACCGGGCATCGCGCTCGTGGTGTCGGGTCGCCGGCCGGTCTTCGTGGTGCGCGTGCGTCCGTGGTGGCGAAGTCGACAACTTCGCCGACGCGGAGAACGCTGACGCGTCACTACGATGCCCCCATGGCGCGAGGCGACGTGAAGGGTGATGAGCGGATCCTGGCCATCGACGTCGGCGCGACCACCATCAAGTTCTGCCCCGTGGACGCGGGCGGTCTGCTCGCGGCCGTGCGCCGCCGACGCACCCCGTATCCCTGTGAGCCGGCACGACTGACGGCGCTGCTGGCGCAGCGGATCACCACCAGCGGACTGGCCCAAGTGGGCGTCGGATTCCCCGGGCAGATCCACGGCGGCGTCGTCATCGATCCCGGGAACCTCTCGCGACCTGGCGGAATAGGAAGCGCCATAGACGCAGAGCTCGATGGATTGTGGCGGGGTTTCCCTCTGGAAGAGGTTCTTCGAAGTTCGACGGATCGCGATGTACGAGTGGTGAACGACGCCTCGCTGGCGGCGCTGGGCTGCTGCACCGGGGTTGGGGTCGAACTCGTCCTGACGCTCGGGACAGGTTTGGGCCTGGCCCTAGAGATCGACGGACAACTGCGCGCTATTCGTGACGTGGGCGCGGAGGTGTGTGTTGGAGGGCGCACTTACGACGAGGCTCTCGGGGAACGGGCGAGGGCCCAGAACGAGGCGCAATGGCGTTCGTCCGTGGCCGAAGCGATCCTGGGCTTCGCCCGCGAGTTCCAACCCACCACGCTGCACCTCGCCGGGGGCAACGCGAAGAGGTTGTCTCCTCGTTTCGTTCCCGAACTGAGCTGCCCCATTGCCATCCATGGCAACGACGCGCCGCTGCGCGGCGCGGAGAAGCTTTTTTACCCCTGAGCGAGGCCTACGGCGCAGGCGGCCAGGATTCCGGCAAAGTTGCGGCCCGCTTCGTCGTCGACCGCGAAGGCGGGACTGTGGTGCGGGTCGCTGGTCCCGTCGGCCAACGCGCCGCCGATGAACATGTGACAGCCGCGGACGCGGATGAGGAACTCGGACATGTCGTCACCCGGCACAACCGGTGGAAGGTCCAGGACATTGGTCGCGCCGACGATCCGGGTCGCGGTCTTTATGACGTACTCGGCCACGTGCGCGTCGTTCACGACAGCTGGCGCGGCGTCGCCAAGGGTGAGCGAGCAGCAAACGCCGAATGCTTGCTCAACCTCTCTGAGGATCCCGGCGAGCCGCGCGAGGGCCTCGATGTACTGACCGGGCGTGAAAGTGCGAAGGGTGCCGCGGAGCAACGCGCGATGGGGAACGACGTTGTCAGCGGTGCCGGCATGGATGACGCCGACGGAGCACGCGCGGACACCACCCTCAAACGTGAGCCCATTTACTACCTCACCGCGGTTGGCGGCGTGCTCGCCTCGGCCAGCGATCCCTCGACCATTGGTACATACGTGTGGTCGAGAAGGTAGGGGAGTTCGTCGGCGAACGATCTGGTCATGAAGGCATGGTAGTAACTTGGACCTCGCGCCTCGCGAGTGGTGTCGGCTACGATTGTTGGCCAACAACATTGCGGCTGTAGCTCAGCGGATTAGAGCATCGGTCTACGGAACCGAGGGTCGGGAGTTCGAATCTCTCCAGCCGCACTGAACACATCTTCAACTGGGGCCTAGAAAGAGGAGGCTCATCGCGGCCACGTCATACCCAGTACAAGGGCTGCGCTGCACTTATCGTTGTGTCTCGCCCCCACTCTTTGGTCCACTTCGTGTGTGGTACATCGCTTCGACAACAACATCAGTGGACTAACACGCTCGTCGTAAGGGTGCTCCAGGAATTCGGACTCATCTACGCTGACAAGGTTGTTCGAGTGACCGGTCTCGATTTCGTTCGTGCTCGCAACCATCGCTCCTTGAACCGGGGACCATTCGTCGAAACGCCATCACTGATTCAAACTAAATTATTTGACCACGATGTAACTTCGGACATCCGCAGTTCGTCCCAAGTAGAGATGAGCCACTTGACGAGATGAAGTCAGAAAGGCTGCCAAGAAGCGGTCCTTTGAGGCAACGATTAATCGAAATCGTTCGCCCTGCTGAGTTTCTGTCGACGTGCCGGTGGCTGGCCCGATCGCTCGTCTATGTCGGCGGCACCGTGTAGGCCACGATTTGGGATTTCGCCGTCGACCCCTTGGGCACCGGCCCACCCACTGGAACGATGATGGTGTTGCCAGCGATCGCCAATGTCGAATTCATCGTTCGCGGCAACTTCATGTTCAATACGATTGCCCCAGTCGCACGGTTACACGCAATGAGACGCCCATTCACAAGCGCCGTGAAGACGAGGTCATTGGAGACCGTGGCCGCGCCGGTGGGTATCCCGTTGAGCCGCGTGCTCCACTCGATCGCTCCCGTCGCTGCGTTGAGCGCCACCATGGCTCCGCCGTAGGTGAACGTCCCCGACGGTGGCTGGCCCGTCACTTGGCTCGCCTTGGTGTATTCAAGAGGCAGGTTGATGGTCGCGGCGTAAATCGTGCCGTTCGCATAGGCCATGTTCGTCAAGATTCCGCCAAATGATCCGGGCAGGATTGTGAAGGGCAGCTTCAGTTTCTCCTTGTGTTCGAGGGCGTCGAGAGACTGGCTATCGTCGCCGTTGTGCTTTCCCACGGCCGTCTTCCACAAGAGCGCACCCGTAGAGGCGTTCATTTCGTAGACGTCACCCATCTTGCCGCCCCCGATAACTACCGACGTGCCGTTCACGGTCGTCGCTATGGGCGAGGCCTGCATATCGAAATCCTTGAAATCGTTCTCCACGCCCTGATAGAACCAGCGCAGTTCTCCGGTGCGCGCGTTCAAGGTCACGTCACTGTCTGAGTAAAGGAGCCGGGCGGGCTGAGCGTACGCCTCGCCGATGGTCTGATAGGGGTTGCCGATACCGAAGGTCACCGTGCCGTTGGAGCTCACAAGCGGCGTCTCCCAAGCTCCCCCGGCGCCGAGACCTAATGCCTGAACACCTGGGTCTGGTCCCGTCATCGTCTTAAACGACCACAACTTGCGTCCGGTGCTGGCGTTTAACGCGACCAAGATTCCACCCCCCGGCGCCGATCCATACTGGCTAGCGAGGAAGACCAGACCGTTCGTCGCCTGTGGCTGGATGCCGAACGTGCCCTGACCCTTTTTCAGTAGGTGGTTGTCCGACCACACCACTTTGCCATTTCGAGCGTTTAAGGCGAAGGCCACGGTGGGCGTCTCTCCATAGACCATGTTGTTTGCGACGGCGACCCCATTGGGACCTGGACCACTCAATTCGGGTTTGTTGAACACGTGTTCCCACAACAGGCGGCCAGTCGAAAACGATAGGGCGTAGACATTCGAGCTCAGGTCCTGCATGTACACGACACCGTCTCGGATAATGGGATTGGCCGCCAAGGTGCCGTAACCACCGACGCTTGCAGTCGCCTTTCCACTCAGATCGAATGACCACGACTCTTTTAGCCGGGTCACGTTGGCCAAATCAATCGTCGAGGTTGTCGCGTTTCGCGTGTTGGCGAGGGTGCCATTGGGGTACGCCCACGATGCAGGAGCTATCGCGGCTTGAGTCGAGGTCATAGGTACCGCGAGTGTCGCCATGAGGACCCCTAAGGCAACGACACTGCTCAGTCGGCGAATCTGCATGCCACCTGACTTCCACTCGAAGTTGATTGCACTATTCCCTCGTCCGTCCTAGGTGCACCGTATCGCTAAAAACGGAGGTTTCGGGAAGGGATGCGATCCCATGTCGTGTTCTTCCAAGAATGACATGTGGCTCATGCACTTTTAGATGTACTTATCGTGCTGAACCTGGGTGCGCATCGGTGAACATGCTACCCACCAAGCGGGCGATATTCTCAGCGAGACGCCTGAGTTGATGATTGAGAAATGTACCTACGGAACCGAGGGTCGAGGGTTCGAATCCCTCCAGCCGCACGAGAATCCCTCGGGCGGCTCCACGCACTGACCTCGTGATCCCCCCAAAGTTTCGATTTTACGTTTCGCCCCTCATCCTTGCCTCGCGTTATTCAAAGATCTGGAATCATCCCATCCGATTCCGCGAGTCATCAGGATGTTAGACATGACAACGTGTCCAGTGACGACAGGAAATCGGGTTCCGGCTCGCGCGACGATGTCGAGCGGCGAGGCGGTGAGCGGCGCACTGATCGCGACCGGAGAAAAGAAGACTTAGGCCCGCCGGGCGTCGACGAACGCAGGAGAGGCGAACGACGACGAGGCGAGCGACGCAGTAAGTAGCGAACCGCAGTTTGGGCCCATTCAGGTGTTCGCGGTGTGATTTTCGCGTGTCACGGATTGTGCTTCAGGGATTTGCTCGCATTACGTTTGACGAACTTCAGGATTTCGATGTGCTTGGCTGTGTCCATCTCCATCAGCTTGACGAGCAATTGCCAGAGCGACTCGTGCTTGAGTTGCTTGAGGTCCGAGGTCAAGCGTTTGAGTTCCTTGGCGTCGTCTCGTTCGTTGGCGAGAAGCTTTTCTGTGAGCCTTAGGACGGTCGCGGCGTCGTGTCCCCAGTTGCCGATATTTGGAATCGCCGGCTCCTCTGGATCAATTTCGACGTCATTCTTGAGGGCTGCAGCTAAATCCCTGAAGATTCGGTGATGTCGAATCTCGTCTTCAATGATGAGATCGCTTAGGTAGCTGAAGGCTTTCGAGGATGAAGCTTGGGCGACCTCGCGATACTCGCCAAGCATCTCTGCCTCGACTGCCTCGTGCGTCGTCAGGTGTTCGTAAAGCTCTGCTTCCCAGTCGCTTGCACCCAATAACTTGGACATCGTGCCCTCTCCTCTCTTCAGATAGCACGACAGTACTCGTGCTCTGGCGTTGACTGAGGTCGATGATGACCGTCGTTGTGTTCCCGTCGATGATTTGGAAACTGGTGGTGGCCAAGATTCTGGGTGGAATCGCCATTCGTGGCGTTGCCGTTCACGTGATTGCTAAGGACTCGTCATCGATGATTGTCGCTGAGATCGTCGGAACGTCCGTCTTCAAGGCGAGACCACTGCGAGGTCGGTCGACCGCCAATGCGAAATTGCGTGCCGTCATTTCCCCACCATTGCGGCCAGCCGGGAGGTGAGTCCTCGAACGTCTCCTGTCGTCCGTACACGACCATGTCCAGCAACCCATAGCTGGGCGTCATTGCTTCGGTCGCGCGACCGCTGGTCCAATAGGTCTCGAACACCCGGTCATCATGCTTGAGATAGGCCACGATCATTCCGAACCACCGTCCGGCGACGAGAGATTCGTCGGCCCCGTACGCGGAGTACCAGGGCGCCTCGAAACCCATGAAATCGCGGTAACGGGCGCTCTCGTCGTACGGACCCTCGCTGAACGCGGCGTAGGTGACGTCGCGCGAATGTAGGTAGGACAGTTCGCGGACCTGGCCGTTGAAGAACGTGCAGCCCTCGCACTGGTCGGTGGCGGGCTTTCCCTCGTGCCACATGTGAAAGTAGGCGATCAACTGCCGTCGGCCCTCGAACACGTCCTTGAGTAGTATCGGCCCCTGCGAACCGATAAGCGCTATGGTCGGGTCCACCTCCACCATGGGCAGACGTCGGCGTGCGGCGGCAATCGAGTCGCCTTCGCGGGTGTGCGCCTTCTCTCGAACAAGTAGCGAATCAAGTTCTGCCTGCCAGGTGGCCCGGTCCACCACTTCGGGCACTGGAGGTGAATCAACGACGCCAGCCAACGGTCCTTCAGCGTGTCTGGATTCATTGCTCATTTTCGCTCCTTTCTTCTAATTGAGAAATGCCGATAAGGGAGACGGCAAACAACCGGCATCTTGACACCTGGTGACGTTGAATGCAATGAGAAGTGTGGTTCAACGACGAGTGGACCATTCGCTTGGGCAGAAGTGGTTCTGCTTCGCCGGACGAGATTGAAGCGTTGCAGCCCGGTGTCACCGAGGACGTTGTCCCGGGGCCACTCGGTACTACCCTTGTGGCGGGTTCGATTTTCGGACCCTCGAGCGACTTTCAGCGTTGCGGCTGTAGCTCAGCGGATTAGAGCATCGGTCTTCGGAACCGAGTGTCGGGGGTTCGAATCCCTCCAGCCGCACTCTTGTCATCCGGGATAGGTGATAGGGACGCCCGAAACGTCCGCGTCGTCGTCGCCTTCCACTCCTGCAATTCACTTCGATAGGCCAGCGAATCGTCGACCAGTCGCGGACACATTCGGTTGGCAAATGACACTCGGTAGGCAGCACATGTCTTCCGATGCCAGTGATGACATAATTGTCGCGTGATCGGAGCTGTTACCTCGAGTTCCACTGGATTCAACGGCGACTTCTACATTTCCATGGATACCGTCTTTCCCGTTTTTCTTCTGGCCGTGGGTTTGCTTAGCACACTAGTGACGAGCGTCGTAGAGCGAGTAGCCCCGGCAATACTTGAAGAAGACTCTCCGGCAACGGTGAAAAAGAAACAGAAGTTGTTGAAGAAAAAACCGGGTGAGTTGGTATTGCGGAACGTGACGATCGCAAATCGCTTCTCCAACGTCTTCCTTCTTGCAGGTTTGATCGGCATGATTCTCTCGACCATGGCACTCTTATGGAGGCTACGGTCATCGTGGATCGAGTACTCAGTTTTCGGTTGTTTCATCATTGCCGCAGCTCTAATCGCGCTCGCTATTTTCAACTCGCTGGGAAGAGCAATGGATGAGGCGTTCTTCAAAGGGCTTGACAGAATCTACAAGCGACAACCGGATAGTCCTCCGCCTACCAACCCCAACGAAAGTGGGCGGTAGTTGGTCCTAATTTCTCAAGGGATGTGCGGGCCTAGGGCCGACACCGCCCCAAGGACCGCAGTTTCAATTGCCTCAAGGGACAGTCCGAGGTGGACAACCGGTGTGCGATCAGTCTCGGCAATTGCAATGCCGTGCATGGTGTGACAGTGGATGTCTATGGCCTCTCGAAAGCCCACCGGACGAGGAATCGCAACTTCCGCGATCACTAGCTGGTCCAGTAATTCTTGAATGTCCGGGTTCACGTGAACCACCGTGCCGAAAATCACCGGGTCAGTAGTGATCTCCACACTTCGCACGTAGTGGAGAATGGCGTGGTTCGTGGGATGCTTGTCGACATTTGAGAGTTGGCAGAGTAGTTCGAGTGGATTCGGATCGCCCGGCTGACCCGGAGCCGAGTTCGCAAAGTGGTTTGCCACATTCAATAGAAGTGCTGGGTCGACTGCATGAAGCCCGGTTGTATTGCTTGCTGAACTTGGGAACCATATTCGATGGGCGAAAGGTGGCGGAGAACCACTGAAACTGACTGACGACTCCCAAACCAAGTGATCGAGTACAGATCTGAAATTATTGATGCAATCCCCAAGACGAGTGGTCATAAAGTCACTTGGAAGGGACCCCGAGACCTCGATGATGTAATTGATATGCGAAAACTCTGGGTTGTCGGTATCCACTTCTATCGTTCGAAATTGATAGGGGTTCAGACGGACCCACCCGACCATTTCATCGGCCCTGCTCGACAGATCCTTCCCGAAAACCTTTCTTGCTGCCGGCGACAGTTCATTGCTTACTGCAGCCTCTTCACTCGACCCGTCAATCTCGTCGCCAATCCATCGGTTAGCGACACCATCAAGTCCCTCGCCAGCACCTATCTCGTCAATGCCAGGGATCGCCGCCGTTCCTCGAGTGCGATGTATCTGAACGTGACGATAGCGCCAACGGTGGAAGGGTTCTCGCTTGAATGGACCTTGCCGATCTGCAAGCGCAAGTGAGAATTAACTCTTCTACGGTGCACTTAGAAGTCCTAGTCACGACTACGGCGCAGATGTCCCTTCGTCACCTCCCGGCGAATACCCACCTCCATCTACCCACCCCGTCTACTTGGTGCGAAGCAGGCTCGGCTAGCGGGCGAGAACCCACCGTCTCTCTTCAGCAATTCGTTCCGTGCTCTTCGGGTTACGCGAACTACTCGCCATCTCGCCGTCCAGTCTTAACCGACCACAACGTCGGGTTCCTCTTTGATGTCAGACCCGCGTGACACCATAGTGAATATGGAATTCAGTCCCGGCAATGACGTTCACCTGTGACGAGCGGACAGCAGGACACGCGCGCGAGTCGAAAGGTTTTGCTGATGGTGGCCGAGTTGCACCTGCGTGGTTACCAACGCCTACGGATTCTGCCCTACATCGCCCCCTCGGGCATTGCGTGGCGTTGCGCGATCGCGCCCGCCGCGCTCTTCTCAGAAGATGGACTCAGGTTGGACGAATCCGGGGAATTCGGCGTGACCACCGTCACGTACACGAGCGCCTCGGTCGCTGAGTACTTCAACTGGAGTGACGCCAAATACGAGACCCCGAGCGGACTGGCACGTCAGTTCATCAAACGTTTCCCTCAGGTCGTGGCCCCAGCCAAGGGCTCGGACTGGACTTACGTCGGTTGGTTCATCGAGATGCTCGGTTTGACCTACCCCAGCCGCTTCCCCTACGCGTTCGCTGACTGGGACGGTCCCGAAGAGTGGGAAAACCGAACGACGTCGTGGCGCACGACCATCATCAGCGACACCGCTGGTGATGACGCCGAAATTCGAATTCCCCTGCCACCGGCGAACACCAACGGCCCGTCAAGCGCAGATCGCCCATTTTAATTACGTCATTCGTTCGAATGATTGTCCGAACGCGTAGGACCCATTACTCCGAATCCCTCTCGGAACTTGAGATGGCGTGTGCGCACACAATTCAAACCCGCACTCTAGGAATACACGGCGCCAGATATCAAAAATAGGATGACTGCTGTTTCGCGCCGGCTTGGGAAAGTGCAAGAACTGCTTGGCTTCTCTTGCTTCGCGGTGAGAAAGAGTATTCCCCTCCGAAGCCATTGGTATTCCTGAATTCTCGCCAGACTGGCACCTGGCTCACTTTGGCCAGGTCAAGGTTCTGACGTTGCGCCAGTGCCAGTGCAAGTTGAGGCAACGTGCGAGAAATCGGCAAGCTTGTTGCCCCGTCTCTGCCCCGTCTCTGCCCCGTGACATATCGCCGCCACTAGATATCCACTGAACGCTTCCTAGCAGGTTTAACCCTCGTTTTCCCTCTCCCGCTCTTTCCTCCCCCGTCTTCCGGTGGGCGCGGCGGCGCGGCGGTCCGGCGCGCCGGGGTTCTCGCTCGTTTCGGCGCGGGGCCCCTCTCTCCCCACTCTCGGTTGGACAGATCATGACGACAGCTGTCCCGGGTCCGTGGGGGGAGGTCCTAGGGCCAACAGGGCGGTGCTGCGTGCAATAATTGCGGTGCCAACCGTCTGCTCATAGGTGAGGCGCGCTCACCATCGACCCGGCGGTCATGGCGGCGAGGCTGCTGACGAGCAGGCACGCCGCACCTAGATGAATTTGATCATTTGCTTTCAGTTTCATCTCACTCCCTTCGATGGACTTGGTCTTAACTTTTCGTTGTGTGGTCCACCTGCGGCTCATGCGGCCGGGGGGCGGCCCCGCTTTGCCACGGGCCCGGCTTTCTTGGGCATCCGTCCTGCATCGATGAGAGCACGTCGCAGCAACATTTCGATGTGGGCGTTGAGGCTTCGAAAATCGTCGGCCGCCCACTGGGCCAGCGCGTTGTGGACGGCTGGATCGATTCGCAGCAGTATTGGTTTGCGATCAACCACGGATTAGTTGTACAGCGTCCCGGTGTTGACGATCGGCGAGGCCGGCTGATCGCTGCAGAGAACGACCATGAGGTTGCTCGCCATGGCGGCCTTGCGTTCCTCATCGAGTTCGACGATGCCCCGCTCCGATAGGCGAGCGAGCGCGAGCTCTACCATTCCCACCGCGCCATCGACGATGAGCGAGCGGGCTGCCACGACGGCACTGGCCTGCTGGCGTCGCAGCATGGCTTGGGCGATCTCCGGCGCGTACGCCAGGTGACTGATTCGCACCTCGACGATCTCGAGGCCCGCGATGGCCACCCGCTGGGCCACCTCCTCAGCGAGTTCGCCGGCCACGACGTCGGTGGAGCCGCGCAACGAGATGCCGTTCTCGGTGGGATTGTCGTAGGGGTGCGTGGTCGCCACGTGGCGCAACGCTGACTCGGCCTGGACGCGCACGAAGTTGTGATAGTCGTCGACGGCGAAGAGGGCGCGGGCAGTATCGGTCACTTGCCATACCACAATGGCTGCGATTTCCACCGGGTTGCCGTCCGCGTCGTTCACCTTCAAGTGGTTCGTCTCGAAGTTCCTGACCCTGATGCTCACGTCGCGGTGTTTGGTCAGGGGACGAATCCAGGACAGGCCGGTCTTGTGCACGGTGCCGACGTAGCTGCCGACGAACTGCACGACTCTGGTCTGGCCCGGCTGCACGATGACCAGTGAGCCCATGATGACGACGACGACCACGATCGGGATGGCGATGAAGCCCTTGGCGGTGCTGCTAGCGATCGCAATGGCGACACCGATGCATATGGCGATTGCTAAGACACCGAACCAGCCGTTGATGGTCCACGCCTCTTGCTCGTGGATCTGGACGCGCGTCCCTGACGGGCCGACTGGAGTGCCCTCTACTGGTTGGAACGGCTGGTCGGACTGGCTCATGGTCCCTCCTACGCGACAAATTGTTTAAGTGATAACAAAATGATATCATATTTTCATGACGATGGTGCGGCCTTCAAGCAGAGACGGGGTCAAGGAGGCCAGCGTCGTCATCGAGGTCGAGCATCTCCATAAGGCCTACGGAACAACTGTCGCGGTGGATGACGTGAGTTTCTCGGTTCGAGCGGGCGAAATCTTCGGCGTTCTCGGACGAAACGGTGCGGGCAAAACGACAACGGTCGAGTGCCTGTCTGGTCTGCGGACCCCGAACGGTGGACGCGTTGAAGTCCTGGGCCTTGATCCCCAATGGCAACGCCGAGAGTTGCACGAAAGAGTCGGTGTGCAGCTTCAAGAAAGTGCCCTGCCGCCGAAGATTCGAGTCGGCGAAGCCGTCGAACTTTTTGCCTCCTTTTATCGACAACCCGCGAACGGCGATCATCTGCTCGCCGTCCTCGGGCTCGAAGAGAAGCGGGGGTCGTATTTCCGCGAGCTCTCTGGAGGCCAAAAGCAACGGTTATCGATCGTCCTGGCCCTCATCGGCCAGCCCGATATCGCGATCTTGGACGAGTTGACCACGGGCCTTGATCCTCAAGCGAGGCGCGAAACTTGGGAACTCATCGAAGGCGTGCGCGACAGCGGGGTCACGATCCTTCTCGTTACGCACTTCATGGAGGAGGCCGAACGGCTCTGCGACCGAGTGGCGCTCATCGACCACGGCAAGGTCATTGCCCTTGGTGCGCCCGCGAACCTCGGCGAGCAGGCCGCAACTTCGAAGCGGGTCCGCCTCCGTGCCTCGGAGCAGCTGTCCGACGACATCCTCCTGGCGCTTCGCGAAGTGAGCTCGGTAGAGCATCACGGCACCGACCTTGTGGTCATCGGATCAGGCAACCTCGTCACGGCCGTGGTGCTTGCCTTTGATCGCGCCGGATTGGCTTCCGAGGACGTCCGGACCGAGACCTCCACCCTGGAGGACGCGTTCTTGGCGCTCACCGACGCCGCCGACGCCACTGCGGGCGAGTCCCCAGGATGAGCGCCACTATTTCTGCGTTCTCGGCGCCGCGTCGCCGCGCCTACCGCATGCTCGTCCTCAACGAGTTGCGCCTCGCCTGGCGCACCCCGACCTATCTTGTCGTCGGCATCGGGATTCCGGTGCTCGTGTTGATTATCTTGGGCAGCATTCCGTCGCTCGTCCGGCCAAGCCAGGTCTACGGCGGCGCCTCGTTCTTCACTCTCTACACCCCAACGCTCACGGTGCTCGTAGCCTTCATTCTGGGTCTCATGAGCCTGCCGTCGAGGATGGCCCTCTACCGAGAACAGGGTGTTCTGCACCGTATGTCGACCACGCCGGTCCCCGCGTCCGCGCTGCTCGGCGCGCAGGTGGTCGTCAACGTGCTCTTCGCCGTGTTCTCGTTCGCCCTGCTGCTCGGCGTGGGGGCCGGTGCGTTTCACCTCGACCTTCCGGTTCAGTTCGGTTGGTTGATCCTCTCGCTCACGCTCGCCGTCGCGGCGATGTTCGGGATTGGCTTGTGCATCGCGGCTGTCGCCAGCACCTCGCGGGTTGCGCTCGTCATCGGTGGTCTCCTTTTCTACCCGTCTGCGTTCTCCGCCGGGATGTACGGCCCGCTCTCCGTGTACCCCAGAATTGTCGGCCAAATCGCGAAGTGGACGCCCACTGGTGCCGCGTTTAACGCCATCCATACGTCGCTCGGCGGACGTTTCCCCGGCTGGACCTCGGTCGGGGTCCTCGTCGCCTGCGCCGCCGTCTTCAGCGCGCTCGCCACCCGATGGTTTCGTTGGGACGTCGAGCGAGCCCACGCACGTCGCGGAAGGATCCCTGCGCTTCTCACGTTCACGCGCAGCGTGACCCTGCCAGCCAACGTCACGGGCGAGCGGGTGGCGCGGGCGCTGCGCGACGGCCTACCGTCTCGTTTTGAAGTGGAGCCGGCGACGAAATTCAAGGGTCGGTTGTTCGGACTTCGCACCGAGCCAGCAGAACCTGACGTTATGGTGGTCACCTCCGGAGCGACCAGCATCGGGCGGGCGGAAGTTACGATCGAGCGCGGATCGCTCGACACGAGCGTGCATATCCGATCGGGCGGTCAAGTTCTCTATAGCGCGCTGAGCGTTACGAGCAAGATCCGACGCGTCCTGATCGATCTGGCTGACGAGAGCCCGCCGAGTGCGGCTGGCTCGACGGTGACAACCCTGTAGCTTGGCCGTCGGAATCGCAGCACCGAGCCCTTGAGAACGCATCTGGGTGCTCATCGCACCCAATGGAGGAGTTCTCAGGTCAAGGTCCGGTCTTCACTACGGTTGTGCCAGATATGGAGAACAGCTCGACACCGGCCTTGCACACCGATCGATATGAACTCACGATGCTCAACGCGGCGCTGGGTGACGGTACGGCTTCGCGTCGAGCGGTGTTCGAAGTGTTCGCCCGCTTCCTCCCGGATCGGCGTCGTTTCGGCGTGGTGGGGGGGATCGAGCGGGCGATTGACGCGATAGACGGCTTTCGCTTCTCCGCGTCACAGGTCTCGTGGCTCGTCCACGAGGGGATCGTCGACTCGGAGCACCGCGACTATCTTCTGGGCTTTCATTTCAGCGGCACCGTGCTTGGATACGACGAGGGTGAGCTCTACCTTGCGCATTCGCCGCTGCTTCGTGTGGAGGGGACTTTCGGCGAAGGGGTGGTGCTCGAGACGGTGGTCCTTTCGATACTCAACCATGACACGGCGGTCGCGTCGAACGCCGCCCAGATGTATCGGGCGGCCAATGGACGGCGCCTGATCGAGATGGGATCGCGTCGCACCCACGACCAAGGCGCGGTGCACGCCGCGCGGGCGGCCTACATCGGGGGCTTCGACGCCACGTCGAACCTGGAGGCCGGCTACCGCTACGCCATCCCCACCGCCGGCACCGCCGCTCACGCGTGGATCCTCTCGCACGATTCGGAGTACGACGCGTTCGTGGCTCAAGTCGGTGCCCTCGGGGTCGACACCACGCTGCTGATCGACACGTTCGACCCGACCCGGGGCATCGTCAACGCCGTGAACGCGGCGGCCAACGTCGGCGCCCGGGGACCTGGGGCCGTGCGCATCGACTCGGGAGACCTCCTCAAACAATCACTCTCGAGCCGGCTCCTGCTCGACTCCTTGGGGGCCGTCGACACGAAGATCGTCGCGACCGGCGACCTGGACGAGGAGCGAATCGCCGCGCTCTTGGCTGCCGGTGCGCCGATCGACACCTTCGGCGTCGGCACCCGTCTGGTCACCGGGGCCAACTGCCCTAGCCCGGGCTTCGTCTACAAATTGGTGGCGATCGAAGCGCAGGGCGGCGAGCTGCGCCCGGTGGCCAAGCGCAGCCCCGATAAGCACGATGTGGGGGGTGTGACCCACGCACGGCGAATGACCGCAGAGGAGGCCACGAAGTACGGCGGGTCCTTCAACGACGAGTCGGCGACGGTCGAGGTCCTCTTCAAGGACGACCCCGCGAAGAGCGGACCAGCGACGGCGATCGATCCCCAGCGCCTGCTCATCGACGCCGGGCAACCACGGCCGGCCGCGGCGACGTTGGAACAGATCCGCGCGTCGACACTCGAACGCCTGGCGTCGACGTCGACCCTGCTGCAGATGCGTCCGTAACCGGCGCCGAGAGAGAAACGTGTCGTCGCCGGGATCGTCGCTTTAGATCGGCTCCTCGTCGGGCGTGACGGGAAGCCTGACCGACACCGAGAGGCCACCCAGGCCGCTGGGTTGGAAGGCGATCGTTCCGTTGAGGTCCTTCACCACCGCCACGATGATGCTCATGCCCAGTCCTGAGCCGCCCGACTCACGGGATCGGGACGTGTCGAACCTCATGAATCCCTGCGGGCCGCGCTCGTAGGCGGCCTCGGGCAGACCGGGACCTCCGTCCTCGATCCAGAGCTCCATGACGTCGCCGAGCTCGTGCAGCACCACCTTCACCGGTGCGGTGGCGGGGGTGTGTCGGCGAATATTGGAGAACAGATTCTGCAGGAGGCGATCGACGCGGCTCCTCGCCGCGACGATCGTCACACCAGGATCGATCTCGGCCAGGATGACCCGATCCGGTTCCAGGGCGCGGAAGTCGTCGAGATGCACGCCGAGGATGCTGCTCACGTCGATGCGCTCGTCATGGGTCACGTGTTGCTCGCCCAGCTCCGTGAGCAGCAGCAGGTCGCTGATGAGTCGTTCCATACGGTGCACCTCTTCGCTCATTCGGCTCATGGCACGCTGTTGCACCTCGAGCGAAGGCACCCGGTCGTTGCGCAGCAGTTCGGTGTAGCCGCGGATCACCGTGAGTGGCGTGCGGAGCTCGTGCGAGGCGTCACCCAGGAACTGCTGCATGCGCTGGGAGATGTTTCGCTCGAGTACCACGGCGTCGTTCAGCGTGCCCACCATCCGACCGAGCGCGCTCGAGAGCTGATCGACGTCGGAGCGGCCGCTGCTCTCGGGCAGCTCCACGTTCTGCTGCTTGTCCGCGATGTCGTTGGCCAACGCGATCAACTCCTCGATCTTCTTGGTGTCGCGGCGGATGACGACGCGCACGGCCACGCCGAGCACGAGGTCGGCGAGCGCGGTGAAGAGCAGGAGGCGAAGGATGAGGCTGTGCGTCGAATTACGGACATCGGTCGACGAGACGGCGATCAGCAGATAGTCACCATCGGCCAGGGGTACGGTACGAAACCGGATGCCGCCACCCAGCGTCGATGATTCGATGGCGTGCGCCGAGTTGGCGATCAGCTTGGCCCGTGGCAACTTGTTGATGTTGAAGGTTGCAAGTGAGAGTTGCGAGATCGATCCGTTGTCGACGAAGTCCACGATGGCGTTGATGTTGTTCTGGTGCACCGCGAGCAACGCCGCGCCGATGGCGTCGTTGCTGGGGCCCTTGGTGCGCTGGACGATCTCGTTGAGGTTGTGGTCCAGGATCGAGAGCTGCGAGTTCTTGGTGGCGATGACCGCGTAACCGCCGATCAGGAGCGAAATCAGAGTTGTGGCGACAATCAACACCAGGGTGAACCTGGTCCTCAGCCTCACAAGCGACTCGTCGAGTCCACGATTCGATAGCCGACGCCGCGGACGGTTGTGATGCCTTCGAAGCCATCTCGATGGAGCTTGCGCCGTAGGTAGGAGATATAGGTGTCGACAATCGAGGTATTCGATTCGAAATCGATGCCCCAGACATCGTCGAGTATCTGCGACTTGGTGACCACTCGGTTCTGATTGGTCATCAGGTACTCGAGGAGCCGGAACTCGGTCGGCGACAGCTCGACCAGGGAGTCGTGGACGAACACTTCGTGCTGGGTCTCGTCCAGCGTCACCGGCCCGCAGGTGATGACGGCCTCGGTGTCCAGGAACTGGGTCCGTCGAAGGATGGCGTTGACGCGCAGCAGCAGTTCTTCGAGGCCGAAGGGCTTGGTCACGTAGTCGTCGGCGCCCAGGCGCAGGCCCTGCGTGACGTCATTGCGGTCGCCCCGGGCGCTCAGCATCAGGGCCGGCGTTCTATTACCCTTGTCGCGAATCTGGGCGAGGAGCTCAAATCCGTTGAGAAACGGCATGTTGACGTCCAAAATCAGCAGGTCGGGCTTGGCGCTTCGCAGCATCACCAGGGCCGATTCGCCGTCTTTGGCCGACATCGTGTCGAATCCGGCGATCGAGAGCGCGTCACAGAGCAGGTCACGAACGCCTTCTTCGTCGTCGACGACAAAAATGAGGGACTTGTTCGCTGGAGCCACGTTCTAAGGGTATCGGGGCCAAGAACGCGTGTCGAAGGAACCAGACAGTTAACATGCGAACCACTGATCATTCACAGAGTTCTCACAGCCAAAGCCCGTAGTTTTACTACAGCGGTCCAATCGACCGAGAAGTTACGCAACGAGAAAGCCCCATGAAAAGCAGGATCATTCGAAGCTTGGTCGCCGGATTGGTGAGCGTGGGCTTGTTCGCCGCCACGGCGAGCGTCGCCGGGGCCGCCAATGGCACGTACAAACGCGAACTCGCCACGTACGAACTCGCAATCAAGTCCTACCGCGCCGAGGTGCAGGCGATCGACCTGACCTTCCAGACCGCCATTCAGACCGCCACGAACAGTTACAAGATCGCCCTTAAGGCGCCCCCATCGACCCAGAAGACGGTCGTGGCCGCCGCCGAGGCGAGGTACAAGAGCGCCCTCGCCGTCGCGACCACGCAGGCGGAGAAGAGCGCGGCTCGCGCTGCGTTCGCCGAAGCCGTCGCCGCCGCGTGGCAAAACTACGGAAGGGCCCTGAACTCCGCCAACACCGCCGCCATGAGCGCCGCGTTGACCGCCTTCAACGCCGCGGTGACGAACGCCGTGCTCGCCCAGCAGAACGCCATCACCGCGCTCGGCCCCCAGCCCGTCCCGCCCACCAAGTAACCGAATAACAACTTTTCAACACGACGATCATCTCGTTGCTACGGTCCGAATGAGGACGTACGCGCAGTTCACTTCCGTTTTGGCCGATTTTCTTTGGGCCCTAAGACCTCAACGGATGCACGACGTAGCGCTGACGAATTTTGTACACATTTGATCTGCACCGCACTTTCACATGGATTTCACAGAATGAGGGGTGAGACTTTGAAGGTTCGGGATCATCTTGAACGAAGGTTATGAAGGGATTTGGTATGAACAAGATCAAGACGAAAGTAGTAGGACGTCTAACTGCTGCGACGGCCATAAGCATTGGCCTTGCCGCGAGCGCAGTGAGCGTCGCCTCAGCGTCCGAGCATGGTTCACGCCTCTCGAATCATGATGGCTTCGCCAAGAAGGCCAACTGGGCTGACGGTGCGGACGGCGTCGTAACCGTCGTATCAGCCACGTCGGTCACGATTATGGGCCACGGCGGCACGTCGTCGACGTTCGCCATCACCACGGCCACCACCTTCACCGAAGGCACGACTACGGTGCTGGCCTCGGCCCTCGTCGTCGGCAGTCACGTCGACATCCAGGTGTCGACCACCACCCCCGGCACCGCCGCGAGCATCGACATCAAGGCGAGCCGCCCGATCAGGTTGGGCGGCCTCGTTTCGGCCGTCACACCGACCTCGGTCACCGTGACGGGCCGCGACGGCACGTCGGTGATCTACACCATCACCACGGCCACCACGTTCAGTGAGGGATCGACGACGGTGCTGGCCTCGGCCCTCGTCGTCGGCAGCAGGGTGGAGATCCAGGTGTCGTCGTCAGCACTCACCACGGCCACCAGCATCGACATCAAGGCCCCCGAGCAGCACATGATGAGGTTGGGCGGCGCCGTTACTGCCGTCACGCCTACGTCGGTCACCGTGACGGGCCGCGACGGGACGTCGGTGATCTACACCATCACCACGGCCACCACTTTCACCGAAGGCACGACCACGGTGCTAGCCGCAGCCCTCGTCGTTGGTGACCACGTCGACATCCAAGTGTCGTCTACGGCTCCCACCACGGCCACCAGCATCGAGATCGCCTTGGCTCGCGTGAGCGGCAAGGTGACTGCCGTGAGCGGTGACGACATCACCGTGACCGATCACCACGGCAACGTGAGCACGATCGTGGTCAGCCCCACAACCACGTACACCAAGGGCGGAGCCACGGCTGCTTCAACCGACGTCGTCGTAGGAGTCTTCGTGAGTGCCCAAGGGACCATTGGCGCCACGCCGGCTACGCTCGACGCAACCAGCGTGAGCATCGGCAGCAACTGCGGTTCATCGGGCGGTGCCCACATCGCCACCGGTCACCTGAGTCTGGGCTCGCGAAGCTTCGGCGGTGGCCAGGGCGGCCACGGTTTCGGCGGACGGGGATCGCACAGCCACGGGAACTTCCGTAGGTAAACAGTTCACCTAGTAGTACGACGTTCGGCCAGCTGGCTCGCGTTTCGATTCCTGAATCGTGAGGCAGCTGGCCTCGCTGTGTCCGCGCCTCAATGGCCCTACCGGAGAGGACGCGTGGCGGTCAACGTACTCGGACATCGCGTGGCCCGAGCGTGAGGGACCTAGGGTTGGACGTGTCAGCGCGAGAAAACACCGCGAGAAGTGACCAAAGGGCCGACTAGAGGACATGCATGTGTTTTTCCCCAACGGGTGATCTGGTCGGAGGATCCGTCGTTGTAGCGATCGGCGTGGACGCCTGCCTCCATGTGAGGGGTCGGCCCGAATACCTCGCCGTCGCCGCGCTTCCCGTAGTGCTCGGCCTGCATCAGATTGACGAGACGTTCGTGTGGTGGTGGCTCCAGGGCCACGTGTCGGCGAGCGTTGGCCACGGGGCCATGTGGATCTACCTGCTCTTCGCGCTGGTCGTGCTGCCGACTCTGGTACCGGCGATGTTCCTGCTGGTGGAACCGAGATACCGACGATGGCGCACCGCGCCGTTCCTGGCGCTGGGCGTCGTCGTGTCGGCCGTGCTGTTGGAAGCCATGCTGGCGGGTCATCCAAGCGTCACCCTCGGCACGTATCACCTGGTCTATTCGATTGGCCTGCAACACGGCATCTTGTTCATCGGCCTCTATATCGTCGCGACCTGCGGGCCGCTCCTGGTGTCGGGCTTTCCTTCGGTGGTCTGGTTCGGGATCGCCAACCTCGTCGCGGTCATCGCGCTGGCGCTGCTGTGCGCGAGTGGCTTCACGTCGCTGTGGTGCTTCTACGCCGCTCTATTGAGTGGCGCGATCGCCCTTCACCTGCGTTACGCGAAGCCCCAGCGAAGGATGCGTCGCAGCGGGATCGGCATTCTGCGCTGACGGTCGCCGCATCGCTGGCGTCAGGCATCGAGTCCACATGCCGCGGGGGTTAGTCCACCGGCGCGGCCGCGGGGCTTTTTGCATTAGGGGTCATCAAAAGGGTGCTGGTAAGGTTTTTTGGTTACGTGGCCGCAATGACGCGGTCCGGTGAAGGAGAAAAATGAAGGTTCTGGTACTCGGCGGCGACGGATTCTGTGGCTGGCCCACTTCACTGCACCTCTCCGACGCCGGTCATGACGTGACCATCGTCGACAATCTCAGTCGACGCGAAATCGACGTGGAGCTCGAAGTGGAGTCACTCACTCCCATCCGTCCGACCGGCGAGCGCATTCGCGTGTGGAAGGAGTTGACCGGCAAGCAGATCGAATTCGTGAACCTGGACCTTGCTCAGGAGTACGAGCGTTTCGAGGCCCTGCTGCGCGAGACCAGCCCCGACGCCATCGTCCACTTCGGCGAGCAACGGGCCGCGCCCTATTCGATGCGCAACGCCGCGGCCAAGCGTTACACCGTTGACAACAACGTCCGCGCGACCCACAACGTGCTGGTGGCGATCGTGGCGAGCGGACTCGATATCGCGCTGGTGCACCTCGGCACCATGGGGGTCTACGGCTACGGCTGGTCCGGCTCGGCGCCGATTCCCGAGGGCTACCTCACCGTCAAGGTGCCGACGCCCGACGGCGACATCGAACGCGAGATCCTCCACCCGGCCAACGCCGGGTCCGTCTATCACCTCACCAAGACGCTCGACCAGTTGCTGTTCGCGTTCTACGCGCTCAACGACCAGCTGCGCATCACCGACCTGCATCAGGGCATCGTGTGGGGGACGCAAACCCCTCAGACGTTGCTGGACGAACGCCTCATCAACCGCTTCGACTACGACGGCGACTACGGCACCGTGCTTAATCGGTTCTTGATGCAGGCGGCCATTGGGCACCCACTGACCGTGCACGGTACCGGTGGGCAGACCCGCGCCTTCATCCATATCCGTGACACGGTGCGCTGCGTGCAGATCGCGCTCGAGAACCCGCCCAAGCGTGGCGACAAGGTCAAGGTCTTCAACCAGGTCACCGAGACCTACCGCGTACGCGACCTCGCCGAACTGCTCGCCAAGCTGACCGACGCGACGATCGCCAACCTGCCCAATCCGCGCCGCGAGGCCGTCGAGAACGAGCTCAATGTGAGCCGCGACCAGTTCCTCTCCCTGGGGCTCAACCCGACGCTGCTCTCCGAGGGACTCCTGGAGGAGGCTCGTGACATCGCGTTCAAGTACCGTGACCGCGCGGACACCACCAAGATCATCGCGCGCTCGGTGTGGCGCGAAGGCATGGAGACCTCGCCGGACCTGGTGGACAACTAGATCCAACGCCACGGCGCGACCGTCTGCTGCCGATCCCCAAAAGCCGGATATCGCGGGGGTGGCGTGTGAGAATTTGTCCGTGGCCTCCATCTACGAATACGTGCGTCATCCGCGCTCGGCCGAACTCCGCCTCCAGGGGCCAGTAAAGACCAAGGACTTGCGCCGCGTCAACAGCGACAACCTGATGGTCCGGATCAACGCCAAGTTCGGTCTCAAGATCACCCTCGTCGTGGGCACCATGTGGTGCGCGTATATCTTCACGATCATCGCCCTCTTCGCCTTGCCGTCGGCGATCAAGCAGGGGACGTACTTCATAGTGGTGTGGCTCTCGAGCAGCTTCCTGCAGCTGGTGCTGCTGCCGATCATCATCGTGGGCCAGAACATCCAGGCCGCCGCCGCGGACAAGCGCTCCGAGGAGACCTACAAGGACGCCGAGGCCGTGCTAAAGGAGTCCGAGGAGATCCAAAACCACCTGCTGGCTCAGGACAAGGCCATCTCGGACATCCTGGAGCGGATGGAGGCGCTGATGGCCAAGGTGGAGCCCAAGAGCTCCTGACGCCACGGCCTGGTGCCGCGGTTGAAGTGCGATAGTGGAGCGTGCCCGTTCACCTCGCCGCCGTGCGGTTCTGGTCCGCGGGAACGACGACGACCTTGTCCTCGGTGCACAATGGCGCAGCGTTGCCCGCGGCTCGCGTGGTGGTCGTCCTGGTGCCGCTCGTCCTGCTTGCGGGACTCTGGTGGGTGACCAAGCACCGCGGCCGATAGTCGCCACCAGGTCGGCCTAGTCGCGCAGGAGGTCCTTCGCGATGGCCACCACCTGCATCTCGTCGGTGCCGGCGTAGATGCGCAGCACCCGCGCGTCACGGCTCAGCTGTTCGACGCGATACTCGGCGACGTAGCCGTTGCCGCCGAATATCTGGATGGCGTCATCGGCCACCGAGCCGGCCGCCTGGGCGCAGTAGAGCTTCATCGCCGAGGCCTCGGCGAACGTCGTCGTCGCGCCGTCCCTCGTGCGCTCGATGTAAGCGAAGACCATGTTTCGAACGTTGACGCGCGCCACTTCCATCTGCGCCAGTTTCAGTTGGATGAGTTGAAACTCGGCGATGGGCTTGTTCCAGAGCGTGCGTATCTTGGCGTAGTCGATGCTCAGACGCAGGCACTCCTCGATGATGCCGAGCGACATCGCGGCCACCCCGGCTCGCTCGGCGACGAAGTTGTCGCGCGCGCTCTCTCGCCCGCCGCCGAGGGTCTCCTCGCTTTCGCCGAGCAGCCGGTCCCGGCCGGCGTGCACGTCGGCGAGGAAGACGTCGCCAGTGGGCGAGGCGTGCTGGCCCATCTTGCGCATGGGCGGGGCCTGTTCGAGGCCCGGCATGCCCCGGTCGAGCACGAAGGTGAGGACCTTGCGCTGGCGCACGTCGGCGCTGCTGCCGTCGTCCAGTTTGGCGTAGAGCACGATGGTGTCGGCGTAGGGTCCGTTGGTGATCCAGGTCGTCTGGCCGTTGAGCACGTAGTCGTCGCCGTCGCGCACGGCGCTGGTGCGCATGCCGCCGAGCGCGTCGGAGCCTGAGTCGGGTTCCGTGATGGCCCAGGCGCCGATCTTGTCGAGGGTCATCAGGTCAAGGCTCCAGCGCCTCATCTGCTCGGGCGTGCCTAGCTTGTTGATGGTGCCCGCCGCCAGGCCCGTGGACACGCCCAAGGACGTCACGAGGCCGGGGCTCACCTTGCAGAGTTCGATGGTGGAGATCAGCTGGGCCGACGGATCGACGCCGCCGCGCCGCTCGCGCGGTCCCTCTTCTCCCGCCACCTTGCGCTCGAGCTGGCGTTCGAAGTTCTCCCGGGCCATCTCCCTGAGCCCGAAGACGTCATAGAGCCGGCGCATGATGTCGTAGGGCGCGACGCCCCCGTGCTCGATGTCGTCGAGGTGGGGGCGGACTTCCTCGTTCACGAAGCGACGCACTGCGGCGGCGATGGCTTGGTGCTCTGGCGACCACTCGTACATCTAGGGGCCTACCCTCTTGAGCGTGTTTCGATCGGTGTGCATGATCACGCCCTGGCTCTTGCGGTGCTCGACGACGATGGTCTCGTCGTAGGAATAGCGGTCCGCGGAAATGGTCACGGTCACTTCGAAACGCGACGTGCGGGCAACCTCGTCGAGGTGGGTGCTCGACAGTATGCCGTAGGTGTTCGAGCCGTGCGCCGCTTCGAGCCGGAACGACGTGGCGTCGGGATCGACGGTGGCGCCGGCGATGAGCGTGACGGCCAGGGGAGAGGTGAAACATCGCATCACCTGGGAGCTCGTGGCGTCCCACATCCAGTACCCGACCTCCCGGTGGAAGGGGCCGTCCTCGCCCTCGCGCCACACGCTCGTTCGGTAGTCGAGTCCGTAGAGCGAATGGCCCGTGTTCTCCACAGGGCCGAAGGGAGCGAAGGTCGTCATCTCGCGGAAGGCCGTCTCGGCGATCTTGCCGCTGTCGTTGTGGAACGAGACGTCCAGGCCGCTGAAGCCTGACTCCCACGAACCGATAAGTCCGGCCAAGGGCCCCCACGGCCTATTCGCCATGGCGGGCGCTGGTTTGGTGGGGTGATCTCGAGCGTCGTCTCATTTCAGGTGGCGGCCAATGGTGGTCCGGCCAGGCGGTCGATGAGCGTCGAGGTCCATCGCAACTGATCCAGGGTCATCAGCGCCGGCGCCAGTCCCAGCCACGGGTTGGCGTGGGACTGGCTGATATAGAGCGCGAGCAAGAGTAGCGAGGTCAGCACGCGCCACCGGGGTGATCGGCCCGCGAGACGACGGGTCACCTGTGCGCCCACCACCAACACGTTCACGCCCGGCACGATCGCTTCGATGCTCCAATGACCTTCGAGCTCGCGCGCCGCCAAGCTGAAACAGAGCGAGCCGACCATCAAGAGGCCGATGCCGAGGTTGAGAGCGGCGGTGGTGAACCACAGTGGAGCCGGGTGTGCCGTGCCCGGCCAGTGCGCGAGGACGTTCACTACGAGCCCCAAGCCGGCGAAGAAAGCGACGATGCCGTAGCGCACCAGTCGATGCAGGGTCGTGATGAGCGTCAGTGACGCGACGATCGAGGGCGTGACGACCGCGCCGGCGTAGGGCCGGGTCTCGGGTGACCAGTCCGTTCCGCTCCAGAGTCGCCACAGACGTTCTCCGCCTGGATCGGGATACCAGCCAGGAGGTGCGGCACTGGGCGCTGCGGAACTCACCTCTCTAGCCTGCCATAGATACAAGGAAGTAGACCGAGGCCGGACTCGTCGCACCTTGGTCGTGGGCGTTCGCGTGCTCGGTGGTGGACGCTCTCGAGGACTACGGGCTGAAGGAGAGGACGGTGCTCGCCGCGACGGCGGCGCAGACCTTGACGCCGCAGGCGGCATCGATCAGTGGTGACGGTACGTATTCGAGCGCGACGGTGGTGGTCCGAAGCCCTTTGAGCGTCGCAAGCCATGGTCCCCGCGACGAGGTGGTGCCCGCCACCACGCACCGCGACAGTCGGGCGCAGGCCAGCGAAGAGGCGGTGTTGGCCAGCGTGGCGCTGCGCCACACACGGCCGAAGGTGGTGGTACGTGCGACTAGCGACGTCGTCGACGAGTTCGCGAGAGCGACGCAATCGAGTTTCGCGCACGTGAGCGACGTGAGGGTCCACCAGGTTGAAGGAACCGTGCGGGCCGCCCACGTGATACCCGCGTCATGGGTCGCCTCGAGGATCACGTGGTGGCTCGACGTAGCGGCCGCCACCAGGCAATTGAGCTCGTTGGTGCACGACAAGGCGGTCACGTCGTCGCCGACCGTCCAGGTGAGGGGCGTGGGCACGGACCAGGTGGTCGCTGCGTCACTCGTGAAGGCGAGACGCGAGCCGCCGGTGATGCCCGTCGTATCCACCATCGCGCACGAGGCGTCGGCGAAACAGTCAATTCTGCTCACCCCTCGCCCGGCGTGCGGCGCCGTCTCGACGTTCAAGGACTCGCCGCGCGGCCGGTAGCTCCAGATGGAGTCGAGCGAGGACAGTGAGCCGCCGACGAGGCAGCCGTCGGACCAACAGGAGGCTGCGGTGATGGACTGGGACGGGGTGTCGGGCACCGTCAGCGCGCTCCAGGTGCCGTGCGCGTGGCGGACCTCGACGACGGATGACGGAGCCACACTCGAGTCGTCACCGCCCGCGGCGATGCACGAGCCCGACGTGGTGCAGGCCACGTTCGACAGCGGGACGTTGATGCTCGACGACGGCGTGCCGATGATGTGCGGTGTCGCGACGCGCGCGGTGCCGCAGCTGGCCAATACCAGGGCGCACACGCCGGTCACCACCAAGGTGCGCCACCATCTCGTGGCGCTGGCTATTGCACGGCTCATGACGTTTCCGGTCCTCTTTCGGCGTGTGCCGCGCAGTTGATAGTACTAATCACACGTCAATGCACGGGGGTCGACGCCGTCGCGTCGAGCAGGTTTCCGCGTCAGCTGGCCGCTCGAACCGCTGCGGCCAAGATCGCGAGCCCGTCGGCCAGCTGCTCGTCGCTGATCGCCAGAGGCGGCAACAGGCGGATCACGTTGCCGTAGGTGCCGCAGGCGAGCACCACCACGCCGTTCTGGTTGCAGTGGCTGACGACGGCCTTGGCGGCCGCGGCGTTGGGCGACTTGGTGCCCGGCTGGGTCAACTCCATGGCGATCATGGCGCCGCGTCCGCGAACGTCGCCGATGATGGCCACGTCCTGTTGAAGACTGTGCAGCGCGTTGAGCAGGGTGTCGCCGATCTCGCGGGCGCGCGCGACGAGGTTGCGGTCGCGCAGGGTCTTGATCGTGGCGATCGCCGCGGCCGCCGCGACGGGATTCCCGCCGTAAGTGCCGCCGAGACCCCCCTCGTGCACCGCGTTCATCAGTTCGGCCCGTCCCGTGAGTCCGGCCAGCGGCATGCCACCCGCCAGCCCCTTGGCGGTCGTCACGAGGTCGGGGATAACGCCTTCGTGGTCCACCGCGAACCAGTCGCCGGTGCGGCAGAAGCCACTCTGGATCTCGTCGGCGATGAAGACGACGCCGTTCGCCGTAGTCCATTCCGAGAGCGCGGGAAGGAATCCGTCGGCCGGCACGATGAACCCGCCTTCGCCCTGGATCGGTTCTATCAGCAGGGCCGCGACGTTGTGGGCACCCACCTGCGTCTCGATCTCCTTGATCGCGAGCGCCGCCGCTTGCGCGCCGGTGAGCCCATCCTGAAAGGGATAACTCATGGGCACGCGATAGATCTCGGGCGCGAACGGTCCGAAACGGTCCTTGTACGGCATGTTCTTCGCGGTGAGCGCCATCGTCAGATTGGTTCGTCCGTGATACGCGTGATCGAAGACCACGATGGCCTGGCGGCCGGTGGCGAGTCGCGCGACCTTCACCGCGTTCTCCACGGCCTCGGAGCCGGAGTTGAAGAGCGCCGACGTCTTGGCGTGTGAGCCCGGGGTCAGCGCGGCGAGCTCCTCGCACACCTCGACGTAACTCTCGTAGGGCGTAACCATGAAGCAGGTGTGGGTGAAGGCCGCCACCTGCGCGCTGACCGCGTCGACGAGCTCGGGTACCGCGTGGCCAATCGTCGTCACGGCGATGCCCGATCCCAGGTCCAGAATGCGGTTGCCGTCGACGTCGACCAGGATGGCGCCCTCGGCGCGCTCGATGTAGATGGGGAAGCCCGTCGTGAGTCCCGCGCTCACCGCGGCCTTGCGTCGCTCGTGCAGGGCGCGTGAGTTAGGCCCGGGCAACTCGGTGATCACTTTGCGCTCCGTACCGACTTCCGATTGGATTGAAGAAACCATGGGGACTCCTTAGGTGCGCGGTCCAACAACTGCCGGACAGGACCAGATTAGTTCTACGCAGGGCGATACTCCAGAGCGGGGAGACGGGTGACCGAAGTCACCCGTCTCTCGTTGGCGGAGGAGGTGGGATTTGAACCCACGGTGCCCGGAGACACAGCAGTTTTCGAGACTGCCCGATTCGGCCGCTCTCGCACCCCTCCGTCGACCAGCCTACAACGATGATGGCCAGTGCCCACGGGCCGGACTTCGTTGAGTGTCCAACGTGTGAGAGTGTGGGAACCGATATGGATCGTCGTGACATCGCACCAACGCGTCGTGGTTGAGTCGACCGACGACGAAACCTTCATGCGGGCGGCGCTGGAGGCGGCGAAGCAGGCCGCGGCCCATGACGACGTGCCGGTGGGTTGCGTGCTCGTCGAGCACGGCGTGATCATCGCGGTGGGCGAGAATCGACGCGAGATCGACCAGGACCCCACGGCCCACGCCGAAGTCGTGGCCTTGCGACGAGCCGCGGCCGAGCGTGCCACGTGGCGTATGGACGGCGTGAGCGCCTTCGTGACCCTCGAACCGTGCGTCATGTGCGCGGGCGCCCTGCTGAATGCCCGCGTGTCGCGAGTCGTGATCGGCGCCATGGACGAGAAGGCCGGCGCCGTGGGCTCGCGGTACAACCTCCTCTGCGATCCTCGATTGCTGCACGAAGCCGACGTGACGTACGAGGTCTTGGCGCCCGACTGCTCGGTCCTGCTCAGCGATTTCTTTTCGCGACGTCGCGGTTAGTAATACGACCAGAGCGCGATGTGGTGGACGGGGCGTTGAAAGTTGCCCTGAACACGTGTGGAGAGTTGAGCGTTGGTGACGATACGGTGACGTTCCCTCATTTCGCTCTGGGGTGTCCCTGTGACGGCGGGTGAAAGTGTCAGGGTTTACCCCGATGGTCAACGCGGCGCCCTTCATTTACTCTTCGTAGGAGTTTCTCGGACACGAAAGTGAGAGGAAGTCGAGATGGCGACAGCGTTGCTTGATGATTCTTCCCGAGCGAATTCCTCGGACGGGCCATGGGCCGTCGAGACGCACGGGCTGACCAAGCGCTTCGGCGACAACACGGCCGTCAACGACGTGGAGCTGCTCGTTCCCCGCGGCTGCGCCTTCGGATACCTCGGTCCCAATGGTGCGGGCAAGACCACGCTCATCCGGGTGTTGCTCGGCCTGACGCACGCGGACGCCGGCACCATGTCGCTTCTCGGCTTCTCGGTGCCGCGTCATCGGGACCTCGCGCTGGCGCGCGTCGGGGCGATCGTGGACGAACCTCGATTCCATGGTCACTTGACCGGCCGGCAGAACCTTCAGATCCTGGCCGCGGCTCGTGAGCGCGCGGCGCGGGACCGGATCGACGCGTCGCTGGAACGAGTAGGCATGACGCATCGCGCGAACGACCGCGTGTCGAAGTACTCGATGGGCATGCGTCAGCGGTTGGGGGTGGCCGCCTGCCTGCTGGGCGATCCGCAACTCCTGATCTTGGACGAGCCGATGAACGGGCTCGACCCGGCCGGCATGCACGAGATGCGTGACATGATCCAGTCGCTCGTCGCGGAAGGCCGAACGGTGATGCTCTCCTCGCACCTCTTGGACGAGGTCGAGCGAACGTGCGACGCGGTCGCCATCGTGGACAACGGCAAGGTCATCCGCCAAGGTCCAATTGCGGAACTCCTGGCCGGCGCCGCAATGGAGGTGCGCGTGGGGTGCTCCTCGCCCGACGACGCCCAAACCATTCTGGCCTCGACGGTTCTGGGAGAGAAGATCGACGTCGAGGCATCCGGGCTTTCAATCCACCTCCCCTCGGGCACCGGTCGCGACGTCATCGCCGAGATCAACCGGCGTCTGGTCGAGGGCGGCATCGCGGTGTACCACCTCGAGGAGATCCAGGTGTCGCTTGAATCGTGGTTTCTGCAAGTGACGAGCCGACTAGGAGAGCCCACATGACGACCATCCCCGCTGCCGCGCCGTCGACCGGTCGGGTGTCTTTGGGGAGTGGTGCGTCGCGCGATCACCGCGGCTCGTGGATCCCCACCGGCGCCATGATCGGGACCCGGATCATGGAACTGAGAAAGCGACGGGGCCTCATGGCCGCGATGATCGTCGTGAACATCGGCGTGCCCACCATCTTCCTCGTGATTCGATTGATCGCGCATGCCGTGGCGCCGAAGTCCTACGGTCCGGCCGGCGGGTACGACATCTTCACCGCGCTCGTCGCCGGTGTCATGTATGTCTTCGGCTTCATCGTCGCGGCGACGCTGGGCTGCACGGCGGGATCGGTCGACCTCACCGACGGCATGTTCCGCCACCTGGTGATCACCGGGCGCTCGCGGCTCGCGCTCTACTTCGCTCGCATCCCCGCGGGACTGGCGATCGTCGTGCCCATGGTGGCGGTCGGTTTCACCATCGTCTGTGCCGTGTGCGTCTTCGCCGCGCCCACCAAATTGGTCTACGACGGCATCAACGTGCCCACGGGCCTCTCCCAGTCTGGCCTCGAGGGTTGGGCGGCCCAGCATGCCAAGGAGGTGGATTGTGGATTCAATTACAACGGCCCGATCGGCATCAACGTCCCGTGCTTCGTCAATCAGAGCGGCGACGTGGTCATACCTTCCGGGACACCCGGCTTCGCCAACGTTTCGGACGCCAAACTGAAGGCTGAAGCCGTCGCGATAGCGAAGCAGGACTACGCAAATTATTCGGACACCTTCTTGTATCCGTCGGATTTGCTCATGATCAAGACCGGGTTGTGGATCGAACTCGAGGCGATCATCGGCTTCGTGGTGGGTCTCGGCCTGGCCTCGCTGATGGGCCAGAGAACCGTGTCGGTGGTGCTCATGATCGTGCTCGAGCTCATCCTCACGCCGCTCTTTTCCCATGCGGCCATTCCGCACCTCATCAATGCGCAGCGAGGATTGGTTGGTCTCGCCACGGCTCATCTGGAACCCGGAGGGCTTCCCCAGGTGTTCGGAGGCGGCGGTGGAGGGGGTGGCGGGGGTGGTGTCGTGCACATTGTCCCCGAGAGCACGACGGTCGCGGTCCTGGTCATCATCGCCTGGCTCGTGGGCTGGACGGCGCTTGGTGCGTGGCGGATGTCGAGGCGGGACGCCTAGCTGGCCGAGGGGTGACGTCTCGCCGCCCGACGAATACCCGCCGCACGGCATCGGCGGAGGAGGTGGGATTTGAACCCACGGAAGGTTTCCCCTCACACGATTTCCAATCGTGCCGATTCGGCCGCTCTCGCACTCCTCCATGGGCATCCAAGAGAGAATTGAATACCGGCTCGCAAGGTTAGTTGAGCCGGGGTGGGCGATGGCGCGGTAGCCTTTTTCAGCCGAGGTCGAAAGCGGCGGCCGGGTCCCGTGCGACGGCCGTTCGTGAATCGAGTCAGGGGTGGAAGCCAGCAGCTCTCAGCGAATCGTGTCGGGTGCCACGGATCGCCTGACCGCCGCTTTGGACCTCGGCACCATACAGGGCACCGTTAGCATGCGTGCATGGCTGACGCGTCCCCCACCCCCACGTCCATCGACGGTGTGACCGCGCTCTATCGGCGATTCCGCCCGGGTCGATTCGCCGAGATTCGGGGCCAGGACCACGTCGTGCGCGCCCTGCAGGGTGCGGTCAAGAACGACCGGGTCGTGCACGCCTATCTCTTTTCGGGACCCCGCGGCACCGGCAAGACCACGACCGCGCGCATCCTCGCCAAGGCGCTCAACTGCGAACGCCCGGTGGAAGGCGACGCGTGCGACGAGTGCGCCAGTTGCGTGGCAATCACCAAGGGCGCGTCGTTGGACGTGGTCGAACTTGACGCCGCGTCGAACAACGGTGTCGACGACATCCGTGAGATAACCGCGGGTGCGTGGCACGGCACGCCGGGCAGTTGGAAGGTCTACATCTTCGACGAGGTGCATCAGCTGTCCAAGGCGGCGTCGGCGGCGCTCCTGAAGACCCTCGAGGAGCCGCCCCAGCACGTGGTCTTCGTGCTGGCGACCACGGAACCGCACAAGGTGATGCCCACCATTCGTTCGCGAACCCAGCACCTCGAGTTCCGCCTCATCGGTGGCGACACCTTGAGCTCGTTGCTCCACGACATCAGAGGTGCGGCGGGACTGAGCGCGGACGATTCGCTCATCGACGCGGCGGTCCGTCTGGGGCGGGGCTCGGCGCGCGACGCGCTCAGCGCTCTGGACCAATTGATGGCAACGGGATCGCTGAGCGAGTCCCAGCCCGAGTTCGACGGACTTTTTCGCTCGCTGGTCAGCCTCGACGCCGTCGAGGCGTTGCGATCACTGGCGTTACTGACTCGCGAGGGCTGGGACCCGGAGCAACTGGCTGAAAGCTTCGCCGCGGAGGTGCGTCAGGTCTTCTTGTTGCAGGTGGCGCCGGAAGTGGCCGACGCCGTCGACGTCGACCGAGAGCGCCTCGGTGCGTGGGGAGCGCAGCTGGGCCTCGCGCGCACCGTGCGCATACTGGAGACCTTTGGGTTGGCCATGCGCGAGATGAAGAGTGCCCCCGAGAAGACCGTCGTGCTCGAGGTCGCCCTCGTGCGCCTCATCAAGCCCGATCTGGACAACTCCATCGAAGCGCTCGACGAACGGGTCACCAGGCTCGAGCGAGACGGCCTGCGCGCGGTCCCCGCGTCACCCGTGACGCCCGCGCCGGTCCTTCGTCCCATCGGTTCGTCGACTGCGCCGCCGCCTGAGGTGGCGAGCGAGGTACCTCCAAGCCCCGAGCCGGCGGCACCCGTATCGAAGGGTGACGAGTCGCTCACGCTAGAAGACGTCCGTGACCGGTTCGAGAAGCGCGTGGTGCCGCGCACGCCACGCTCGGCACAGCTCTTGTTGAAGGAGGCGCAGGTCCGCTCGCTCGAGGGTCATCGTCTCACCATCTCCCTGCCCACTGACGAGATGCGAAAGAACACCGAGTACATCGCCCCCGGGCTTCGCAGCGCGATGGACCACGAGTTCAAAGTGACGCTCCACATCGAGTGGATCGTGGACCCGACGCCGACCGGCACTCAGTCGGCCCAACCGTCGCGGCGACCCGCGACCGAACCGACCGCGGACGAAACCGACGACGGCGACGATGGCGACGGGTCGACGGTGGTCGTCGAATCCATGGCCGGGCACCTCATCAACGAGATGTTTCCTGGGGCCGAAGAGGTCTCGTGAGTTACCCCCCTCCTCTGCAGTCGGTCGTCGACGAACTGGGTCGATTCCCGGGGGTCGGACCCAAGTCGGCCCAACGCATCGCGTTCTGGTTGATGCGCCAGCCCAGCGAGGACGTCGCGCGACTGGCCCAGGCGCTTGATGAGATGAAGACCAAGCTCTCGTTCTGCGAGCGGTGCTGCAACATCGCCGAGACCGGGGGGCTGTGTCTGATCTGCGCCGACAGCCGGCGAGACCAGAGCGTCATCTGCGTGGTGGAGAATCCCCCCGATGTGGTGGCGGTGGAGCGTTCCGGCGCCTTCCACGGCACGTACCACGTGTTGCACGGCGTGCTGAGTCCCCTCGAGGGCGTGACGCCGGATCGACTGCGAATCCAGGAACTGGTCAGGCGCCTCAACGAACCGGTGAAGGAAGTCATCCTTTGCTTCAATTCGAACGTCGAGGGCGACGCCACCGCCATGTATCTCAGCCGGCTCCTGCAGTTACCGGGCCTCGTGGTCTCCCAGCCGGCCAGCGGATTGCCGGTGGGCGGTGACCTGGAGTTCGCCGACGACCTGACGCTCGGGCGCGCCATCGAAGGGCGCCACGTCCTGCACGACTAGGCGAAGCGGACCACGCACAAGAGTCCGGCCACCAGGCAGTAGATGCCGAAGGGGCGGAGGGTCTTGGTGGCGTACCACCTGGTCAGGAAGCGCACCGCGAGGTACGCGGCCACCATGGCGCAGAGCGCTCCCACCAAGGTCTGCACCCGCACGCCGTCGCCGAGCGAACCCATGAGCGAGGGCAACTTGTAGAGACCCGCGAGCAGGATGACGGGCGTCGCGAGCAAGAAGGAGAAGTTGGCCGCCTCCTCGTGGTCGAGGCGCCCGAGCAGGCCCGCGACCATGGTCACGCCGCTACGCGAGATCCCGGCGAAGAGGGCGAGGATCTGCGACGAGCCGATGGCCAAGGCGCCCGGGATCGTCATCGTGTCCAGGCTCTGGTGTTTCACGTGGCGACCCCTCGATCGCAGCAGCCCCTCGCCCAACAGCAGGATCACGCCGTTGACCGTGAGGAAGATCGCGGCCGCCAGGGGCTTGGCGAAGAGTTCGCGCAGGGTCTTCTCGAGGAACAGGCCGGCGATACCGACCGGAACGCTGCCCGCGGCCAGGATGACCAGCAGGCGATAGCTCGGGTCCATATCGGGATCGCGCAGCTGCCAGAGGGAGGCGACGCCGTTCGATCGCGTGGTGGACAACTGACGCCCCAGACCCCTCATCAGGGCGGCCCAGGTCCGGCGGTAGAAGACGATCAGGCCGACGGCCGTACCCACGTGCAGGCCGACCAGGAATACGAGGAAGAAGGACTGCGTGGCCGACTGGCTGCTCACCAGGTTGTGCCAGCCGAACAGGGCTGGCACGAGCACGCCGTGGCCGAGACTCGAGACGGGAAAGAGTTCGGTGACGCCCTGGACGAGTCCCATCACGACGGCTTGGAAGTACGTCAGGGTCACGTGCACGGGTCAACGCTAAACCAAAGCGACGGCGCCCTGCCGTTTCCGACAGACTGGGAGGATGCGCTTTCTCACCATCGTCCGCCACGCGAAGGCGTCCCCGCCTCTGCCCATGGGGCTGGACTTCGACCGGGTCCTGAGCGGCCGGGGGCGGCGACAGTGCAAGGAATTGCGCGCGTGGGCCAAGGACCCCGAGGCGCTCGGTGCCTACGGTCCGGTCTCGGCGCTCGTGAGCAGCGCGGCACGCACGCGAGAGACGTACGAACGGTCCTTCGCGGGCACCGGCTGGATCGCGGCGCACGAGTTTCGAAAATCCCTCTACTACGGTTCGCGGGAAGTGACGGGCGAGGACCTGCTCGACGAGCTGATCGAGTTCGACCCGGGGACGACCTCGCTCGCCATCATCGGCCACAACCCGTCGATGCACGAACTGGCGGTGCTGCTCGCGAGAGAGGTCCCCTCCTCATTGCGCTCGCGCGGCTACGAACTGGGCGGCGCCTACGTGTTCGAACTGGACGAGGGCCAACCGCTCGCGCGCCACCGCTACGAGCTGGTGGCGCGCTTCATCCCCGACTAGAGCGTGCGCAGGATGGCCGCGTCGCCCTGACCGCCGCCGCCGCAGAGGCCCACCGCGGCCACGCCACCGCCGCGTCGGCGCAATTCCATCAACGCGGTGATGGCGAGGCGAGTGCCCGACATGCCGACCGGGTGACCCAGCGCGATGGCGCCGCCGTTCACGTTGACCTTGGACTCGTCGAGGCCCAGGTCGTCCGACGAGGCGAGCCCCACCGCGGCGAAGGCCTCGTTGATCTCGTAGAGATCGAGGCCCTTCACGTCGAGACCGGCCTTGGCGGCGGCCTGCGCGATGGCGTTGGCGGGCTGGCTGAGCAGCGACGCGTCGGGACCCGCGACCTGGCCGTAGCTGACGAGCTCCCCTAAAGGCTCGAGGCCGAGCTGGTGCGCGCGCTCGGCGGACATCACGAGCACCGCGGCGCCCCCGTCGGAGATCTGCGACGCGTTGCCCGCGGTGATGGTGCCGTCCTTCTCGAAGGCCCCGCGCAGCTTGGACAGCGATTCGACCGTCGTCTCGGCGCGCACCCCCTCGTCGGTGTTGACGAGGAGGGGGTCGCCCTTGCGCTGCGCCACGGCGACGTCGACGATCTCCTCGGCGAACTTGCCCGACTTGATGGCCGCCGCCGCGAGCTCGTGGCTGCGCGCGGAGAACTCGTCCTGGCGCGCCCGCGTGATGCGGCCCGCGTTGTGGCGTTCCGTGGAGAGCCCCATGGCGCACTGGTCGAAGGCGCAGGTGAGCGCGTCGAACATCATCGAGTCGACCACCTTCTGGTCGCCGATGCGGTAGCCGGCGCGCGCGCCGGGCAGCAGGTAGGGCGCATTGGTCATCGACTCCATTCCGCCCGCGATGATGATCTCGGCGTCGCCGGCGCGGATCATGAGGTCGGCCAGGTAGATGGTCTGCAGCCCCGAGAGGCACACCTTGTTGATGGTCGTCGCGTGCACGGTCATCGGGATGCCGCCCTTCACGGCGGCCTGGCGAGCCGTGATCTGACCCTGCCCCGCCTGGATGACCTGGCCCATCAGCACGAGGTCGACGCTGGCCGGGTCGACGCCCGCGCGATCGAGCGCCCCTTTGATGGCGACGCCTCCCAGGTCCTGCGCGCTGAGCGAGGCGAAGACGCCCGCGAGCTTTCCGATGGCGGTGCGACTTCCGGCGACGATGACGCTGCGGGACATGGGGACTCCTTGATCGTGTGACTCGACTACTCGCCACGATAGACCCTGGTGCCCGACGCACAAAAAGCGACGGCGGTCGCGACGAGGCGTCGAGAGTGGCGGCGAGGGACAACTAACCTCTCGCAATGAGTGAAATTCTCGACGCCGTGCGATCCGGGGCCTCCGCTGAGGACTTGGCCGCCACGCCCATGGCCACCACCACGCGCGCGGTCTTCGTGCGCCGCCAGGACCAGGACATGTTCGCTGGGCTGGCCAGCAAGGATAAGGACCCCCGGGCCAGCCTGCACGTCGCTGAGGTGGCGCTGCCCGAACTGGCACCCGATGAGGTCTTCATCGTTGTCATGGCGTCGTCCATCAATTTCAACACGGTGTGGACCAGCATCTTCGAGCCGCTGTCCACCTTCGGCTTCCTCGACCGCCTGGCCAAGGAGTCCTACTGGGGACGGCGTCACGCGCTCGACTACCACGTGGTCGGTTCCGACGCGGCGGGGGTGATCGTGCGCGCCGGTTCCGCGGTGCGCAATTGGAAGGTCGGCGACGAGGTGACCGTGCACTGCAACTACGTCGACGACCAGGATCCGTCCGGTCACGACGACTCGATGCGGTCGGGCAATCAGAAGATCTGGGGCTTCGAGACGAATTTCGGCGGGCTGGCGGACATCTCGGTCGTGAAGGCCAACCAGCTGATGCCCAAGGCCGCGCACCTGACGTGGGAGGAGGCGGCCGTCAACGCGCTGTGCAACTCGACGGCGTATCGCATGCTGGTGTCGCGCAACGGCGCTCCGGTGACCCAGGGTGACCGGGTATTGATCTGGGGCGCGTCGGGCGGTATCGGGTCCTTCGCGGTGCAACACGTGATCAACTCCGGCGGCACGCCCATCGGGGTCGTGTCGAGCGCCAACAAGGTCGACACGTTGCGTGAACTGGGCTGTGAGCACGTGATCAACCGCCAGGAGCAGGGTTATCGCTTCTGGAAGGACGAGCACACCCAGGACGAGTCGGAGTGGCGCCGCCTCGGCAAGGACATCCGCGCGCTGGTGGGGGACGACCCCGA
This sequence comes from Acidimicrobiales bacterium, assembly GCA_049793015.1. Classification (GTDB taxonomy): domain Bacteria; phylum Actinomycetota; class Acidimicrobiia; order Acidimicrobiales; family RAAP-2; genus RAAP-2. The sequence goes on along the minus strand of JBARBL010000072.1, from coordinate 16,051 downwards.
CATCGTCTTCGAGCACCCGGGACGTTCCACCATGGGCGCGAGCGTCTTCGTCACCAAACGGGCCGGGACGATCGTGACCTGCGCCGCGACCAGCGGCTACATGATCGAGTACGACAATCGACACCTCTGGATGAGGCTCAAGACCATCAAGGGGTCGCACTTCGCCAACTATCGCGAGGCCTGGTCGGCCAACCAGACGATCCTGGACGGCAAGGTCGTGCCGCCGCTCTCGGCCGTGTTCGCGATGGAGCAGGTGGGCGAGGCAACCTACCAGCTGCACCACAATCAGCACGAGGGCAAGATCGCCGTCCTGTGCGCCGCGCCGCGCGAGGGCCTGGGCGTCACCGACCCCGAGCTGCGTCGACGCATCGGCGAAGCTCGGCTCTCCATCTTCCGCCGTCACGACAAGGAGTAGGCGTGGAGTCACTGCTGATCGAGATCGACCACGTGGCCATCGCGGTGCGCGACATCGACGCGGCCATTGCCTGGTACGAGGAGGTCTTCGGGGCTACGGTCGAGCACCGCGAGGACGTTCTCTCCGATGGGGTCTACGAGGTCCTCATACGCGTCGCGGACTCCTACATCCAACTGCTGACTCCCACGCGCGACGATTCGCCGGTGGCCAAGTACCTGGAGAAGAAGGGTGAGGGGCTCCATCACGTGGCCTATCGCGTGGCCGACTGCGCGGCGGCGTTGGAGGCGGTCAAGGCTGCCGGCGGCCAGGTCATCGACGAGTCGCCGCGACCGGGGTCCCGCGGCACGCTGGTCGCGTTCGTGCATCCGCGCGCGTCGTTCTCCACCTTGATCGAACTCGTGCAGGTAGCGCCGTAGTCATTCGGCGCGCTTTGTGACGTGACGCACATTCCTACTTACCGGTAACGGTAGCGAACACGGCGTGATTCACTTTCGTCGCGCGCGGGCCGCGCCGCAGCCCTGACAGCACAATTTCTTTTTAAGTAACCTTGGTCGCTATGGAGCACACGATGACGGAGCGGTTGGCGGAACTCGAAGCCCGCAAGGCCGAGGCCCGCGTCGCGGGCGGCGAGTACGCCATCGAGCGTCACCAGTCCCGGGGCAAGATGACCGCGCGCGAGCGCATCGAGTACCTGCTCGACGAGGAGTCCTTCCAGGAACTCGACATGCTCAATCGCCACTACGCCTCGGGCATGGGCCTGGAGGACTCTCGGCCCTACACCGACGGCGTGATCACCGGCTTCGGCATGATCGACGGGCGTAAGGTCTGCGTCTACTCCCAGGACTTCACGGTGTTCGGCGGCGCGCTCGGCGAGACTCACGGCGAGAAGATCCACAAGATCATGGACCTGGCGACGACCATGGGACTGCCGATCATCGGGCTCAACGATGGCGCGGGGGCCAGGATCCAAGAAGGCGTGGCCGGGCTCAACGCGTACGGCGGCATCTTCCGGCGCAACGCCAAGGCGTCGGGGGTCGTCCCGCAGATCTCGGTCATCCTCGGACCGTGCGCGGGCGGGGCGGTCTACTCGCCGGCCCTGACGGACTTCATCTTCATGGTGAAGGACACCAGCCACATGTTCATCACGGGTCCCGACGTCGTCAAGACCGTGACCGGCGAGGACGTCACGCTCGAAGAGCTGGGCGGGGCCCTGACCCACGCCACCAAGTCGGGGGTGGCGCACTTCGTGCTGCCCGACGAGAAGAGCGTGCTCGACGAGGTCCGTTACCTGCTCTCCTTCCTGCCGCCGAACAACATGGAAGAGGCCCCCCGGATCCTCACCGGCGACTCTCCCGAGCGCCTGTGCGAGAACCTGCGCGACCTCCTGCCCTTGTCGCCCAACCAGCCCTACGACATGAAGAAGGTGATCGCGGCGATCGTCGACGGCGGCGACTACATGGAGGTGCACGCGACCTACGCCCCGCAGATCACCTGCGGCTTCGCGCGGGTCGACGGCTACACCATCGGCCTGGTGTCGAACCAGCCCCAGATACTGGCCGGCGTGCTGGACATCGCGTCGAGCGAGAAGGCGGCGCGCTTCGTGCGTACCTGTGACGCGTTCAACATCCCGCTGGTGACCTTCGTCGACGTGCCGGGCTTCATGCCGGGCCTCGATCAGGAATACGGGGGGATCATCCGCCACGGCGCCAAGCTGCTCTACGCCTTCTGCGAGGCCACGGTCCCGCGGATCTCGGTCATCACGCGCAAGGCCTACGGCGGCGCGTACGTGGTCATGAATTCCAAGTCCATCGGCGCGGACTTCGCGTTCGCTTGGCCGACCGCCGAGCTGGCGGTCATGGGTTCGGCCGGCGCCGTCGAGATCGTGCACCGCCGGGACCTCATGGAGTCCGACGACCCCGTGGCACTGCGCGCCGAGCTCATCGAGGACTACGAGGAACGCTACGCGACGCCCTACATCGCGGCCGAGCGCGGCTTCATCGATGATGTCATCGATCCCGCCGAGACCCGCCGGATCATCTGCCGCTCGCTCGACCTTCTGAGGAGCAAGCGCGAGGAGCTGCCCAAGCGCAAGCACGGGAACGTGCCGCTATGAGCTACGGCCTGACGCCCCGACCGGTACTGGCCAGCGACGAGGCGGCCGCCGTCATGGCGGCGCTCGAGGAGGTTATGAAGGAGCAGGCGCAGCGCAACCTCGTGGCCAACGCGGTGCCGGCGTGGCGATTCTCGGGGCGATGGTTCAACAGCGGTCCCTACGCCAATCGTCGGCCGCAGCGAATTAGGTAGCGGTCTCGATCAGCCCGAGCAGGTCGTCCATGATGGCGCCCAGCGAGAAGTCCTTGGGCGTGTAGACCGTGGCCACCCCGTCGGCCAACAGCGTAAGCGCGTCGGACTCGGGCACGATGCCACCCACGATCACCTTGGCCTCGACGCCCGCTGCGCGCAGGCCGTTCACGACGCGCGGTACTAGGGCCAGGTGCGACCCCGAGAGGATCGAGATGCCCACGATGTCGACGTCCTCGTCGCGCGCGGCTGCCACGATCTCCTCGGGGGAGAGCCGGATCCCCTGGTAGACGACCTCGAAGCCCGCGTCGCGCGCCGCGACCGCGATCTGCTCGGCGCCGTTGGAATGGCCGTCGAGCCCCGGCTTGGCGATGAGGATCTTGGGCGGCCTGCCGCGCGCGGCCGTCACCGCCTTGGAGCGCTCGACCAGACCGGCGAACGTCTCTCCGCGAGCGGCCACGCCGGAGCGCACGCCGGTGGGCGCGCGGTACTCGCCGAAGATGGCCCGCAGCGCGTCGGACCACTCGCCGGTGGTGCCGCCGGCCTTGGCGAGGGCGATCGTCGGGATCATGATGTTGTCCTCCGGCTGTGAGCTCCTTGCGACCCGGCTCAGCTCTTGGAGCGCCTTCGCCACCGCGGAGTCGTCGCGTCGACTGCGCCAGGCCACGACGTCCGCGATCATCTCGCGCTCGAAGGCCGGGTCCACGGTCATGATCGATTCGATGGCGGCGTTGCTGGTGAGGGGAGATTCGGCGGTCTCGGTGAAACGGTTGACCCCGACCACGATCTGCTCCCCGGATTCGATGCGCGCCACGCGCTCGGCCTGACTGGCGACGAGGCGACTCTTGAGCTCGTCGGTGGCGGCGAAGGCCCCGCCGAGCGCCAGGATCTCGTCGAGTTCACTGCTCGCCGCGACGGAGAGCTCGTGGACCTTGGCCTCCATGACCTGAGAGCCGGCGAAGATGTCGGGGTACTCGAGCAGGTCGCTCTCGAAGGCCAGTACCTGCTGCATTCGCAGGCTCCATTGCTGGTCCCAGGGACGCGGCAGGCCCAGCGCCTCGTTCCAGGCGGGCAGCTGGATGGACCTCGCGCGAGCGTCGGCCGACAGCGTCACGCCGAGCATCTCTAAGACGATGCGCGACACGTTGTTCTCGGGCTGCTGTTCGGTCAAGCCGAGTGAGTTCACCTGCACGCCGTAACGGAATCGTCGCAGCGACGGATCGTCCACGTGGTAGCGGCCGCGACATATCTCGTCCCACATCGCCGTGAAGGTCCGCAACTTGGCGATCTCCTCGATGAACCGCACGCCCCCGTTGACGAAGAACGAGATGCGTCCGACCACCTGGGACATCTGCGACGGTTCGACCTTGCCCGAGTCGCGCACGGCGTCCAGCACGTCGATGGCCGTCGCCAAGGCGAAGGCGATCTCCTGCACCGGTGTCGCGCCGGCCTCCTGGAGGTGGTAGCTGCAGACGTTGATCGGATTCCACTTGGGCACGTGGTTGATGGCGTGGGCGATCATGTCGACGATGAGTCGCTTGGAGGGCTCGGGGGCGAAGATGTAGGTGCCGCGACTCAGGTACTCCTTGACGATGTCGTTCTGCGTCGTGCCCGACAGTTGGCTGGTGTCGACGCCCTGCTCGTCGGCCAGCGCGAGGTAGAGGCCCCACAGCCACGCGGCGGTCGCGTTGATGGTCATGGAGGTGTTCATCTCGCCCAGCGGGATGCCGTCGAGCATCTGGCGCATGTGGCCGAGGTGAGCGACCGGCACGCCGACCTTGCCCACCTCGCCGGCGGCGTCGGGGGCGTCGGGGTCGTAGCCGGTCTGGGTCGGCAGGTCGAACGCGATGGACAGACCGGTCTGGCCCTTGGCGAGGTTGCTGCGGTAGAGCTGGTTGGACTTTAGGGCGCTCGAGTGACCGGAGTACGTGCGCATCACCCAGGGTTTAGAGCGTTCTCGCATGATCCCTCCGGTTCTCGCTATTGACGGTAGTCGTAGAACCCCGAACCTGACTTTCGTCCCAGTTCACCTCGGGCCACCATGTCGCGCAAGCTCTGCGCGGCGACCAGGTTGTCGTCGCCGAAGGCGGCGTGCAGCGCGTCGAGTATCGCGAGCGAGGTGTCCAGGCCAACCAGGTCGAGCAGCGCGAAGGGCCCCATGGGGAAACCGCAGCCGCCCTTCATCGCGACGTCGATCCCGTCGACGGTGGCCACACCTTGTTCCAGCAGTCGGATGGCGTTGTTGAGGTACGGAAAGAGCAGGGCGTTCACGATGAAGCCCGCCTGGTCGGTCACCTCGACCGGTTCCTTCCCGCACGCCAGGGCGAACTCGGTGACGGCCTTGATCGTCTCATCCGACGCCGTCAGGGGCCGCACGATCTCGACCAGGGTCATGGTCGACGCCGGGTTGAAGAAGTGCATGCCGCACACCCGTTCGGGGTGTGAGATGGTGGTCGCCAGTTCCATCACCGAGAGCGTGGAGGTGTTGGTGGCGAGAATGGTGTCCGGTCCCATCACGCGGTCCAACTCCTTGAAGACGCGCTTCTTCACGTCGACGTCTTCGACCACCGTCTCGATGATGAAGTCGCAGCCGACCAGTTCGTCGAAGGAGACGGTGGCCGTGACCCGGGCGCGGATGGCGTCGGCGTTGGCGCGCGAGTGCTGCTGCTTCACGACCTTCTTATTGAGCGACTTCTCCAGGCTCTCCAGTACCGAGTCGACGGACTCCTGGGTGCGGCTACGCAGCACCACCGTCGAGCCGCACGTGGCTACCACTTCGGCGATGCCGCTGCCCATGATGCCCGAACCGACCACGCCCACTTTGTGAAAGTTCATCTAGAAACCCTACTGGCCGAGGTCGTGGTCTCCTGAGCGGGTCTCTCAGTTGACGACTCGTCCGATCCGTTGACGATGTAGGTATGGATGGACCTCCCGCACGCGCCGCCGTGGGGTCAGGACTCGGAGATGGTGACCGACTCGATGACGACGCGCTCTCGCGGGGCGCCTGATTTCGTGCCGAGCGCGTCGATCGTCTCGACGACGTCGAGGCCCTTGACGACCTTGCCGAAGAGCGCGTAGAGCGGAGGAAGCCGCATGCCGTCGGGACCGGAGATCACGAAGAACTGCGATCCGTTCGTGTGGGGCCCGGCGTTGGCCATGGCCAGGGAACCCATCTCGTAGCGTCCCGGTTTGGGCAACTCGTCATTGAAGCGGTAGCCGGGCCCGCCGGTCCCGGTCCCGGTCGGGTCGCCGCCCTGGAGGACGAAGCCGGGGATCACCCGGTGGAAGATGACCCCGTCGTAGTAGTGCCAGCGCGCCAGGAAGACGAAGCTGTTGACGGTCGTCGGCGCGTCCAGGGCGTCGAGCACGATCTCGAGCGTGCCCTTGGACGTCACCATGGTCGCCGTGTAGTTCTTCGCCGTGTCGATGATCATCGGAGGCGCCGCGTCGAATCGCTGGCGCTGCTCGCTCGAGCCGTCGGGGTTGGGAAGGTGGTCGGTCATGAGTTCCTCTCAAGTGATAATCGCCCGTCGGTCATCATCACGGCGCGACGACCTTGCGGAGATCGATGATGAAAACCAGGGTGTCGTTTTTGGCGATGCCGGTGCCCGGCGAACTGGCGCCGTAGCCGAGCGACGGCGGGATGATCACCTCGCGTCGGCCACCGACCCTCATGCCCACGACGCCGTCGGCGAAGCCGGGTATGAAGCTCGAGGTACTGAGGACTTCGACGAGGGGACTGGACGTCCAGGAGGACTGCACGACCTTGCGCGACGAGTAGGTACCCAAGACGTACTCGAGGGTCACCGTGTCGCCGGTACGTGCGCGAAGTCCGGTGCCCTTTATCAGGTCCTTCGCCTCGAGCGTGGTCGGCGGCGCTCCGGGAGGGATGACCATGGTCGGGGCCTTGGTGAAGGTGCCGGCGGGGGAGGGATCGGCGATGGTGCCTATGCTGACCGGCGCCAACGTCGTGGTGGTGGTCGCCACGGTGGACGAGGTTGTCGTGGTGGTGGTTGGTGGGGTGGTCTTGCCCGAGAAGAGCAGCGCGCCCGATCCGACGACGATCGCGGCCACGATGGCCACGATGACCGAGCGACGAATCGTCTTTCGGCGCTTGTTAGCGCGTTGAGCCATCTCTAACTTCTGACGGCGCGCCGCCTTCTGCCGTTCACGTTTGGTAGTTGCCATGGTTGCGACTTTAGTGGCGATTCGTAAGGCCCCCAATCGGCTCAAGTAGTTTTGAGGCATGGCACTGGTCGTTCAAAAGTACGGCGGCACCTCGGTCGGCGACGCCGAACGCATTCGGGCCGTGGCTGATCATGTGGCCAGGACACGCGACGCGGGCGATGAAGTGGTGGTCGTGGTGTCGGCGATGGGCAAGTTCACCGACGACCTCGTTCGCCTCGCTGACGACGTCTCGCCCACGCGGCCGCCGCGCGAATTGGACATGTTGCTCACGGCCGGCGAACGCATATCGATGGCGTTGGTGTGCATGGCGCTGGCGGCGCGCGGCGTCGAGTCGGCGTCGTTCACCGGCAGCCAGGCCGGCATAATCACCGACACGGATCACACGCGGGCCAAGATCCTCGAGATCCGTCCCGACCGCATCCGCGAGGCGCTCGACGACGGACTGGTGCCCGTGGTGGCGGGCTTCCAGGGCGTGTCGACGGACAAGGACATCACGACGCTGGGCCGCGGCGGCTCGGACGTCACGGCGGTCGCGCTGGCGGCCGCGCTCAAGGCCGACGTCTGCGAGATCTATACCGACGTGACGGGCGTCTTCTCGGCCGATCCGCGCGTGGTCCCGAGCGCCCGACGAATCGCCCGGGTCTCCTTCGACGAGATGATGGAGATCTCGGCGACGGGGGGCCGGGTGCTGATGCTTCGTTCGGTGGAGCTCGCCCGCCGTCACAGCGTGCCGTTGCACGTCCGCTCGAGTTTCACCTGGGAACCGGGAACCTGGATTGTGGAGGAGGACCCCACCATGGAACAAACCGTCGTTTCGGCCATCACCGATGACACCTCGGAGGCCAAGATCACGGTGGGAGGCGTACCCGACCGACCCGGCGTGGCCGCGCAGCTCTTTCGCGAGCTCGCCAATCGTGGCATCAACGTCGACATGATCGTCCAGAACACCGGGGCGAACGGGATGACCGACATATCCTTCACCGTGGCCAAGACCGATCTGGACGTGTCGCGCGACGCCTGCAACCAAGTGAAGGACGACATCGGCGCAGCGGACGTCACGACCGACGACAATATCGGTCGCGTCTCGATCGTGGGGGCCGGGATGAAGTCCAGTCCCGGGGTGACCGCGTTGATGTTCGAGACGCTGTCCGAGCACGGCATCAACATCGAGATGATCTCGACCAGTTCGATCCGTATCTCGTGCGTGCTGCGCGCGGAGCGGGTGGCCGACGCCGTGCGCTACCTGCACACCGCGTTCGGACTCGACGCGGTGCAGTTTTAGGGCAGTCGCGCCCGGCCCCAATAGACTGCCTGCATGCGTGTAGCGATTGTTGGGGCCACCGGTCAGGTCGGGACCGTCATGCGCTCGATCCTGCTCGAGCGGGATTTCCCGGTCGAGCAGATTCGCTTCTTCAGTTCGGCCCGGTCGGCGGGATCGAAGCTGGAGTGGAAGGGCGAGTCCATCGAGGTCGAAGACGCCGAGCTCGCGGACTTCGCGGGCCTCGACATCGCCCTGATGTCGTCGGGCGCCAACTCGTCCAAGGTCCTCTCGCCCCGCCTGGCGGCAGCGGGCGCCATCGTCGTCGACAACTCCTCGGCGTGGCGCATGGACCCTGACGTGCCGCTGGTGGTGCCCGAGGTCAACGCCCACGCCCTGCGATCTATACCCAAGGGGATCGTGGCCAACCCCAACTGCACGACCATGGCGGCCATGCCGGTGCTCAAACCACTGCACCTGGCGGCCGGGCTCCGATCGATGGTGGTGTCGACGTATCAGGCGGTGAGCGGGTCGGGACGAGACGGGGTCGACGAACTGGCCGACCAGCTTGAATCGCTCTACGAGAGCGACGTGCGAGTTCTCGCCTTTAACGGTGAGGCGCTGAACATCGACGCCGGCGTGAAGTTCCCGACCGCAATAGCGCACAACGTCATTCCATTGGCCGGCTCGATCGTGAACGACGGTTCCTTCGAGACGGGCGAGGAGCAAAAATTGCGGTTCGAGAGTCGAAAGATCCTGGAGATCGACGACCTCTTGGTGGACGCGACCTGCGTGCGCGTGCCCGTGTTCACCGGCCACTCGCTCTCGATCACCGCGAGCTTCGCGCGGGCGATCTCGCCCGAGGAGGCGAGCGAACTCCTGAGCGGCGCGGCGGGAGTCGTGTTGCACGATCTGCCGACGCCGCGCTTGGCCGCGGGCAAGGATGAGACGTACGTCGGCAGGCTTCGACGCGCCGAGGCGGTCCCCAACGGCCTCTCGATGTTCTTGAGCAGTGACAACCTGCGCAAGGGAGCCGCGCTCAACGCGGTGCAGATAGCCGAAGCCCTGCTCGAACTTCGTTAGTCGGCGCCGTCGCGCCCCACCTGGCGTCGGGCTAAGTTGACGCAGTGGTCACCGAATCGCTCGTAGAAACGCGCGACCAGGGCCAGCTCCACCGCCACCGGCAGGGCCATCGACCCCGAGGTCAACTCGGCGGTGAGCGAGACGTGCAGGTCGTCGATCTCGTCGTCGATGTCCTCGATCGCCCCCACCGACTCGCGCTTGCCGTCGATGATGATGTCGGTCGCCTCCCGCCAGATCATCGACGCGACCTCGCCCATCCGTTCGACCAGTCCGCGGCTCCGGGGCGACATCTCGTTGCCCAGACCCCGCGCGGCCCGTCGCGCGATGTGTTCGGCGAGGTCGCCATTACGTTCGATCTCGGGCAGGATCCGTATCAGGGTCATCAGCATGCGTCGCGATTCGATGCTGAGCGACGGCTCTTCGAGGAGGCGGACCTCGGCGTCGGCGACCATGGCGTCCACCAGTTCGTCGATCACGACGTCCTGGTTCACGATCCTCTTCGCCAGTTCTCGATCGTTGGCCAGCAGGGCGTGGGTCGCCCCGGCGATGGCCTCGCCCACGAGGGCGAAGACCTGGATCGTCTGTTGGCGCAATTCCGGCGTCACGCCCACGTCGGAGATCTCCAGTTTGGAAGGCTCCCGGGCCGAATTGAAGAGGCGTGACATGGCCAAAGGTTACCGCCGCGTCACAGGACTTCTCTAGGGTGGGGGAAACGAGCGGAAGGGGACGGATGATGGCGGGACTCATTGGCGGCGTCGCCGGCCTGCTTGTCGGCGCGGCCGTCGCGTGGATCGTGGCCTCGAGCCGGGCCCAGTCGTTGCGCGAGGGCGCGGCCCAGGCGAGGGCCGACCTCGCGGTGCGCGACTCGCAACTCGCGGCGGCCAACGAGATGCTGCTGCGGGAGCGCGACGAGCACGCCCGGGCGCTCCAGGGCATGGAAATAACCTTCGAGAACATGTCCAATCGCGTGCTGGCCCACACGGTTGAGCAGTTCAACCAGTCCCAGGAGCAGGTGGCCAAGGAACGCGATTCGAAGCTCGACCTCACGCTCAAGCCCCTCGAGTCGCTGTTGGACGAATACAAGAGGAATCTGGTCGAGTTCAACAAGGAGCACACCGGCGTCCTCTTCGACGTGAAGACCCGCGCGACCGAGCTGCTCCAAGCGCAACAGAAATCCCAGGATGAGACCCGCCGACTCAACCAGCTGCTCGGACGGGGCGATCAACGGGGCCAGTGGGGCGAGGTGCAACTGGCCAACGTCATGGACGCGTCGGGTCTGCGACGCAATATCGATTACGACCTGCAGGTCTCGGGCGTGAACGACGCCGGTCGTGCGCTGCGGCCGGACTGTGTCGTGAAGATGCCCAACAACGCGAGCATCGCCATCGACGCCAAGTTCCCCTTCGACGCCTTCGAGGCCGCGAACGCAACCGAAGACGCCGAACAGCGTCGACTCAAGTACCTCGAGCACGCGACCGCGCTGCGCAGCCACGTCAAGACGCTCAAGGAGAAGTCGTACTGGGAGCTCATCACCCCGGCGCCCGAGTTCGTGGTGTGCTTCGTGCCGAGCGACTTCGCCATCACCGCGGCCTTCGACGCCGATCCGACGCTGCACGCCTACGCCGCGAAGGAGCGTGTCCTCATCGTGGGGCCCACCAACCTGCTCTCGCTCCTGTGGTCGGTGGCCATGGTCCTGCGTCAGCACGACGCGACGATCAACGCCCAGGAGATCTTCAAGATCGCCGAATCCCTGGTCGACCGGATTCGCCTCGTTGCTGAGCCGATACTCAAGATGGGCAAGTCGCTGGACGACACGCTCGACTCCTACAACAAGATGGTGAGGTCCGTCGAGTCCCGGTTGATCCCCGAGGCGCGCCGCGTGCGCGCGTTGGGTGGAGCGCAGAGGGCCAAGGCGCTGCCCGAGCTCGAATCGATCGACGAGACCGCGGTGCAACTCAACGAGGAGAAGTGGGGTGTCGATCCCGACAACCCCTTGACGCCGGGCGTCTCGGAGATTCTCGAGCTCGAGGGATTCGACGAGGTGTAGTCCCCCCGTCGGCGCCACGAGTGCCCCGCGGCGAGGCAAGTAAGTTTCTAGGTCGTGGCCCGCACTCGCGCTCAGCGTCGTCGACACTCCTTTTGGCTGGGGGTCGCAGCGGTCATAACACTTCTGGTGCTGCTCTTCGCCCGGGACGTCACGCGCGCGGCGCACAATTCCTTGAGTCCGCGACGGAGCGAGAACCGGAGCTTCGCCGCGTTGGCCTCGTCCCTCATCGCCCAGGAGAACAACCTCGACCTGCGCTTTCGCTACCTGCTCAACAACGGGGAGTCGCTCTCTCGGGCCGTCTTCGCGGCGCGCCTCACGCAGCTGAGCGACCAGTTGGTGCTCTGGCCTACGGAGTCGGAGCAGCTGTACCGGCCCTTGCTCGCCCACGACGTCAACGAAATTCTGGCCCAGGAGGTCTCGACTCGCTTCGCCGACTACCAGGTCATCTTCACCGACGTCGTGGAATCGCTGCACCTGCCCCCCGCGACGGTGCCCTGGCCGAATGGCGACATGAACATCCTCAATACCAACGCGGCCCAGTCGTCGCTGCTCTCGACCAGCAAGCAGTGGAACACTCGCCGTTGGTCGCTGGCGCGCGAGCCGGGCCGTGTCGTGCTCGACGCGACGTCCAATGGCGTCGCGCTGTCGCCGCTGTCGACGGACGTCGGGGCGCTGCGCTCGTCGTCGAACCTTGCCGCGACGCGAGGGGTGGGAATCGCCGCGGTGGCGGTGACGCCGTCGCCCCTGCCGGCCCCCTCGGGGGAACTCCTCCTCCCTCCCGTCAAGGCGGTGCACGTCGGCGTGTCGGTGGTCAACGCGAACTACATCGATCAGCCCATCACGCTCACCGTGACCATCGTCCCGAGGAATCACCGGGGACTGCGCCAAAGCCAGACGATGCACGCCGTGCTCGGCCCGTTGCAGTCCTACGCGTTCGTCCCTCGGCTGCTGGAGACGCGCGCGAGCGAACGCGCGACGCTCATCATCAAGGTGGCCGGGGCGCCCAACGCGCTAAACATGACCCGGTCGCGAATCTATAGCGTCGTGATGTCGCCGTCGGGCAAGACGACGTCATAGCCGAATTGGGTTACTGGCCAGTTCGCTACGATGGTCCTGGCCCCGAGTTGAAGTGAGGAACTGTGAAGCAGTCAATTACCCTGACCGACAACCGCACTGGAGAAACCCAGGAGATCGCCATTGAAAATGGCGGCATCGCGGCGCACGAGTTTTCCAAGGCGGCGCCGGGTGTGTGGTTCTACGATCCCGGCTTCATGGCCACCGCCATGGCCGAGTCGTCCATCACCTACATCGACGGTGACGCCGGCATCCTCCGCTACCGCGGCTACCCCATCGAGCAGTTGGCCGAGCATTCGACGTACCTCGAGGTGGCGTACCTCCTGAACCACGGCGAGCTGCCCACGGCCGAGCAATCCAAGGCCTGGAGCGAAGAGATCACGTACCACACCTACATCCACGAGAACGTGCGAAAGCGCTTCCTGGAAGGTTTCAACTACGACGCGCACCCCATGGGCATGCTGGTGTCGGCGGTGGCGGCCCTCTCGACCTACTACAAGGACGCCAAGGTCCTCGACGATCCCGAGATCCTGCATCGCCAGGTCGTCCGTCTCATCGCCAAGATGCCCACCCTCGCCGCGGCCTGTCACCGCTTTTCGGTGGGCATGCCCTTCGTCTACCCCGACAACAACCTCGAATACGCGCAGAACTTCCTCTCGATGATGTGGAAGGTGGCCGAGCCGCGCTACGAAGCCGATCCCGTGCTGGCCCACGCCCTGGACGTGCTCTTCATCCTGCACGCCGATCATGAGCAGAACTGCGGCACCACCGCGATGCGCATCGTGGGCTCCTCGCACGGCGACCCCTACTCCGCCACCGCCGCGGCCACCGCGGCACTCTACGGACCGCGCCACGGCGGGGCCAACGAGGCGGTGCTCAAGATGCTCAACAAGATCGGCAGCATCGAGAACGTGCCCGCCTACGTCGAGACGGTGAAGCAGGGCAAGGTCCTGCTCGACGGCTTCGGGCATCGTGTCTACAAGAGCTTCGACCCGCGCGCCACGATCATCAAGAAGACGGCCGACGAGGTCTTCGCGGTGACGGGCAAGAACCCCTTGCTCGATATCGCGCTCAAGCTGGAGGAGGTAGCCCTCAAGGACGACTACTTCATCTCGCGACACCTCTACCCCAACGTCGACTTCTACTCCGGGCTCATCTACCAGGCCATGGGCTTTCCGATGGAGATGTTCACGGTGCTGTTCGCCATCCCGCGGACTTCGGGGTGGTTGGCTCACTTCCAGGAGTTGCTGGATCAGGACGTGAAGATCGCCCGTCCCCGCCAGATCTACATCGGCGCCGAGGAGCGCAACTACGTGCCCATGGCGCAGCGCTCGTAGGTCAAAACCGCTTCGGCGTCTCCCTCTCGCCCGCCGCGGTGCGCTTCGGGTCCAGGATGCGCATCAGCCCCTCCTGGACCATCGACACGCACAGTTCGCCCGACTGGTTGAATATGTAGCCTTGGGCCAGACCTCGCGCGCCGTGGGCGATCGGTGAGTCGAAGTCGTAGAGCAGCCATTCGTCGGCGCGCACGTCGCGGTGGAACCACATGCAGTGATCCAGGCTGGCGCCCATGAAGTTGTCGCCGTCCCAGCGCATCGAATGCGGCGCCAGCATGGCGTCGAACAGGCTCATGTCGCTGGCGTAGGCCACCACGCAGGCGTGCAGGAGGGGATCGTCGGGCAGGTCCCCGTCGGCCCTGATCCACAGTTGCTGGTGGGGGTCGAGGTTGTGCTTCGCGCTCCAGGGCAGTTCGCCGATGTAGCGCTGGTCGATGGGATGCTTGCGCTTGAACCACTCGTCGTTGCTGCCGAACTCGGCGAGCAGGCGTTGGGCCATCGGCTCGATCGTCTCGGGTCCGGGGACGATCGGCATCTTGCGTTGGTGCTCGAATCCGACCTCCTCAATGTGGAAGCTCGCCTGCATGTTGTAGATGGCCTTGCCGTGCTGGATGGCCACGACGCGACGGGTGTTGAAGCTGTGGCCGTCACGTATGCGGTCGACCTCGTAGAGGATCGGGGTGCTGGTGTCGCCCGGGCGAAGGAAATAGGAGTGCAGCGAGTGGACCTTCGCGCGCTCGACGGTGCGCCCGGCGGCCATAAGGGCCTGGGCCGCCACCTGACCCCCGAAGGTGCGCTGACGAGCCTCGACCGGGTGCTTGCCGCGATAGACGTTCACCTCTATCGTCTCGAGGTTGAGCAGGTCGACGAGGAATTCCAGGGCTTCGGGCATCCAGCCATTCTGGCACCCGGCGTGTGCGTGGAGGTGGTGGCGTGAGGATGGGACCTTCGCCACGGCGAGCCGGTCAGGGGGCGAACTAGAATCGTCCTTGTGCCAAAAAACCTTCGTGAATTTCTAGCGTGGTCCAAGACGCACGAGGGCAAGAAACTTATCCGCTTCACGCTGAGTTCGGTTATCACGACCGGCGTGTCCTTCACCGCCATTCTCATCGTCTACGGCTTCCACATCATCACCGGCATCATCGGCGCGACGCTGTTCGGCAACGTGCTCGCGATGATCCCTTCGTACTACCTGAGCCGGGCCTGGGCCTGGGGCAAGCGCGGCCGCAGCCACTTCGGCAAGGAGATAGTGCCCTACCTCTTGATGTCCTTCGCCGGCATCGCCTTCTCCCTGCTCGGCGCGCTCTGGGTGAAGCACCTGGTGCACACGCACCACTGGAGCCACCTGATCAACACGGTGCTGGTGGGCGCGGTCAACGTGCTGAGCTTCGCGATCTTCTGGGTCCTCAAGGTGCTGCTCTTCAACCGGATCTTCCACACCGACAAGCTGCACGACATCGAACTCACCCTCGAAGAGGAAGAAGAGGAGCAGACCGGCGGTCGTTAGTCGCGGAAGTTGGTGAACTGCAGGGGGACCGCGATGTCGGACTCCTTCAAGGCAGCGATGGCCCGCTGCAGGTCGTCGCGCTGCTTGCCCGAGATGCGCACCTGGTCGCCCTGGATCGACGAGCTGAGGCTCTTCACGCCCATCTCCTTGACCAGTTTGTTGATCTGCTTACCCACCTCCTGGGAGATGCCGGCCTTGAGCCCTACCTTCTGGCGCGCCGCGCCTTGGCTGGCCTCTTCGACCTTGCCCGGGTCAAGCGACTTGAGCGACACCGAGCGCTTCACCAGCTTCTCCTCGAGCAACTGGTAGAGCGCGCGCAGGCGGTCCTCCGTCGAGGCGCTGAGCTTGAGCTCCTTGTCGGAGAACTCGATGACGGGGTTGGTGTTCTTGAAGTCGAAGCGCGTTCCCGCTTCGCGGTTGGCCTGGTCGACCGCGTTGCGCACTTCCTGGAGGTCGATCTCGGAGACCACGTCAAAAGTCGGCATGCGCAAATGCTAGAGGCTGGGACCCGGTTGGATGGGGGTCGACGCCGGGCAGTAGGATTTCCGACGGGTCAGTGCCCGAGTGGCCAATGGGATCTGGCTGTAAACCAGACGGCTTAGCCTACGGGGGTTCAAATCCCTCCTGGCCCACCATGGTCAATCCAGCACGTCTGGATTGGCCACGCCCGAAACGGCCCGGAAGAAATAAGGTGACGATGGGCAGGGGAGGAGTGGTGTGAACCGGCTGAGGTCGACGGCGAGTTTCATACGCCGTAACTACGAGCGAGTCGCCGGGCGATTCGAAACCGGGGTCTCGATGCTCGAACATCGCTACACCCCGCTCGGTCGATTCCAACCCG
>JBARBL010000071.1:0-23089 GCA_049793015.1 Acidimicrobiales bacterium | reverse complement strand
CCCGGGAGCTCTCGATCCGCAACGACGTCGACCCCTCCGAGATCGTCTCGCTGGGCGAGCGCGTCGAGTGCCTGGTGCTGCAGAAGGAAGACAAGGAAGGTCGCCTGGTCCTGTCCAAGAAGCGCGCCCAGTACGAGAAGGCCTGGAGCACCATCGAGGAGCTGAAGAACCGCGACGAGGTCGTCAAGGGCGTCGTCATCGAGGTCGTCAAGGGCGGGCTCATCGTCGACATCGGCCTGCGTGGCTTCCTGCCCGCGTCGCTGGTGGAGCTGCGCCGCGTGCGCGAGCTGCAGCCCTACATCGGCAAGACCGTCGAGGCCAAGATCATCGAGCTCGACCGCAACCGCAACAACGTCGTGCTGTCGCGTCGGGCCTGGCTCGAAGAGACGCAGAAGGAACAGCGCGGGGACTTCCTCAACAACCTGAAGCCCGGCGAGCGCCGCCACGGGGTCATCTCCTCGGTCGTCAACTTCGGCGCCTTCGTGGACCTCGGCGGCATGGACGGACTCATCCACGTGTCCGAGCTCAGCTGGAAGCACATCGATCACCCCAGCCAGGTCGTCGCCGTGGGCGACGAGGTGGACGTCGAGGTGCTCGACGTGGACTTCTCCAAGGAGCGCATCTCGCTCTCGCTCAAGGCCACGCAGTCCGACCCCTGGCAGGTCTTCGCCGAGAGCCACGCCGTCGACCAGCTGGTGTACGGCCGCGTCACCAAGCTCGTGCCCTTCGGCGCGTTCGTCCAGGTCGGCGAGGGCATCGAAGGTCTGGTGCACATCTCGGAGCTGGCCGCGCACCACGTCGACACGCCCGACCAGGTCGTGACGGCCGGCGAGGAGCTATGGGTCAAGATCATCGAGCTCGACACCGCGCGGCGTCGCATCAGCCTGTCGGTCAAGCAGGCCGCGGAAGGTGGCGAGGTCTCCGAGGAGTACCGCGAGGCGTTCGGATCGCACGCCTACGACACCGAAGGCAACTACATCGGCGGCATCGAGTACGGCGAGTTCACGCCCGAGACCGAGGCGCAGGCGGCCTGGGCGGAGTACGCGACCGAGTCGGGGGCCAAGCCCGCCGAGGACGGCGAGACCGAGGCACCCGCTACGGACGAGATACCCGTCCCCGAGGTGGAGGCCGAGGCGTCCGCGCCGACGGTCGACGAGACCCCCAGCGAGTAACGCGGTCGTTGCGAGGCCCGTCCTAGGTTCCGTCGGAACCGGGGACGGGCTCCTTGCGTTGCGGGGTCAGCGGGTAGTGACAGGCGACCTGGTGTCCGGGCGCGACCTCGTGGGGCAGCGGCTCCTGGTCGGCGCACTTCTGCGTGGCCCAGGGGCAGCGCGTGCGGAACCGGCAGCCGCTCGGCGGCTTGATCGGACTGGGCGGCTCGCCTTCGAGCACGTCGCCGTGCTGGGCGAGTTCGGGGTCGGCCTCTAAGGCCGCACTCAGCAGGAACTTCGTGTAGGGGTGGGCCGGGGCCTCGTAGAGGGCGTCGGCGGGACCCAGTTCGCAGATCTTGCCCAGGTACATGACCGCCACCCGGTCGCTGACGTTCTTCACCACCGCCCGGTCGTGGGCGATGAACAGCAAGGTCAGTCCGTACTGCGACTTGAGGTCCTCCAGCAGGTTGAGTATCTGGGCCTGGATCGAGACGTCGAGCGCCGAGACCATCTCGTCGCAGATGAGCAGCTTCGGCCGCATCGCCAGGGCCCGGGCGATGGAGATCCGTTGGCACTGGCCGCCCGAGAACTGGCGAGCGAAACGATTGCCGTACACGGCCGGGTCGATGCCCACCTTGTTCAAGAGGTCGGCGACCAGCGCGTCGCGTTCGACGCCCTCGACGCTGTGCCAGCAGTCGAGGGGCTCGGCCACGATGTCCTTGATCCGTCGGCGCGGGTTGAGCGAGCTGATGGGGTCCTGGAAGATCATCTGCATGCGCGTGCGGGCCCTTCGCAGGGCGCCGCCGCGCAAGGTGGTGACGTCGACGCCCTCGAGCTGGACCACCCCGCTGCTGGGCTCGATGATTCGCATGAGGGCCTTGGCCGTGGTCGACTTGCCGCAGCCCGACTCCCCGACGAGACCGAGCGTCTCGCCCTCGAAGACCTCGAAGCTCACCCCGGCGACCGCGCTCACCTTGTTCGGTCCGTGTCCAAACGTGACGACCAGGTCGCGCACGTTGAGCAACGGCTGGGCGGCGTCGCTCACGAGGTGACCACCGGTGACGAGACGGGCAACGGGTTGAAGCAGGCGAAGTAGTGCCCCGGTTCCAACGACGGCGTCAGCTCGGGCCGTTCTGCGTGGCAGCGTTCGCTGGCGTAGGCGCAACGCGGCGCGAAGCTGCAGCCGTCCGCGAGATTCAAGAGGTTGGGCGGTCGTCCGGGAATGGCGCGCAAACGCGTGTGGGAGGGGTTGGTGATCTTGGGTGAACTCTCGAGCAGCGCTCGGGTGTAGGGCATGCGGTGGCGGGCGAAGACCTCGCGCGTCGAACCCGTCTCGACAACGCGGCCGGCGTACATGACGACGATTCGCGTGGTGCGCGTGGCGACCACGCCCAGGTCGTGGGTCACCAGGATCACCGACATGTGCATCCGTTCCTTGAGCTCGTCGAGCAGGTTGAGGATCTGCGCCTGGATCGTTACGTCCAGGCCGGTCGTCGGCTCGTCGGCCATCAAGAGCTTCGGCGAGCCGGCTAGCGCGGCGGCGATGACGACCCGCTGGCGCATCCCTCCCGAGAGCTGCCCGGGGTAGGCCCGGTAGCGCCACGCGGGAGAGGGGATGCCCACCAGTTCCAGCAGTTCAATGGCGCGCTGCTTGGCCGGGCCGCGCTTCATGCCCAAGCGCACGCGCAACGTCTCGTCGATCTGCTTGCCCACCCGCAGGACCGGATTGAGCGAGGTCATCGGGTCCTGGAAGACCATGGCCACCTCCGTGCCCCAGAGCCGGCGCTTCTCGGCCTCGCTGGCGCCCACCATCTCGTGGCCGTCGAGCAGGACTGAGCCCGTGACCGACACGTTGTGGCGGGGCTGGAGACCCATGATGGTCCGCGACAGCACCGTCTTGCCGGACCCCGATTCGCCGACGATCCCCAGGGTCTCGTTGGTGGCCAGGTCGAAGGAGACGTTCCCGACCGCCGTCAACGGTCCGCCGAGGGTCGAGAACGTCGTGGTGAGGTCCCGCACGATCAGGAGCTTGGTCTGCTCGCTCATAGCTTCACGTCGGTCACGTCGAAGTGGCTGCGCAGCCGGTCGCCGATGAAGTTGAGGCTCAGCAGGAAGAGGCACATGGCCGCCGAGGGGAAGATCACGAGCCACGGGTTCTGGGCCATCACGTCACGGGCCTCGTTGATCATGTTGCCCCAGGACGGCGTGGGTGGGTTGACCGAGAGCCCGAGGAAGGCCAGCGCGCCTTCGATGGTGACGACCGTCGCGATACCGATGAGCACGAAGGAGACCAGCAAGGGCGCGATATTGGGCAGGAGCTCGCGAAAGATGATGCGCCGGTCCGAGGCGCCCTGCACCTTGGCCGCCACGACGAACTCCTTGGTGGCGATGGAGAGCGTGGCCGCCCGGATCACGCGATAGATGATGGGAATGGAGGCCACGCCGATGACGATGATGATCTTGAAGAGGTCCCGGGGCGTCCAGAAGGAGAGCACGGCGATGGTGGCCACGATGGCGGGGAAGGCCAGGACCGCGTACATGATCGTGGTGACGATTTGGTCGAAGCGCCCCCGACGGTAGGCGGTGAGCATGCCGAGCGGCGCCCCCACGCCGAAGCCGATGATCATCGCCCCCACGCCCGCGCTGATGGAGACGCGCGACCCGTAGACGACGCGCGAGAAGATGTCGCGCCCGAGGTCGTCGGTCCCGAAGAAGTGGTGCAGCGAGGGACCCGCGTCGATGAGGCTGTAGTTCTGCGTCAGGGGGTTGACCAAGGGCAGCACGTTGGCGAAGATCGCCCCGATGAGGTTGAGCCCGATCCAACCGACGCAGATCCAGAAGAAGGCGCCCAGGGGCTCGCGGCGCTCGGGCGCCTCGAGGCTCGAGTACTCGGCGAAGGCGACCCTCTCCACCATTTCGTACGGTTCACTCACGACTGATCCTCGGATCGACCAGGTTGATGATGAAGTCGAAGACGAAATTGAGCACCACCACGCCCACGCACACGACCAACACGATGCCCTGGACCAGGAGGTAGTCGCTGGTGTTGATGGCTGCGATGAGGGTGTAGCCGAGTCCCGGAATGGCGAGCAGGTACTGCACGACAAAGAGCGCCGCCAGCAGTCCGCCGAGGTTGACACTGGCCGCGCCGAGCAGGGTGACCGACGAGGGGCGAAAGGCGTGGCGCCACATGATCCGTCGCCGGCTGAGGCCCTTGGAGCGGGCCATGGTGATGAACTCCTCCTGCATCGTGGCGATCAGGTCGCTGCGCAACACGCGGTAGTAGAGCGTGAAGCTGCCCAGCGCTACGGTGATCGAGGCCAGCGACAGGCTCTCTAGGTTGGTGAGCCAGTTGGTGGCGAAGGGGACGTAGGCCGAGGGACCGGTGTTGGCGACGTTGAGCTTGATCGACACCAGCAGCACCAGCAGCACGATGAGGATGAAGGGCGGCACGGAGAGCAGCGTGAAGCTGCCGGCGCTCAGCACGCGGTCGATCGGTCCGTCCGGCCGGCGCGACGAGATCATGGCCAGGGGTACGGCGATGACCAGCGCCAGGACCTGGCTGATGAGGATCATCTCGAGGTCGATCGGCAGGGCCGCCCTGATGGTGGTGAGGACCGACACGCGCGAGATGAACGACGTTCCCAGGTTGCCGTGCAACACGTGGCCCATCCAGATGAAGTACTGCTCGATGATGGGTTTGTTGAGACCCAGCTGCTTGTAGAGGGCCGCCTTGGTGGTGGCGTTGTAGGCGTTGCCCAGGATGACCACGGCCGGATTCCCTGGTAGGAGGTGAATGAGGTAGAAACTTCCTACGGAAATCACAAAAACGATCCCGAGCAACTGAAGTAGCCGTCGAACGACGTACTGGAGCAATGGTTCCCCTCTGCGGTCTCTTTCGAGACTAGCGAACCGCCATGGAAATACCGTGCCACCACCGACGAGGGGATGACGTGTCACAGTCGGTGGCTACCGTAGTCAGGTGAAACGAATTGGCGTCGCGGGCGGGATCGGTGCTGGGAAAACGGCCGTCACCCAGCACCTGCTCAGCCTCGGCTGGCCGGTGATCGACGCTGACGAAATCGCCCGCGACGTCGTGCGCCCCGGACAGCCAGCCTTGCTCGCGCTTCGCGACGCCTTCGGCGACGCGATCCTCGACCCCGACGGTGCGCTCGACCGGGCGTTCCTGGCGGACGTCGTCTTTCATGATGTCGCCGCCCTTCGTCGCCTCAACGCCATCACCCACGGCCCCATCGGCGTGGAGATCCTTCGTCGCCTTGAAGAGTCGACCGGACCGGCCGCGTTCGTCGCGATCCCGCTCTTTCGCCCCGAGCATCGAGAGGGCCTGGGCCTCGACGACGTGTGGGCGGTGCTGGTCCAGCCCGAGACGGCCGTCGCTCGGCTCGTCGACTACCGAGGCTTCTCGCCGGAGGACGCCACCGCGCGCTTGGCCAACCAGATGAGCAATGCCGAGCGCACGCGCATCGTCGATCGCGTCTTCTGGAACGAGGGGTCCCTGGACGAACTGTTCGCGCAGGTCGACCGGGCACTCGAAGAGGACGGGCTCGCCCGTGGATAAATTCCTCGTCGAATCTCCCTTCAGCCCCTCGGGCGATCAGCCCCAAGCCATCGAGACCTTGGCGGCCGGCGTGCAGGACGGCCTGCGCTACCAGACGCTCGAGGGCATCACCGGCAGCGGCAAGACCGCCACCATCGCCTGGCTGGCCGAACGGGTC
The DNA here is from genome assembly GCA_049793015.1 of Acidimicrobiales bacterium. Taxonomy (GTDB): domain Bacteria; phylum Actinomycetota; class Acidimicrobiia; order Acidimicrobiales; family RAAP-2; genus RAAP-2. Next base: position 17,202 of record JBARBL010000071.1, on the reverse strand, counting down.
CAGCGCCCGACGCTGATCCTCGAACCCAACAAGTCCCTGGCGGCGCAGTTGGCGTCGGAGTTGAAGGAGATGCTGCCACACAATCGTGTGGAGTTCTTCGTCTCGTACTACGACTACTACCAGCCCGAGGCCTACATCCCGCGCACCGACACCTTCATCGAGAAGGACAGCTCGGTCAACGCGGAGATCGACCGATTGCGTCACGCCGCCACCTCGTCGCTCCTGACCCATCGCGACACCATCGTGGTCGCCTCGGTGTCGTGCATCTACGGGCTGGGTTCGCCGATCGAGTACCGCGAGCGCATGCTGCAGCTCGAGGTCGGCAAGACGTTCGAGCAACGCGCCCTGCTGCGCCGCCTGGTCGAAATGCAGTACAGCCGCAACGAACTGGTGATTGACCGCGGCAGCTTCCGCATGAAGGGCGACACCCTCGAGGTGCAGCCCGCCTACAGCAACGAGGCCATCCGCGTGTCCTTCTACGCCGACGAGGTGGAGGAGATCTCCTTCTTCAACCCCGTGACCCAGGAAAGCCGGGGCAAGGTCAACGAGATCACGCTCTTCGCCGCCACCCACTACGCGGCGAGCGCCGCCACCCTGCAGCGGGCCTGTCGCGGGATCGAGGACGAACTGGCGGAGCAGCTCAACCTGTTCACGTCACAGAACAAGCTGCTGGAGGCCCAGCGGCTGAGGTCGCGCACGGAGCACGACCTTGAGATGCTCGAACAGACGGGAGTGTGCGCCGGCATCGAGAACTATTCGGCCCACCTCGACGGGCGCAGGCGCGGCGAACGGCCCTTCACCCTGCTCGACTACTTCCCGGAGGACTTCTTGATGGTCATCGACGAGTCTCACGTGGCCGTGCCCCAGTTGCGCGGCCAGTACGCCGGCGACCGCTCGCGCAAGGAGACGCTGGTCGAGCACGGCTTCCGGCTGCCGAGCGCGATGGACAACCGGCCACTCAACTTCGACGAGTTCATCGAACTGGTGCCCCAGATTGTGTTCGTTTCGGCGACGCCCGGGCCCTACGAGCTCGAGCAGAGCGATCAGATCGCCGAGCAGGTGATCCGTCCTACCGGCCTGCTGGATCCGGTGGTGGCCGTCAAGCCCACCAAGGACCAGATCGTGGACCTGCGCGGACGCCTCGACGCCGTAATCGAGCGCGGCGAGCGGGCGCTCGTCACCACCCTCACCAAGCGCATGGCCGAGGACCTGACCGTCTTCCTCACCAAGGCTGGCTACCGGGTCCAGTACTTGCACAGCGACATCGACACCATCCAACGCATCGAGATTCTGCGGTCGCTGCGCCTGGGCGAGTTCGACGTGCTGGTGGGCATCAACCTGCTGCGCGAGGGTCTGGACCTGCCCGAGGTGTCGCTGGTGGCGATCCTCGACGCCGACAAAGAGGGCTTCCTGCGATCGCGCAGCGCGCTGATCCAGACCATCGGGCGAGCCGCCCGCAACTCGAACGGCGAGGCCGTGCTGTACGCCGACCGCATGACCGATTCGATGCGCGAGGCCATCTCGCTGACCGAGCGACGCCGGATGATGCAGTTGGTCTACAACGAGGAGCACGGCATCACCCCCCAGACGGTCATGAAGAACGTGGCCGACATCCTGGGTCGTCTGCGCAGCGAGTCCGCGCCGGAACCCTCGAACAAGGTCCACGGCGTCTCCTCGCTCGAGGGCAGCCTGCCCGACGACCTCAACCTGGAGATGGCCCGGGTCGAGAAGGCGATGCTCGCCGCCGCGCGCGACCTGCAGTTCGAGGAGGCCGCCGTGCTGCGCGACTATCTGCAGACCCTGCATCGTCAGGGGCTGGCCGGCGACCTCGACGGCCTGCTTTCGGACCCGGCACCAGTAAATTGAACTGATGTCCCAGACCATTCGCGTCCAGGGCGCCCGCGTCCACAATCTGAAGAACCTCTCGGTGGAGATACCCCGCGACCAATTGGTGGTCTTCACCGGGCTGTCCGGATCAGGTAAATCGTCGCTGGCCTTCGACACCATCTACGCCGAGGGCCAACGACGCTACGTCGAGAGCCTCTCGTCCTACGCCCGCCAGTTCCTGGGTCAGATGGAGAAGCCCGACGTGGACTTCATCGAGGGACTGTCGCCGGCCATATCGATCGACCAGAAGAGCTCCTCGCGCAACCCCCGCTCCACGGTCGGCACCATCACCGAGATCCACGACTACCTGCGCCTGCTCTTCGCGCGCATCGGCGTGCCCCACTGCCCCAATTGCGGCCGGCCGGTCACGCGCCAGACGTCCCAGCAGATCGTCGACCAGGTCCTGACGCGACCGGCGGGGGAGCGGTTCATGGTGCTCGCGACGGTCGTCGAGGGGCGCAAGGGCGAGTACAGCACGCTGCTCAACGAGCTGGTGGCCCAGGGCTTCTCGCGCGTGCGCGTCGACGGCACCGTCCTCGAGCTGGCCGACCGCGAAAGCCTTACGCTGGCGCGCTACGAACAGCACACCATCGACGTGGTGCTGGACCGACTCACGGTCAAGGCCTCGAGCCGCCAGCGCCTCACCGAGTCGGTGGAGGCGGCGCTCAAACTGACCAAGGGCCTGGTCTCGTTCCTCTTCACCGACATCGACGAGCAGATCCAGTTCTCGGAGAAGCTGGCCTGCAGTTTCTGCGGCCTCAGCTTCACCGAGCTGGCCCCCCGGGACTTCTCCTTCAACTCGCCCTACGGCGCGTGCCCGGTCTGCACCGGCCTGGGGACGCGGTTCGAGGTCGACCCCGACTTGGTGATCCCCGACGTCACGCTGTCCTTGGCCGACGGGGCGCTGGCGCCGTGGGCGGGCCAACGCTTCAAATACTTCGAGCGTCTCATCGGCGGCATCGCCGAGCTCGGCGGGTTCGAACTGACCACGCCCTGGAAGAAACTACGCGCCAAGGACCGCCAGCTGATCCTCTACGGTGTCGAGCGACGGACCGTGCCGGTCAAGTACCGCAACCGGTACGGCAAGGTGCGCACCTACGACACCACCTACAACGGCATCGTCGAATGGCTCGAGCGCAAGCGCAACGAGGCGGACGGCGACTGGTCGCGCGAGCAGGCCGAGCAGTACATGCGTGAGGTCGAGTGTCACGCCTGCGCCGGCCAGCGTCTCAAGCCCGAGGTGTTGGCGGTACGCATCCACCAGCACAACATCGCCCAGGTGAGCGCGATGACCATCGACGAGACCATGGTCTTCTTCAAGAAGCTCAAGCTCACCAAGCGCGAGGAGGTCATCGCGCACCAGGTGGTCAAGGAGATCGTCGAGCGACTCAATTTCTTGATGAACGTGGGCCTCGACTACCTCACCCTGAGTCGCGCGTCGGCCTCGCTCTCGGGCGGCGAGGCCCAGCGCATCCGCCTGGCCAGTCAGATCGGCAGTTACCTCGTCGGCGTGCTCTACGTGCTCGACGAGCCGTCCATCGGGCTGCATCAGCGCGACAACCGGCGACTCATCGCGACCCTGGAGCGCCTGCGCGACCTGGGCAATTCGGTCATCGTGGTCGAGCACGATGAGGAGACCATCCGCTTGGCCGACTTCATCGTCGACATCGGACCGGGGGCCGGCGAGTTCGGCGGCCAGGTGGTGCACGCGGGCACCTACAAGGAGCTGCTAGAGAACAAGGAGTCGGTCACCGGCCAGTACCTGTCGGGCGAGCGTTTCATCGCCGTGCCGACGCAGCGCCGCCGGGGCGACGGCAAGAAGCTGACCGTCAAGGGCGCGCGGGCCAACAACCTGCAGAACATCACGGTGAGCGTGCCGCTGGGCGATTTCGTTGCCGTCACCGGCGTGTCCGGATCGGGCAAGTCGTCGTTGATCAACTACATCCTGCTCAGTTCATTGGAGCGTCAGATCAACCGGGCTAAGCGGGTGGTGGCCGAGCACGACACCATCACCGGCGTATCCAACATCGACAAGGTGGTGGCGGTCGACCAGCAGCCCATCGGGCGCACGCCCCGTTCGAACCCGGCCACCTACACCGGCGTCTTCGACAAGATACGCAAGCTCTTCTCCGAGACCCAGGAGGCCAAGGTCCGTGGGTACCTGCAGGGGCGCTTCTCCTTCAACGTCAAGGGCGGACGCTGCGAGGCCTGCGCCGGCGACGGCACGATCAAGATCGAGATGCACTTCCTGCCCGACGTGTACGTCAACTGCGAGACCTGCGAGGGCGCGCGCTACAATCGCGAGACCCTGGAGATCTTGTACCGCGGCAAGTCGATCGCTGACGTGCTCAACATGTCCATCACCGAGGCGCTCACCTTCTTCGAGCGCCAGCCGGCGATCCTGCGCCACATCCAGAGCCTGGCCGACGTGGGACTGGGCTACGTGCGCCTGGGCCAGCCGGCGCCCACCCTCTCGGGCGGCGAGGCCCAACGCGTGAAGCTGGCGACCGAACTGGCCCGGCGCCCGACCGGCCACACGCTCTACGTGCTCGACGAGCCGACCACGGGCCTGCACTTCGAGGACGTCGACCGACTGCTGCACGTGCTGCACCGACTGGTGGACCAGGGCAACACGGTCCTGGTGATCGAGCACAACCTGGACGTCATCAAGACCGCCGACTGGGTCATCGACCTCGGCCCCGAAGGGGGACGCCGGGGCGGACTGGTGGTGGGCGAGGGCACGCCGGAAGACATCGCCGAACTGGACACGCCTACCGGCACGGTGCTGCGGGAGGTCTTGGCCGTAGGGCGCGGCGCCACCTGATGTTCGAAAAGCCCGCCGGAATTCCGCGCCAGAGTGGGTGCTACCTCTTTCGAAACGAGCAGGGCGTCATCATCTACGTCGGCAAGGCGCTCTCGCTCAACCAGCGTCTCTCAAGCTACTTCCAGCGCGCCGACGCCATGACCGCCAAGACCCAGGCCCTGATGGCCGAGGCGGCCTCGGTCGAATGGATCATCACGCCCAACGAGATCGACGCCCTGATCCTGGAGAACGAGCTGATCAAGGACAATCAGCCGCGCTACAACATGCGCCTCAAGGACGACAAGAGCTTCCCCTACGTGGCCATTGACACGCGGGTGGACTACCCCGCGCCGGTGGTGACCCGAAGTCATCACGTGAAGGGCGTGCGCTACTTCGGACCCTTCGTCGAAGTGCGGGCCCTGCGCGCGACCATCGAGGAGCTGCTCCAGGCCTTTCCCCTGCGCTCCTGCACCAAGCACAAGTTCAACTACCACGAGCGCATTGGGCGGCCCTGCCTGCTCTACGACATCGGCAAGTGCTCCGGGCCGTGCGTGCAGGCGGTCACCAAGGAGGGCTACCAGGAACTGGTCCAGTCCTGGGCGCGCTTCTTCGAAGGCGACGTGCGCCAGCTCCGCCAGCTGCTGACCAAGCAGATGGAGGCCGCGTCGTCGCGGAAGCACTACGAGGCGGCGGCCAAGGCCCGCGACGCGCTGGCGGCCCTGGACCGCGCGGCCGCCGGCGAGCAGAGCGTGGTGCTCGACGACCATTCGAACCTCGACGTGCTGGCGGTCGCCACCGACGGCGGGCGCGCGGCGGTGGTGCGTTTCCGGGTGCGTTTCGGTCGCATCATCGGCCGCACCATCCATCTGATTGATCGCTCCATGGACGAGAGCGACGCCGAGATCCTCGAGAGCGTGCTGCCCGAGCTCTACGCGACGCCCGACGACGTCGCGCCGGTCGTGGTGGTGGGCAGTGACGAGTCGGCCAGCGACCTGATGCGTCAGTACCTGAACACGTTGCGCGCCAAGCCCGTGGACGTCGTGGCGCCCCAGCGCGGCCGCCGGCGACGGGTACTGGAGCTGGCCAAGAACGACGCGGTGTCGGTGATCGGTCGCGATTCCTTGCGCCGCCAGAGCGACCACAACGTCCGCTCGCGGGCGTTGCAGGAGATCGGCCAGGCGCTCGGGCTGGCCCAGCCTCCCTATCGCATCGAGTGTTTCGACATGAGCCACCTGCAGGGCACCAACTACGTGGGCTCCATGGTCGTCTTCGAGGACGGCCTGGCCAAGAAGAGCGACTACCGTCACTTCAACGTGAAGGAGGTCCTCGGCAATGACGACGTCGGCGCGATGGAAGAGGTGGTGCGTCGTCGCCTCTCGCACTGGTCGGACGAGCAGTCGGGGTCGAAGTTCCGCCACCCCGACCTGGTGATCATCGACGGCGGGCTTCCCCAGCTGCACGCCGCGCAGAAGGCCGCGGCCTCGCTCGGCCTTGAGAACGTAGAGTTCGCCGCGCTGGCCAAGCGCGAGGAACTGCTCTACCGGCCCGGCACCAGCGAGCCGGTCGTCCTGGAGCGCGGATCGGAGAGTCTCTACCTGGTCCAGCGCGTGCGCGACGAGGCCCATCGCTTCGCCGTCAGCTTTCATCGCTCCAAACGCGGCAAGTCCATGGTGGCGACGACGCTGCAGGGGATCGAGGGGCTCGGCCCGGCCCGTCGTGACCGCCTGCTCGAGCAGTTCGGATCGCTCGACGCCTTGCGACAGGCCACGCTGGACGAGTTCGAAGCGCTCGTCTGGCTGCCCGACGACGTGGCGGGCAGGCTCTACGATCACTTACAGGGACCGGGTCAGCCGCGGCCGACGAAGGGGAGTGACGATGAGTGAGGTGCTGCTGGTCACCGGCATGTCGGGGGCCGGGCGCTCTACGGCGTCGGCGGCGCTCGACGACCTCGGATGGTTCGTCATCGACAACATGCCGCCCGAACTGATCGCGCGGGTCGGTGAACTGGCGACCGCGGGGTCGCTCGAGTACGCCGGCGTGGCCTTCATCGTCGGGCGCTCGGGCCGCGTGGAGCCGGTGGCCCTGCTTGACGTGGTCAAGGAGCTCAAGCAGAAGCACGAGAACGCGAAGATCCTCTTCCTCGACGCCCCCGACGACGTCCTCATCCACCGCTTCGAGGGCAACCGGCGACGCCACCCCTTCCCCGCGGCGACCCTGGCCGATTCCATCGCGGGGGAGCGCGAGCAGCTCCAGTCCCTGCGCGACGCGGCGGACCTGGTGATCGACACGGGCTCGATCAACACCAACCAGCTGCGCTCGCGGATGGTCGAGATCTTCAACGAGGAGAGCGGCCGCGATTCGCTACGCGTCTCGCTGGTCTCCTTCGGCTACTCCAACGGCATCCCGCGCGACGTCGACCTCGTGTTCGACTGCCGCTTTCTGCCGAACCCGCATTGGATCGACGAGCTGCGTCCGCTCACGGGACTGGACGAGCCGGTGTCGCGCTACGTGCTCGACCAGGAGCCGGCCCAGCACTTCCTGCACGACGTGGTCGAGCTTCTCGATTGGCAGATCCCCGCCTTCGCCAAGGAGGGCAAGTCCTACCTCTCGATCGCCATCGGCTGCACGGGGGGACGTCACCGCTCGGTGGCCATCGCCGAGGAGATCAGTCGCCGCCTCGACTTGCAGCACGCCGTCTTTCACCGCGACATCGCTCGATGAAGGTCGTGGCCGTGGGTGGGGGGCACGGCACCGCCGTGTCCCTTCGGGCGCTGCGCCAACTCAGTGACGACGTCACCGGCGTCGTGTCGGTCGCCGACGACGGGGGGTCGACGGGTCGACTGCGGGCCATGCTCAACGTGGCGGCCGTGGGGGACCTCCGAAAGTGCCTGGGCGCCCTGGCCGATCCGGAGAATCCCTTGACCTCTTCCTTCGAGCACCGCTTCAACGTGGGGGAGCTGGACGGCCACGCCGTCGGGAATCTCCTGCTGGTCGGGCTCCTCGACGCGACCGGCGACCTGGAGGAATCGGTGCGGGCGGTCGCCCAGGTGATGGGCGTGACGGGGACCATCGTGCCGGCCAGTTGCGAAGGAGTGGTGCTGGTGGCGAGCACCGATGAAGGACCCACCAGGGGCCAGACCCAGGTGGCCCGGTCCTCCTCGATCAAGCGCATCAGCGTCGAACCGGCCCACGCCGCCGCGCCCATCGTGGCGGTCGAGGCCATCGAGAACGCCGACCTCGTGGTGATCGGACCGGGATCGCTCTTCACCAGTGTGCTGGCGGCCTGCGTGATACCGGGCGTCACCCAGGCCCTGGCGGGGACGGGGGCTCGCAAGGTCTACGTGGCCAACCTGCGGCCCCAGGTCCCCGAGACCGCGGACTACTCGTTGGCCGATCACGTCGACGCGCTCGCGCGGCACGGGGTGGTGCCCGACGTGGTGCTGGTCGACGTCAACTCGATGTTCGCCCAGGAGCGCTGCGAGCTGGCCGTGGTGGTGGCCGACGTCGCGGGGGCGAATGGCCTGGTGCACGACGCGCGCAAATTGGCCGAGGCTCTCTCCCGCCAACTAGCCTGAATGCAGGCCATCAAAGGAGAATGCAGTGACCACACGCGTTGCAATCAATGGATTTGGGCGCATTGGTCGCCTCTACTTGCGAGCGTCCTTGCTCCACCCGGACCTCAAGGTCGTGGCCATCAACGACCTCACCCCGGCCTCCACCAACGCCCACCTGCTCAAGTACGACTCGACCCAAGGCCGCCTGGAGGCCCCGGTCTCGGTGGTCGAGGGCGATATCACGGTCGGCGACGAGACCTTCAAGGTGCTGGCCGAGCGCGACCCGACCCAGCTGCCCTGGAAGGAGCTCGAGGTGGACGTGGTCATCGAATCGACCGGCCGCTTCACCACCCGCGACGAGGCCTCGGCGCACCTGGCGGCTGGCGCCAAGAAGGTCATCATCTCGGCCCCCTCGAGCGACGTCGACGCCACGTTCGTCTTCGGGGTCAACGAGTCCACCTACGACGCGGCCCAGCACCACATCGTGAGCAACGCCTCGTGCACCACCAACTGCTTCGTGCCGATGGTCAAGGTGCTGGACGACGCGCTGGGGGTCGACGCCGGCCTCATGACCACCATCCACGCCTACACCAACGACCAGAACCTGCTCGACCTGACGCACCGCGACCTGCGCCGTTCGCGCGCGGCCGCCATCAACATCGTGCCGGCGTTGACCGGCGCCGCCCGGGCGACCAGTCTGGTGCTGTCCGCGATGAAGGGCCGCCTCGACGGGACGTCCTTGCGCGTCCCGGTGCCGGTGGGCAGCATCACCGATTTCACCGCCATCGTGCGCTCGACCACGGTCGAGGAGATCAACGCCGCCTTCCGCGCGGCCGCCGAGGGACCCCTCAAGGGAATCGTGGTCTACACCGACGAGCCGATCGTCTCGGAGGACATCGTGGGCAGCCCCGCGTCATGCACCTTCGACTCGCTGATGACCATGGTCCAGCGTATCGACGACGAGAAGAGCCTCGTGAAGATCTTCGGCTGGTACGACAACGAGTGGGGCTACTCCAACCGACTCGTGGACCTCACCAGTTATATCGGCCGGTAACCGTGTCGTCGCTGCCGTCGTACGAACGCTGGGGGAACTTCACGGGCCGGCGCGTCCTGGTGCGCGTGGACTTCAACACCCCGGTGGCCGAGGTGGACGGACGCCTTGAGGTGACCGACGACTTTCGCATCCGCGCCTGCCTGCCGCTCTTCGAGGAGCTGCTGTCCCTCGGGGCCAGCGTGGTGGCCTGCACGCACTTCGGCCGCCCCAAGGGCCGTGTCGACGAGCGCTACAGCGTCGAGCCGGTGCGGCGTCGCCTCAACGAACTCTGCGGCGGCGTCGAACTTCTCGAGAACCTGCGCTTCAACCCCGGCGAGGAGGCCAACGACCCGGCCTTCGGGGCGTCGCTGGTCGACGGGTTCGACTACTACATCAACGAGGCCTTCTCCGCGTCGCATCGGGCCCACGCCTCGATCATGATCCCGCCGACCCTGGTGCCGAGCGCCGCCGGACCGAACCTGGCCCGCGAGGTCGCCACGCTGGCCGGGCTGCTCGAGAATCCGACGCGGCCCTTCGTCGCCATCGTGGGCGGCGCCAAGGTGGCCGAGAAGCTGGGCATCGTCAAGGTGTTGGCGCACAAGGCCGACACGGTGATCGTCGGGGGCGGCATGGCGTACACCTTCGCCTCGTCCCAAGGCCGCGGCATCGGCTCCTCGCTCTACAACGCGGCCTTCGAGCCGCAGTGCGCGCAGCTGCTGGCCGGGGGCAACGTGCTCATACCAAGCGACGCGCGCGGACTGCCCAGCGGCGCGCCCTTCGGCCCCGAGGGCGGTCCCGATCCGGTCGTGTCGTTCGACGCGGACATCCCCGACGGCTTCGAAGGCCTGGACATCGGCCCCGCGACCATCGAGGCCTTCTGCGCGGCGATCGCTCCGGCCGCCACGGTCCTGTGGAACGGCCCTATGGGCGTCTTCGAGGACAGTCGTTTCGCCGCGGGCACCGAGGCCGTCGCGCGCGCCGTGGCGAACTCGGGCGCCGTGTCCGTCGTGGGCGGCGGCGACTCGGTCGCGGCCCTCAAGAACTACGGTCTCGAGGACGCTTTCAGCTTCGTCTCGACCGGCGGGGGAGCGTCGCTCGAGTTCGTCGAGCTGGGCGACTTGCCGGGCCTCGAAGCCCTTCGTGAAAGCCCGTTCACCTAGATGACGCGTTCCTTGGTCATCGGGAACTGGAAGATGAACCTCGACTTCGTCGAGGCCGTGCACCTGGGCCAGCAGATCGGGGTGATCCTGAAGAACCGCCCGGCCGAGCACACCGACATCGTGATCGTGCCGCCGTTCGTCGACCTGCGCAGCGTCACCTCGATCGTGGACTCCGAACGCATCGCCGTCGAGGTCGGCGCCCAGCACGTCAACCCCAACGACAACGGCGCCTTCACCGGTGAGATCTCGACCTCCATGCTCAAGCGGCTCAACGTGACCTGGGTGCTGGTCGGGCACTCCGAGCGCCGTTCGATGTTCCATATGGACGACGAGTCCGTCGCGTCCACGCTGCGCGCGGTCGTGCAAAGCGGCCTGCGTGCGGTGCTGTGCGTCGGGGAGGACCTGGCCGTGCGCGACGACGAGGGACAGGACGCGTTCGTGGCGGCGCAGCTCTCGAGCGCGCTGGCGGGCCTCGACGAGCGCTACGCCGACCAGGTGACGCTGGCCTACGAGCCGATCTGGGCCATCGGCACGGGTCGCACCGCGTCGAGCGAGCAGGTCAAATCCATGACGCTGTTCATCCGTTCGCGGCTCGCGTCGATGTCGTTTTTGACCAGCCGCATCCTCTACGGCGGGTCGGTCAACGCCGAGAACGCGGGCGAGATCGTGCGCGACGCGGCGGTGGACGGCTTCTTGGTGGGCGGGGCCAGCCTCAAGGTCGAGTCGTTCCTGGCCATCGTCCAGGCCTGCGACGACTGCTACGCTTTAAGACGCTGATTCGGAGGATTTGATGTTCACCTGGACATTCATAGGTATTGAGGTGGTCGCGGCCGTGGCGCTGGTCTTCCTGGTCCTCCTGCACTCGGGGCGCGGCGGAGGGATATCGGACCTGATGGGTGGTTCCATGGGCGCCGTGGCGGCCGGATCGACGGTCGTCGAGCGCAACCTTGACCGCATCACGGTCGCCGTCGCGCTGGTCTTCACCTTTGCCACGCTGACGCTCGACCTGCGTCTGCAGTAGGCGCAATGATCCCAAGAGGGTCGACGCTTCGCCTGGCGCTGGCTGGTTTCACGCTCGCTGTTATCCTCGTCCCGGTGGCCCTGGCCAACGCGTTGCCGACGCCCGTGACCAACGACAACAACAAGGCGCTGATCGTCTCCCTGCCGGGTCCCTTCAACGGCTGCACCTTCCTCGACCCGGGCGCCTCGCCCACCACCGACGCCGTGCTCGACGTGGTGCGGCCGTCGGCCTTCCTCACCAGCTCCTCGGGCATCCTCTACGGCGAGCAGGGACCCATCGCCGACGCCGAGCTGACCTCGCTCAAGCCCGAGACCGTGGTCTACACCATCGCGCCGCATCAGAAGTGGAGCGACGGCCAGCCCTTCGACGCCAGCGACCTGGTGGCGTGGTGGGAGTACGCGCGCTCTCTCTCAAGCGTCAAGAGCGACGGCTACCGGGCCATCTCGTCACTCGACGTGAGCAACGGCGGCCTCACTGTCACGGCCGTCTTCGGCACCCCCTACGCCGAATGGAACCTGCTCTTTCGCGACGTCGAGGCCCAAGGCACGTCCGATGGCTGCGCCATCGCCAACCTCGTGAATCGTCCGTCGCTGGGCCCCTACGTCGTCACCAGCGCGACACCGACACGGATCGTGCTGGCCATGAACAAGATGTGGAAGCTGAGCCCGAATCGTTTCGGCCACGTCGTCATCACCGACAGCACGAACCTGCCCTCGTCGCGCTCGGCCAACTTCGCGAGTTACTCGCTCTCCGTGACCCGCGCCCAGGAACTGGCCCTCGGCGCCCACCCGAACGAGTCGAGCCACATCGGGACCTCGAGCAACGTCGAGGAGATGACCTTCGCCCCCGGACGGCCCCTGACCAGCGTGCTGGGCATCCGCCAGGGTCTCAGTTGGTCGCTCAGCCGCCAGACGATGATCGACCAGCTTTTTGGCTCCGTGACCTTCTCGCCGTCACCCGCCCAGTCGGCGATCTTCTCCCAGGGCCAGACCGCGTACCCGGGCTACGGCGGGATTGGCCCGAGCGGCCAGGCGACCACCACCACCACGACCCTGGCGCCAAACGGATCGACGCCCGGTCTGGCCGACTGCCTGACCTGCGCGCTCGACGCCTTCACGGCGGCCGGCTACAACGGCGGCCAGGCCGGCCTGGTCGGCCCCAACGGCAGGGTCATGACGATCAAGGTGGCGGTTGGCCCCGGCGCCTTGGATCAGTCGTCGGCCTCCCTCATCGTGGCGCGCTGGCGCAGTCTCGGCATCCGGGTGATCGTGGTTAACGTTGACAGCGACGCGGCGGCCGCCGCCGCCGCGGGGTCCAACCACGACGACGTCGCCATCTTCACGCGTCCCACGCAGACCACGCCGTCGTACACCGCGAGGTCCTGGGCCGGTCCGGCGTACGTCGACTCCTATCCGAGTGGCGTGCGGTCCCAGACGCTGACCGCCCTCTACGACACCGCGATTGCCAACTTCAATCCCGTGGCGGCGAACGCCACCTGGCTATCACTCGATCAATCCATCATGAGCGATTTCTGGGTACGGCCCCTCTATACGGCGCCCTCACTCGTCGTATGGTCGAACAAGCTGGCCAATGTTCTGGGCAGTCTTTCGATCACCGGTTTTCTCGATCAAGTCACTACTTGGACGATTACTCCGAAGTCATCGCAGGGTTAGCTTCTCGCGTTGCGCAGTGTCGACGGGCTAAAGTGATGGTCCGCGTCGAAGTGGCGGAATAGGCAGACGCGCCAGCTTGAGGGGCTGGTGCCCTCAGGGGCGTGCGGGTTCAAGTCCCGCCTTCGACACCGCTTTCGACACCAACATTCTCCGGTACCTTGAGGCCAACCTCGGAAAACACGACGTTGAGCGGCACGCTCCCCACCACCTTGACCTCCAGATGATCGGGCAGCACCTTGATCCATTCCAGGAGGTTCTCCACGATGATCCGTTTCTCACGCTCGTCGGCCTCGGCCCAGACTGCCTCCATGTCGAGATCTGCAAGGATGCGAGCCACCTCCGCAAATCGAATCTCCAAGTCAGTCTTAAGGCGCTCCGTGTGGTCTTCCAGGGCCACCTGTTGGCGTACATCTTCAATGGCCGTGGCAATTGGGTTTTCCTGACCTTATGAGCGAACTCGCAAAGACCTCTCCGCGCCAGTGGGTTGAAGCAGCGGAGAGTTGGGCCCTCCGACATGAAAAAGATTCGTAAGGCAAGTCCTGCTCGCGCTTCCAACACGAACAGCACGATTCTGACCAGTCTCCAGTGTTAGCTGGGACGCCTGGAACGTCGGGCCTGCGAATCGCAGCCTTCTTTTAGGTTGTTGTCCGGGGCCACGATCCGGCCTCAATCGGAGTTACCTCTACTCCGCCTCCACACGGTCGCACGCTCACTGGAAAGAGCCCAGATAGGTGTCCCACCCCATGCAATAGGACAACAGAGACGCTGACGGTTTGAGGGCATGTCGCGTTGTACGGCTGGTTGTTCACAGTGTTGTCACTCCAAGAAATGCCAACCGATGCAGAACCTTCATGCCAAAGCGTCACCGTCTCACTCCGCGGCTCAGCAAAATATTGAGAAGACACGTGGATGTCGTGACGATCGACCATGACCCCTTTGCCAGTAATGAATGAGATCTGGGGATATCCCCCGATTTTGCACGTCACGCCACGATTCGCGATGTCAATTGCCATTACACCCGTACCAGCGAATCCCTGTGGACTACTGAGGAGGACACTTAGCTGATCGCTTGCGCACGGGCGAATGGACGACGCTGCTGACGAAGAAGATGCCGATAATTCGGGAATGATCATTAAGGCAAGAGCAACTATGCAAAGAAGTCGTAGGTGTCGCATATGCGAATCATAAGACCCAGATCTTCGACCGACGGCCTCGAAGATCGACGGCGAATCCCGTCAGGATTCCTCCAACCATTCGTGAATGCGCCACTCGGAGAATGTGTCGGTCCGTCCTTCGACACCAACTGAACTAGGTGGCCAGGCGCTAGTGCAGGGTTGCAGACCTGTCACGTCGGGTCCGGCACCACTGGTCTGCAAACTCGCGTAAGACCAAGCTTTTCTGATGCGAACAATATTCGTGGCGCACCAGCGACCCTGGTCGGGGCAAGTAAACACCGAGTCCACTGAGTCCTCGACCAGAACCCAAAATTCCTCTGGATGGGCTTCTTCTACTCAATGACGAATTCGACCTCCGAGCACCGTCATCAGTTACCGTCTCTTTCATGCGATTTGACGTGGTCATTGCTGGGGGAGGTTCTGCTGGATGTGTGCTTGCCGCACGTTTGAGCGAAGACTCGTCGCGCAAGGTGCTTGTCATCGAAGCTGGACCGGACTACGCGGATGCGAGCCAACTGCCCGCAGATGTCCTCGACGCGGCCCAACCAACGGTGGATCACGATTGGGGTTACTCCGCCGATTTACGTCTCGATCGAGGGATTGACGTGCCGAGAGCCCGAATCATGGGCGGCTGTTCGGCAACGAATGCGTGCTTCGCCCAGCGTGGGGCTCCCGAGGGTTACGACAGCTGGGCTGCGTTGGGGATTCCCGGTTGGTCATTTGCCGAAGTGATCGATGACTTCCGCCGCCTCGAGGTAGATCAGGATTTCTCGGGAGGGTGGCATGGCGACGAAGGGCCAATTCCTATCCGCCGACACCCGCGGAACGAATTGAATGCGGTCCAAGCTGCGTTCATCGACACGGCCGTCGCCCTGGGCCACACCTATGTGCACGACCACAATCATCCAGATGCCGTGGGGGTGGGCCACTCGCCTCGAACCGCGAGAGATGGTGTTCGGATGAGCACGGCCCTGACCTACCTCGCTCAGGCTCGTGGAAGGGACAACCTGGCGATCTGGCCTGAGAGCCTTATCGATCGGATTACCTTCAACGGGAAACGCGCCACTGGCATCCGACTTGCCGATGGTCGAGCCGTCGAGGCAGATCGCGTCATTCTGGCCTCAGGTGCCTACGGCAGCCCTTCGATCCTGATGCGCTCCGGCATTGGCCCCGCCCGAGTCCTTGAAGACCTCGGCATTCCGGTGATTCTTGATCTTGAGGGCGTTGGCGCGAATCTCTCGGACCATGCACTGCTCTCCATAGATTTGCCGACATGTCCCTCGCCGAGCCCGAGCCGATTCGCTGTTCACGCAACCATGAATTCGTCGGTGGCCGATCGCGGCCAACCTCCCGATCTCATGCTGTTCACGGCCGGACCGTTCGTTGTTGACACAAGCCAGATTCCGAGTGGCGCGGCCTTTGGGATCGTGGTGGGTCTCATGGCACCTAGGTCTCGTGGTTGGGTTCGCCTAGTGTCCCGTGACCCCAATGATTCACCCCGCATCCACTTCGCGCACCTATCCGATCCGGACGACACCCGAGCCATCCTCGACGGCATCATCGAAGCTCGACGCTTCGTCAACACGCAGCCGATGGCAGAAATTGTGTCGGGCGGTGAACTCTCACCCGGGTCTGACGTGAGATCGGATGATAAACGGGCGCTGGAACATTGGGCGAGGACGAATGTGACCACATTCCATCACCCTGTCGGAACGTGTTCGATGGGACCAGCCTCCAATTCGAACGCAGTGACCAATGAGCACGGCTGCGTCTATGGAGTCGAAGGACTGTTCGTCGCCGACGCTTCGATTATCCCGACCGTCCCGACGGGTACCCCGAATCTTCCGATCATCATGGTGGCTGAGCACATCGCTCGCGTGTTCGAGTGGTCCTAACGCGATACGTCAACCCCGTCGAACGCTTGGCTCACGACGTCTAGCCAATAGCCCAAGACAGCGTTGTTATTTCGACAACGAAGTGGCGCCGCGGGATTTACAGCGCCGAAATTCAATCGCTCCACGCCGTTATTCGCCACTTGGCAATCGTGCACGTCGGCCCTTCGACACCAAAGTTGTACAGAATGACGTGAGATGTTGTACAATATCACCATGGTCAAGATTTCAATTAGCAAGGCCCGTGAGAAGTTGTCCGAGGTCGTGGAGATGTCGAAGTCTGAGCCGGTTGAACTGGAGCACTATGGACGGCGCGCTGCGGTGATGGTGAGTCCTGATAAGTACGACGAGATGCTCGAAGCACTCGAAGAGTCGCAGGACGTGGCCGCATTCGATGCTGCCCTCGCTGAAGTCGGAGACAACATCCCGTGGGAGCAAGTGAAGACTGATCTCGGCTGGTCGTGAGTGCCTATCAAATTGAGTTTCGCCCTGCGGCCCTCAGGGAGCTTCGCAAAATCGACAGGTCAGTACAACCTCGAATTCAGGGAGCGATTGCACTGCTCGCACAGGACCCTCGCCCTCCGGCGTCGCGGCCGCTCCTGGGGCGCGAAGGTTACCGACTTAGGGTCGGCGACTACCGGATCATTTACACCATCGATCATGGAGTCTTGCTGATCGTGGTTGTGACCATTGGCCATCGTCGTGACGTCTAGCAGTGACCGAACCACTCGGCGATTTGCCAGTCGGCGATTGTGTACGTCGGTCCTTCGACGCGAACTTGGACTAAGTGGTCAGGCGCGAATGCAAGGTTGCAGACCTGACATGTAGAGCCGTGGAGCAACCCATTGTCGTGGCGACCACGGTCAATAAATACCTTGGACCGGACGGATGTGGCGCTCTCAGCATGAGACGGCATCGAGAAACGCCTTCGCCTCCCGCCGCGAGCAGAGCACGTACGACGTGGTGTGAGATCCGTGCATCAAAATCTCGGAGCGTACGTTCTC
>JBARBL010000070.1:0-3451 GCA_049793015.1 Acidimicrobiales bacterium | reverse complement strand
CGAGCACCCCGAGCGCGCCACACCCTGCCAGCGCGCCGATGAGTGGGACTGTGACGATCGACGGGCTCTTGTGGACGCCCTCTCCGTCCGCTCGAGCGCCGAAGAGCATGTGGCGTCCGTGGGACATGACCGAACCGAAGATGACGGCCATCAGCACCAGCGAGATCGCGGCCACCCACGCCAGGCCGACGTGCACCTCGGCGCGCAGCATGTTGAGCTCGCTGATGAAGAGGCTGAACGGCGGCAGGCCCAGCAGGGCCACCAGGCCGAAGGCGAAGATCCCGCCCAGGGCCGGACGACGAGCCAGCAGGGCCCTCACCTGGTCGATCTCGGTCGTGCCCTCGACGAGCAGTATCTCGCCGGAGGCCAGGAAGAGCACGGCCTTGGCCAGCCCGTGGCCCAGCACGTGCAGCAGCACCGCGGCGATGGCCAGCGGGGTGCCGGCGGCGGCGCCTAGCGAGATGAGACCCATGTGCTCGACGCTGTGGTACGCCAGCATGCGCTTGTAGTCGCGCTGGCTGAGCAGCAGCGACGCGGCGACCGCCAGCGAGAGCAGCCCGGCCGTGACGAACAGCATCCGCGAGAACCCCACCCCCAGGGCGCCGTCGGTGATGGCCTTGAAGCGCAGCAGCACGTAGAAGGCCACCGTCAGCAGCACCCCGGACATCAGCGCCGACACCGGAGCCGGGGCCTGGCTGTGCGCGTCGGGCAGCCAGCTGTGCATGGGGGCGAGGCCGACCTTGGTGCCGTAGCCCAGCACCAGCAGCGCCAGGGCCAGGCGCATGACCCCCGGGTCGAGGTGGTGCGAGACGCTCATGAGCGACGTCCACTCGAGCGACACGTGGCCGTGGCCGACGTGCAGCGCCGCGAGATACACCAGCACGGTGCCCAGGAAGGCCAGCGCGATGCCCACCGAACAGATGATGACGTACTTCCAGGACGCCTCGAGGGCTCCCCTCGTGCGCCGGTGCCCGACCAGGAACGTGGTGATGATGGTGGTCGCCTCGACCGCCACCCACATGACGCCGACGTTGCCGGCCACCACCGCCAGCAGCATGGCCGTGATGAAGCCCTGGACCAGCACCGCGTAGAGCGTGGCGTGGCGACCGCTCGAACGGCCGGACGAGACCTCGTGATCGAGATAGCGCACGCTCTGACACACGGCCAAGAGCCCGATGGCCCCGATGACGATCACCATGAAGGCGCTCAGGGCGTCCACGCGCAGGACGCCGGAAAAGGCGGAGACCGCCGCACGGTGCACCACCCGCGTGGCCAGCACGACGCCGGTGACCAGCACGAAACCCAGCGACGCGGTGCACAGCCACCCGACCCAGCGGCGCCACGGCACCGCGGCCGCCACGCAGCCGGTGACGGCCGGGACGAGTAGAAGGGCGAGCGCAAGCATCAGTCGTGCAGTCCCTGGAGCTGATCGAGGTCCAGCACCGCAAACTTGGACCACAGCTGCACCGCCAGCACACGCAGCACCACGACCACCAAGAGGACGTCGAGGGACGCGCCGAGTTCCACCAGCAGGGGCACGCCGGCCGTGGCGAGGAACGCGACCAGCGCGATGCCGTTGTCCACCAGCAGCAATCCCACGATCTGCGACGCGGCCTTGCGGCGGATGACCATGGAGAAGAAACCGATGAGCAGCGTCGCTACGCCCAAGGGAATCAGCCGTCCGGCGCTGGTCGACACCAGGGCCACGACCGGGCGCGTCGCGCCGTAGGCCAGGAAGGTGAGCGCCCCGGCCCCCACCAGCGACGCCGGCACGTTGACCAGCGGTGACGTCTCGCGGCTCAGGGGCTCGTTGGCCAGCACCCGCTTGACCAGGGTGGGGATCACCAGGCCCTTGGCCGCGACGACCAGGCAGCCCACGACGACGAGCACGACGTCGTGACGGTGGAACCCGAGCACCAGGGCGACCACCCCAAGGGCCAGGCCCTGGACCGCCAAGGCGCGCACGATGGCTAGCAGCGATCGCCGCCACAGGGTGACGAAGGCGCAGAGGATCACCAGACCGGCCGCGATCTCGAGGAAACTCGAGTAGGTGGCGTTGTTCATCGCGCCACCACCGCGGTCACCGCGCCGAGCAGGGCCAGCACGAAGCCGCCAGCCAGCAGCTCGGGCAGGCGAAAGAGGCGCATCTTGGCGGTGAAGACCTCGAAGACGGCGATGCCCACGCCGACGGCGACGACCTTGGCCCCGAGGGCCAGCAGCCCCACGCCAAAGGCCAGCGCCCCGGGCCGGTCGGCCACCCCCCAGGGGACGAGCAGGTTCACGAGCAGCCCCAGCAGGAACACCAGACGCATCGACTCGCCGAGGACGATGAGGCCCAAGTCCGGACCGGAGTACTCGAGGACCATGGCTTCGTGGATCATCGTGAGCTCTAAGTGCGTGCTCGGGTTGTCGACCGGCAGTCGCCCGCTCTCGGCGAGGATCACCACCAGGAAGGACGCCAGCGCCAGGATCCGGGCGGGACTGGCGATGAACGCCGGATGGTTGAGGCCCACGCGAACCAGCGCGGGCAGGTTCGACGTGTGCGCCGGGATCGCCATGGCCAGGATCGCCACCAGCAACGCCGGCTCGCAGAGCGCCCCGATGGTCATGGACCGGCTCGACCCCATGCCGCCGAAGGCCGTGCCGGTGTCGAGAGCGCTGAGGGCGAGCAGGACCGAACCGAGCAGCAGCACGAAGACCACCGCGAAGAAATCCGAACTCTGTCCGAGCGGCGGACGGGTCGTCGCCAGGGGCGACACCGCCACCACGGCCACGGCGGTCGCGACGAGCACGACGGGGCCGGCGCCGAAGACCCAGCTCGATTCCCTCGGTCGCAGGCGCTGCTTGAGGAAGAGCTTTCGCAGGTCGAGCAGGGGCTGGTGGATGGGCGCACCGGCCCGGCCCTCGAGTCGGCTGCGGACCTTGCGCATCAGCCCGAGCAGCAGCGGCCCGCCCAGAGCCACCGCGGCCACCTGGGCCAGCGCCACCAGGACCTGCGTCGAGACGTGGGCGAGCGAGGTCACGCCACCACCACCAGCACGATCACCAGGGCCACGAAGCCGTAGGCGAGGTAGCGATGCACGCTGCCGTTCTGGAACCAGCGCGCACGTTGGCCCCACCACCGCACGCCCGCAATGAAGGGTCGGTAGAACTGGCGTTCGATGACGTCGTCGTTCGACGTGCGATAGGCGATGCGCTCGATGTAGTAGCGCGACTCCACGAGGTGGCTCACGTCGAGGTCGCGCGAGGGGCGGATCACGTCGTCGAACACCCGCTGCAGCGGCTCGGCGAAGGACGTCGCCGTGTACTGCATGCGCGCCGTCTGCACCCTTCGACCCGACCCCCACGGTTCGACCGCGTTGACCGCGGGCCAGGCGTTCCGTCGTCGATGCGAGAGGCGCCGGGCCGCGAACACCGCCAGGGCCGCCACCGCGAGCCCGCCGCCCAGCAG
>JBARBL010000069.1:0-10097 GCA_049793015.1 Acidimicrobiales bacterium | reverse complement strand
CCAACAAGGTGCTCGCGGCCATCGCCGCCGCGGCCCCGCCCATCATCCTCGAGATCGCCGGCACCGCCCAGGGGAACCTGGCGGTGCAGTGGGCCGAAAAGGAGATCGGCGTGCCCTACGTGTGGGGCGGCGAGACGCCGGGCGTCGGCTTCGACTGCTCGGGCCTCGTGCAGTGGGCCTGGGGCAAGGCCGGCGTCGCCATCCCGCGCACCACCGAGACCCAGTACCCGGCGATGGTGCACGTGTCGCTGCTCAAGCTGCAGCCGGGCGACCTTCTCTTCTACTACAACCTCGACGGCGACCACGAGGTCGACCACGTCGTGATGTACGTCGGCAGCGGACCCTACGGCTCGAGCACGGTCATCGCCGCGGCACATACCGGCACCCTGGTCGGCTACGAGCCGCTCTTCACCTTCGGTCTGGTAGGGGCGTCTCGGCCCTAGGCCTAAAATAGGGCTATCCGAACGTCCCTGGTAATACCGGCCTACAACGAGGCGCCCCGCCTCGCCTCGGGTTACGAACGCTTGGCTCCGGTCCTCGACCAACTAGACCCCGACGACATCGAGATCATCGTGGTGGACGACGGTTCGATCGACGACACGATGCTCGTCGCCCACGGGCTCTACGGCGATCGGCCCCACACCCAGTTCATCCAACAACCGATGAACCGGGGCAAGGGCGCGGCCCTGCGCCTCGGCATCGCCGCCGCGAACGGCGACTACGTCATCACCGCCGACGCCGACATGTCGATCAGCCCGCGCCACATCCCCGAGATGATCGCCGCCCTGGGGCAGACCCAGGTGGTCCCGGGATCGCGCACCGACCACGGACACATCGACTACGACTCGACGCTGCGCACGGTGGCGGGCAAGGTCTTCAGCCGCCTCGCTCGCCACTACAGCGGTACGACCCTTCGCGACACCCAGTGCGGCTTCAAGGGATTCCAACGCGGGCCGGCCCGACTGCTGGGTCTGCTCGGTCTGGTCGACCGCTTCGCCTTCGACCCCGAGATGTTCTTCCTGGCCCACGAGACGCAGATGTCGGTCAGCCCCTTAAAGGTCACCTGGGATGACGTGGGCGGATCCTCGGTGCGGCTGAGTCACGACGTGCTGGCCATGATCAAGGACCTGCGCGCCATACCGCGCACCCGCTACGAGAACCCGGTCGTCCAACTCGAACGCGACGTGTCGGTCGCCGACGTCGAGCGACTCGCACGTCAGACCCGGGTGCGCGGTCTGGTCGTGGCGCGCGGCGCGGATGATGCGCTGGTGGTGCTGCCGCGCGACGGCTCGCTCGCCGGCCTCGGCATCGCCGAAGGCCTTAAGGGCACGCTGCGAACCGCGCGGCTCGAAGAGTTCCGCCAGCGGACCTTCGACGCCGTCTAAAGCGGCCGAGGCAGGATCCAGTTCGCCACCAGTTCGGGCCCCCGGTCGCCCCACTCCTCGGCGGTGATCGCGTAGCGGGCGTGGTCCTCCCAGGCTCCGTCGATCTCGAGGTAGCGCTCGGCGATCCCTTCGCTGCGCAGGCCGAGCTTCTCGACCACGCGCCGCGAGGCCGAGTTGCGCGGGATGATGTTGATCTCGACGCGGTGCAGGCGCAGCGACTCGAAGGAGTACTGCAGTATGGTCACCACCGCCTCGGGCATGAGGCCCTGGCCGGCCACGGCCTCGTCGATCCAGTAGCCGATGAAGGCCGACTGCAGGGGCCCGCGTTGGATCGAAGAGAGCGTGATCTCCCCCACGAAGCGGCCGCCGAAGAAGATGCCGAAACCGAAGGCCGTGCCCATCTGGCGCTCGCGCTCGCGCACCGCGCAGCGGCTGACGAAGCTGCGCTGGTCCTCCGCCAACGACGAGGAGTGCGCCGAGCGGGGCTCCCACTTGACGAGCCAGTCGTGACACCGCACGCGCACCTCGCGCCAGCCCTCGTAGTCCTGCTCGTTCATGGTTCGCAGGATCACCCGTCGCCCGTGCAGCGTGATGGGCGAATAGATCGAGCTTCTCGTCGTCACCATGAACTTTCCTTCACCCCTCCATCGTGACCGTTACCGGTACCTTATGCGCTTCAAGGTCGTAACAGGAATGCAACAATGCCGTCCATGATGTCGTTCTCGCTGCTCAGCAACTGCGTGACGCCGAAGCGTTCCATCACCGCGTCGAGCACGAAGAGCCCCGCGACCAGCACGTCCTCGCGGCCCACGACCATCCCGGGATGAGAGAGCCGCTGCGCCGCCGTCTCGGCCCCCAGCGTGTCGCGCCAGCGCTGCACGGTGGCGCGAGTGAGCACCCGATGATGCACGGCGTCGCGGTCGTAGGTGGTGAGTTGAGCGTCGAGCGAGGCCAGCGTGGCGACGGTGCCCGCGAGGCCGACCAGTCGCACGTCGCCGCGCACGGCGTCGAAGGCCGCCTCGGCCAGGAACGCGCGGTCGAGCTCCGCGTTGATCATCTCGCGCGCGGCCGCGGCGCCCTCGGGCGTGACCACGTCGCGGCCCAGGGCCCGTTCGCTCACCCGCACGCAGCCCAACTGCATGGAGTAGCTGTGTAAGCGGCCATCACTGATGAGCGCCAGTTCCGTGGAGCCGCCGCCGACGTCGACGATGACGGTGGGACGAGGGTCCGGGGCCAAGCCGGTCGTCGCGCCCTCGAAGGAAAACGACGCTTCTTGTTCGCCGCTGAGCAGCTCGGCCGGCACGCCGGTGAGGCGCGCCGCCTCCACCAGGAACTGCATGCCGTTGCGGGCGTCGCGCACCGCCGACGTCGCGACCAGCAGGCCCCGTTGCACCGCCGCCTCGTCCATGAAGCGGCGATACTCGTCCAGCACGTCGTAGGTACGCAGCAGGGCCTCGTCCACCAGCGTGCCCGCCGCGTCGACGCCCTGGCTCAGTCGCGTGATTCGCATCTCGCGCCGCAGGGTCACTCCCGTGGCGTTGGCGATGAGCAGGCGCGTGGAGTTGCTGCCGCAGTCGAGCGCGGCGACGACCTCAGCCGCGCACATCGTGCACCGTCAACGGAGGCAGATCCACCTGCGACGCGACGAGTGCGCCGACCGGATCGTCGGCGCCCGCCAGGAAATTCGCCAGGTGCGCGTGCAGGCATTTGACGCCCACCCGGGTTCCGCCCACGCCGCCGCTCGCGGCGACGAGGTCACCCCGCACCACGGCCGCCTGGCGACGCCGGGCGTACTCGTCGTGGGCGCGTTGCAATTGCTGCGCGTCGACCATCTCCTCGAAGCGATGGACCCCGCCCTCGCCCTCGAGGCGACTCACCTCGTCGCGCAACTGCGCGTCCACCAGCCAGAAGAGCGTCGGCATCGGGGTGCCGTCACGGAGGTGGGGCTCGTTCTCGATCACCACCGGGCTACCGTCGCGTCGACGCACCACCACGGCGCAACGGCCACCGAGGGGCCGGCCCAGCAGTCCTTCTAAGGTCGCGAGATCGTCGGGGGACGCGTCGCGAAAGGTCAATGCCAGAACTCGAGGGTGCGCACGAATCGCGCGAAGAAGCCGTGGGAGGCCTGGTGCGTGGTCGACTTCGCGGGCGTGGCGCCGATCGCCAGCGACGACACCGACGTGGGCGACACCAGCGGCTGCAGACCCGGGTCCCCGGTGCTCTGGTTCACCTTTCCCGAACCGTCGCCGGGCAGCACCTGGATGAGGCTCTGACCAGGCGCCACCAACTGGTACTGCTCACGCGCGAGCAAGGTCGCGGCCGACGCGGACGACACCGACTTGGCCTGCAACTGGAGGGCCTGGTCCTGGCGCTGGATGGCGGCGATCTGGGCCACCGTCTGGTTGATCTCGCTCTGCTGGTGCCACAGGGCGCTGGCGGGAAACCAGAAGACCAGCATGACCAGCGCCGTCACCAGGGCGAGCGGGAGTATCCAGTGATTGTTGTCACGATTTATGTAACTATGCGTAACTGACACCGACCGCCCCCGACAAAGACGCTGCACCTAGAAAACGAGCCTGATCCCCGAGTTCCTCCTCGAGCCTCAGCAACTGATTGTACTTCGCCACGCGCTCAGAACGTGCCGGAGCGCCGCTCTTGATCTGCCCGGCGTTGGTGGCCACGGCCAGGTCGGCGATCGTCACGTCCTCGGTTTCGCCCGAACGGTGCGAGATAAC
The DNA here is from genome assembly GCA_049793015.1 of Acidimicrobiales bacterium. Classification (GTDB taxonomy): domain Bacteria; phylum Actinomycetota; class Acidimicrobiia; order Acidimicrobiales; family RAAP-2; genus RAAP-2. Next base: position 5,977 of record JBARBL010000069.1, on the reverse strand, counting down.
GGTGCTGTAGCGGTTCGCGTTGGCCAGGCCCATGGTGTCGAGGGTTTCGCTCAGCGTGCCGATCTGATTGAGCTTTATCAGCACCGAGTTGGCCACCCCTCGGTCGATGCCCTTTTGCAGCAGCGTCGAATTTGTGACGAAATTGTCATCGCCCACCAGCTGGATCTGGGCGCCGAGCCGCGTGGTGAGGGCCTCCCAGCCGCCCCAGTCCTCCTCGGCCATTCCGTCTTCCAGCGACACGATCGGATAGCGGCTCGCCAGGTCCGCCCAGTAGTCGACCATCTCGAGGCTCGAGAGCACGCGACCTTCGCCGTCGAGGTGGTACGACCCGTCGCGGAAGAACTCGCTCGAGGCCGGGTCCAGCGCGATGGCCACGTCGCGGCCCGGCGTGCGGCCGGTGGCCTCGATCGCCTCGACCAGGATCTTGACCGCCGCCTCGTTGTTCTCGAGGTCCGGCGCGAAGCCGCCCTCGTCGCCCACCGACGTCGCGAGCCCGCGCTTGTCGAGGACCTTCTTGAGCGAATGGTAGGTCTCCGAGCCCCACTGGAGCGCTTCGCTGAAGGTCGCCGCGCCGATGGGCATCACCATGAACTCCTGGAAGTCGATCGAGTTCTTGGCGTGCACGCCGCCGTTGACGACGTTGAACATGGGCACCGGCAGCACGTGCGCGTTCACGCCGCCGATGTAGCTGTGCAGCGGCAGGTTGCTCTCCATCGCCGCGGCCTTGGCCACCGCCAGCGACACCGCCAGGATCGCGTTGGCCCCGAGGCGGCCCTTGTTGGGCGTGCCGTCTAAGTCGATCATGGCGAAGTCGACGGCCCGCTGGTCGCCGGCGTCGAAGCCCACCAGGGCGTCGTGGATCTCGCCGTTGACGTGCGTCAAAGCGCCGAGCACGCCCTTGCCGCCCCAGGCGTCGCCGCCGTCGCGCAGCTCGACGGCCTCGTGCGTGCCGGTCGACGCGCCCGACGGGGAGACCGCGCGACCGAAGGCCCCGGATTCGAGATGCACCTCGGCCTCGACGGTGGGGTTGCCGCGCGAATCCAAGATCTGGCGGCCGACGACGATTTCAATTGCGCTCATGGCGTCTCTCCTAATGGTCCGTCTCCAAGGCTACTTGGAGCGATGAACTACTCGGGGCCGGCGGCTTCGACGTCTCGTATCTCGTCGCGCAGTTGTTGCGCGCGTTCGCGCAGCACGCCCTCTAAGTCCACGCCCGACCACTGCGCGCAACTCACGAGGGCACTGAGCAGGTCGCCCCACGCGCGCGGCACGTCCGACGACGACCGCGCGTCATTGACGCCCTCCTCGTCGAAGGAGAGCACCGCGAGCGCCGCGAGCGCCTGCGCCCTCGCCGCGTTGCCGTCACGCTGCGCCACTCCCAAGGACGCGGCCTTGCGCAAAAGCTTCGTGTAGAGCGTCAGGGCCGGCATCTGCCACGCGATGCCGTCGGTCACGCTGTCCCGGCCCTTTTCCTTCTGCTTCAAGACCTCCCACCGCGATGCCACCTCGTCCGACCCCGAGACCTGCGTGTCGGCGAAGACGTGGGGATGACGACCGATCAGCTTTTCGCGCACGCCGTCGGCGATCGAGGTGAGGTCGAAGAGGTCCTCCTCGTCGCCCAGTTCGGCGTGAAAGACGATCTGAAAGAGCAGGTCGCCGAGCTCCTCTCGCACGTGGGCGCTGGCCGCGTCGAACGTAGGCGCGCCCGTCTCGACGCGCACGAACGTCTCCAGGGCGTCGAGCGCCTCGTAGGCCTCCTCCAGCAGGTGGCGCGTGAGGGACGCGTGGTCCTGCTCCTGGTCCCACGGGCACTCCCGGCGCAGCCGCCGCATCAGGTCCACCAGGTCATCCATCGCGTCGCCGGCCGTGCGCAGCTCGTCGATCCACAGCGACGTCAGGTGATCGACGTCGCCGAAGCCGACCAGGTCCTGGGCGGGCACGGTCGCGATGACCTCGTCCTCGAGGCCCAGGTGGTGCAGCACCGTGACGGCGGTGTCGTCGGGCAGCCGGCTGGCCAGTGTCGCGAGCACTTCGGGCGCGTAGGTCTGCAGGATGAGCAGCGGCCCCGGGCCGCGCAGGGGCTCGAGCGACGAGAGCGCGTCCAGCACGCGCAGCCCGTCGTGCATCGGGTCGCGCCCCAAGGCCGCGCACGCCACGTCGATCACCGACACCGCGGGCTCCATGACGACGGTGACGTCGTCGCGCTCGCGCAACAACTCGACCGTGCGCTCGGCGACCGCCGGCGAACCGGGCACGACGTAGAGCACCTCGCCACCGGCCGCGGCGCCGGCCAGGGCCACCAGGTCCTCGACGATGTCGGCGTAGAGCGCCTCGAAGGAATCGGCCCGCTCGTACCACTCGTCGTAGCTTTCGAGCGCGCCGAGGCTCTCGGCGGCGGGGTGCCGGCTCGTGCGCAGACGCACGACCGGCGCCGCGTTGATCAGGTCGAAGGCGCGACGGGTGACCAGCTCCACGCCCGCGGGGCCGAGGCCGACTACGCGGACGACGGGCCGGCTACTGGTAGGTGGTGGCACTGGTCGTCAAGGACTTGGCGTGCGTGACGTCGGTCTTGGACGGAAGGTTCGAGGCCTGCGTGGTGGGCCCGGTCGAATTGAGCACCCACCGCCCGAAGGCCGGGTCGAGCGAGATGGCCGACTCGTAGAGGATCGTCTCCTCCTCGGTGTTGGCGGAGCTGGCGTTGGAGTTCTGCAGGTCGGCCAGCACCGCGCTCGAGGCCTGCGCGTACGGGGTGACCGTGCGCTTGGTGGGCGCCACGTAGAGCGCGACCGTGGTGCCGTTGTCCGAGATGTACTGCGGCGTGGTCTCGAACTGGTTGAGCGGCGTCGATCCGACGTCGGAGCGGACGCTGAGATAGGAGGAGTTGGACGGGGGGAAGCACCCGGCGGAACCGCCGTTCTTCGCCGTCGTTGAGTCGACGGAGAACTTCTTGACCAGGGCGGCCACCGACTCGCCGGCGGCCTGCGCCTTGGCGAAGGCGCTGGTGTTCGCCAGCGGCACCACCGCGATGGAGACGCACAACGTGTCGTAGTCGCTGACGTGGCTGGCGTAGTACTTCATCATCGACGGCGCCGTGAGCGCGATCGTCGTGTTGAGCTTGCTCACCAGGAAGAGCGACGCCGCCTGCCCCGCGATCTGCGCCTTCTGCATCTCGAGCGGCATGGCGGCCAGAGCCGCCGCGGCCGTGGCCGGACAGGTGTACTGCTTGGCGGTGGCCGCCGAGGTCATCTCGTTGATCAAGGAGGTCTTGGCCTCGGACAGACCCTGGGCCGTCGCGTGGTACTTGAGGTGCTCGGTGACGTACTTGGTGATCGAGACGCCCTCGATGCGGAAATTGGCCCACGCCGCGGCACCGGCCGCGGCCATGGTGGCGCTGCCGCCGCCGGGCTGGAAGCTCACCGGGTTGAGCGCGGTGAGGTAACACTGCATCGCGGGCGTCGCGGCGATGGCCGTCAGTTCGGCGCGGAAGGTAGAGCCCGACACCGTGGTTCCGTTGACGTTGAGCCCCGAGGATTCACTGCTGAGACCGAAAATGCCGGCTCCTAGAAGGGCAACGACCAGGAGGGCTACGAGGCGACGCACTCTCTCTACCTTACCGAGTCACGCCGGGGGGCCGGTCGTCACGGCGGTCAACGTCGTGAGCAGGTCCACCAGGGCTCGCGGCGTCGCGTCCGGCACCTCGACCTCGAGGCGCAGTTCCTTGGTGGCTTCGACGTAGGCGCGCGAACCGTGCAGGCGACGCAGTCTCGTCTGCTGGCTCACCGTGAGATCGAGCGGACCGAGCTTGACGAGGGGCCGAGAACGCACTCCGACCTTCGCCGGCGCCACCGTGAGCGAACTGACGCCGAGTTCTAAGCAGATAAGTCGCAGCTGCGCCAGTTCCAAGAGCCCCTCGCCGGCTCGGGGCAGCGGTCCGTAACGGTCGAGCCACTCGAGGCGCAGGTCGGCCAGCTCGTCCATGGTGGTGACGCCGGCCAAGCGGCGATAGGCCTCCAAACGCGCGTCGTCGGCCTCGACGTAGTCCTTGGGCAGGTGGGCCTCGCCGGGCACGTCGAGGTTGACGCTCACCACGTCGGGCACGACGAAGCCCTTGGCGTCGGCCACGGCCTCGGCGACCAGCTGCACGTAGAGGTCGTAGCCCACCGCGGCGACGGGGCCGGACTGGTCGTGGCCCAACAGGTTGCCGGCGCCGCGGATCTCGAGGTCGCGCATGGCTATCTTGAAGCCGCTGCCCAGCGCGGTGTTGTCGCCGATGGTGCGCAGCCGCTCGTAGGCGGTCTCGGAGAGCACCTTGTCGGCCGGATGGAACAGGTAGGCGTAGGCGCGCTGCGCGCTGCGCCCGACGCGACCGCGCAGCTGGTGCATCTGGCCCAGCCCCAGCCGCTCGGCGCGGTCCACGATCAAGGTGTTGACCGACGGCAGGTCGATGCCCGATTCGACGATGGTGGTGCAGACCAGGACGTCGAAGCGACGCTCCCAGAAATCCACCATGACCCGCTCGAGGGTCCCTTCGTCCATCTGCCCGTGCGCCACCGCGATGCGGGCGTCGGGCACCAGCTGGCCCAGGCGCTTGGACACCTGGTCGATGTCGGCCACCCGGTTGTGCACGAAGAAGACCTGACCCTCGCGCAGCAGTTCTCGCCGGATGGCCTCGACGACGGCCGGTTCGCTGTACTCGCCCACGTGCGTGAGGATGGGGCGACGATCAGCCGGCGGGGTCGTGATCATCGAGAGGTCGCGGATGCCCGCGAAGGCCATCTCCAAGGTCCGAGGGATCGGGCTCGCGCTCAGGGTCAGCACGTCCACGCCGATGGAGCGCTGCTTGATGGCCTCCTTGTGGCTCACGCCGAAGCGCTGTTCCTCGTCGACCACCAGCAGGCCCAGGTCCTTGAAGGACACGTTCGACGACAGGAGCCGATGGGTGCCGATAACCACGTCGAGGGACCCGTTGGCGAGCCCCGCCAGGGTCTGGCCCGCCTCGACGTCGTCGACAAAACGACTGAGCAGGGCGACCTTCACCGGAAAACCGGCGAACCGGTCGGTCATGGTGGCGAAGTGCTGGCTCGCGAGCAGCGTGGTGGGCACCAGCACGGCCGCCTGCTTGTTATCCTGGACGGCCTTGAAGATCGCACGCACGGCGATCTCGGTCTTACCGAAGCCGACGTCCGCGCAGATGAGCCGGTCCATCGGTCGCGGGAGTTCCATGTCGGCCTTCACGTCCTCGATGGCCTGGGCCTGGTCGGTGGTGAGGGTGAAGGGGAAGAGCTCCTCCATCTCGCGCTGCCAGGTGGTGTCGGGGCTGAAGGCGTGACCTACCGCCACCGTGCGCTGGCGGTAGAGGTCGACCAGTTCCTGGGCCACCAGGAAGGCGGCCGCGCGGGCCCTGGCCCGGGTCTTCTGCCACTCGGCGCCGCCCATGCGCGACAGGGCCGGCGAGTCGCCGCCCGAATAAGGGGTGAGCGCGTCGATCTGCTCGGTAGGCCAGTAACTGCGACCGTCCTTGAACTCCAGGATCAGGTAGTCGCGCGTGGTGCCGTTGATGGCCCGAGTGGTGGTGCCCGAGAACCGGGCGACCCCGTGCTGACGGTGCACGACGTAGTTGCCCACGGCCAGGTCGTCGAAGAAGCCGTCGACGTTCCTGGTACGCGTGCGCGCCACGCGGTGCACCGAACGCCGCCCCGTGAGGTCGCTCTCGCTCCAGACGACGATCGGCGGGTCGTCGAGGCTGAAGCCCGACGGCAGGGAACTCTGCAGCACCGTCAGGCGCACGTCGAGGACCTTGTCGGGGTCGGTCGTCACCTCGAGGCCTTCGCCGCGCAGCTGCTCGGCCATGCGCTCCACGGCCGCCGCGTTGGAGGTCAGCACCACCCCTCGTCGAGGAAGCGACCACTGGCGCACGTGCGCGGCGATGCGCGCGGCGTCACCTTGCACGACCGGCGGCGAGCCGAGACCGATGGTG